>CALKHU010000250.1 GCA_937991555.1 uncultured Caulobacter sp.
ACCCACATCCCCGGCGGCGACGATCCGGCGAACCTGCTGGCCTTCGTCACGCGGGTCGACGACAAGCCGGTGGCCATGGCGGTCGAGCAGCGCGCCTTCGTCGGGGATCGCGAGGTCACGGGATGGCTGGCTTCCCGCGGCATCCCGCTGTCGCTGCATGTCGACGGCATGGTCGAGCGCCTGGATGCGCTCTCGGCCGCCGACAAGGCCGAGGCCGAGCGCCTCGGGATCGCCGTGCCGGACGAATACGACAGCGGCAAGGGCTGGGAAAAGCACTGGAACCCGGCCTGGATCCTGAAGACCACCTTCCACTGGGAGCAGACCTTCCCGGCCGGCCGCGAGGTCGTCGTCGAGCATCGCTACAAGCCCGCCACCGGCAGCTCGGTCGGTACTATCGTCGGCGCGCCGTCCTTCATGACCACGCCCGAGTGGGCCGAAACCCGCGACCGGTATTGTATCGACAGCGCCCTCCTGGCCGGCGTGAAGAAGGCGCAGGGCAGGTTCGAGTACCCGCCCTTCAACGAGCAACGGGTCTCCTACATCCTGAAGACAGGCGGCAACTGGGCCGGTCCCATCGGCGACTTCCGGATGGTCATCGACAAGGGCGACCCGGCCAACCTGGTCAGCTTCTGCGCCAGCGGCGTGACGAAGATCGGCCCAACCACCTTCGAGGTGCGCAAGCGCAACTGGACGCCAGACCGGGACCTGTCGATCCTGATCCTCAGGCCGCAGGAGCCGCCCATCCTCTACCCGGCGCCGCCGCGACCGTCCGAATGACGCAGGGTCACGGTTTCCACGCCCTTCCGACCGGGCCTATGCTTGGCTCATGACCGGACCGGTGCTCGACCCGAACTACGATCCCCGCAGCGACGGCGCGATGCGCGAGGCAGGGGCCCGAAGCGTCCGTCCGCGGCATGCGGCGACCCTCATCGTCGTCCGGCGGGACGGGCCGCAGCCCCGGCTGCTGATGGGGCGGCGGAACAAGGGCCACAGCTTCATGCCGGGAAAGTGGGTCTTTCCCGGAGGACGCATCGACCGCAGCGACTTCGTCGCGCCGGCGGCCGGCGACCTGCGACCGGAGGTGGCGACCAAGCTGCAGCTGACCGCCCGTCACGCCAGTCCCCTGCTCCCGCGCGCGCTCGGGCTCGCCGCGATCCGCGAGACGTTCGAGGAAGTCGGGCTGCTGCTGGCCAAGGCGGCGCCGCCCCGGCCCGGCGCTGGTCCCTGGCGGCCGTTCCTGGAAGCCGGCGCCCTGCCCGATCTGTCCGCGCTCGACTATGTGGCCCGCGCCATCACGCCGCCCTACCGGCCCAAGCGCTTCGACGCCCGGTTCTTCATGGCCGAGGCCGAGTCGCTGATCAGCCTCGAGCGGCGGCCGGACTGCGGCGAGCTCGACGAGATCGCCTGGGTCGACCTCGCCGAGGTCGAGGCGCTGGACCTGCCGAACATCACCCGCTTTGTGGTCGCCGAGATCGCCGAGCGGCTCTCGACGGGTCCGAGGCCGATCCCGTTCATGCGCTTCCTGAACGGCGCCCGGCGGCTGGAGCACCTGTGACCCGGGGCGTCCGGCCACAGCCCGCCGCCAGCCTGATCCTGCTGCGACGCGAGCGGGCGGGACCGACCGTGCTCATGGGTCGCAGGCCGGCCCGCTCGCGCTTCGCACCCGACGTGTTCGTGTTCCCGGGCGGCAAGCTCGACCGCGCCGACTTCGACCGGCCGGCGGCGAGCGCGCTCGGCGAGGCCTGCGTGCGCCGGGCCGCGGCGGAGCCCCGGCTGGCGGCGGCCCTGGCGGCGGCGGCGATCCGCGAGACCGCGGAGGAGACCGGCCTGGTCCTGCCGCCCGATCACGCCGCCCTGTCGATCGCCGCCCGCGCGATCACCCCGACCGAGAGTCCGGTCCGCTTCCACGCCCGCTTCTTCGTCGCCGACGCCGACCTCGCCCAGGGCGAGGCGGCGGCGACGCCCGAACTGGCCGACCTGGCGTGGCGACCGCTGGACGAGGCGCTGAACCTGCCGCTGTTCGACATCACCGAGGCCATCCTGCGGTCGCTGCAGGCCGAGGCGCCGCCGTTCCTGATGACCTACCGGCGCGGCAGGGCGCTGGTGAAGCCCCTGGCCTGAGGTCAGAGTGGCTTCGAAAGGTCGAACTCGACCCGGAAGAAGCGGTTGGGCCGCCGCAGTTCATAGGCGAAGGTCGCGCCGGGGTGGACCTCCATGGCCCAGACGTTGTCCACGGACGCCGGATTGCCCTTGGCGAGGAACAGCGTGCGACTGAAGGCGTCGGCCGGAAACGCCTGCCGGGCCGCCGAGCCCGGGGTGTCGGTGTCGCCGCCGTACTGCGACAGCTCGTCCTCCGCGCCGTCCTCGTGCCGGTGGTCGTGCTTGAGCCGGAGCCCCTTGTCCGTGCGCGTGACCACCCATGTCCGCGACCGGTCCTCGCCGACGGCGAACGGGATGCGGACCTGCGAATCGCTGCAGTCGGCGACGCGCATGACCAGCGGCTTGCCGGCGAAGGCGGCGTCGGCGGGATCGGTGGTGACGACCCGGCCGGCGAAGCTCTTGCCGCAGAGCCCCCGCAGGCGCTCGAAGAAGGCGTCGGCCGGGCGCGCCGGACCAAGGCTCGCGCAGCCGCCCAGGAGCAGCAGGCCGGAGAGAACGACGACGAAGCGGATCATGGCCTGACGCTAGCCGCGACAGACATTGACTTCCAGCCGTCGCTGAGTATTTTCCGCGCCTCTCATTTCGGCCCACGCGGCTACCGAAGGATTCCATCGATGGCCAAACCGGCTTCCATCAAGATCCGTCTGAACTCCACGGCGGACACCGGCTTCTTCTACGTGACCAAGAAGAACGCGCGCACCAAGACCGAGAAGATGGTGCTGAAGAAGTACGATCCGATCGCGCGCAAGCACGTCGAGTTCAAGGAAGGCAAGATCAAGTAGGAGCCTTGCGGCCCACTGCGATCACACGGAAAAGCCCGGCGTCACCGCCGGGCTTTCTTCTTTTCCGGCTCCGGCCGGGTGCCGACGAAGGCCGGCCGCTTGCTGGGCAGGCTGGCCAGCAACCCGCCGCCGGCCAGGATCAGCGCCACCAGCGTCAGCACGCGACTGAGAACCGGGATCGGGGTCCAGCCCGTGACGTTGGCCGAATGCAGCCCCGCGGTGTGCTCGAACAGGGAAGCCCACAGCACGGCGACGGCGACGCCGTAGGCGGCGCTGAGCAACCGCCCCTTGAGGCTGTCCTGGTCTTTGAGGGCGAAGACGCCCGCCGCCAGAAGGCCGACACCGGCGCCCAGGTCGTCCAGCCAGAAAGGCGCCGCCTCCCAGCCATGCCAGTTGCGCAGCACCGTGATGGCGACCACGGACGGTCCAAGGCCTACGGCCAGGGGCGCGCTCGCCCTTCGCCAAGCGTACGACATCGCTCTGCCGCCCCCGCGAGAAACAACAACCCCCTGCGCAAGCAGTACCAAACCCTGTGTCGGGCGCCAGATGCGACGTCAGTCCCGGCGGGGACCATGATCCGGAACCTGTGGATATCAGGCCGCCCGGGCGATGACCCGGTTCCGGCCGCCGGCCTTGGCCTCATAGACGGCCTCGTCCGCGCGCTTCAGCAGCGCTTCGGGCGTATCGCCCTCGCCCAGCGTGCAGGCCACGCCGACCGAGATCGTCACCGTGAGGGATTCGGCGCCGACGCGGAACGGCGAGCCCGCGACGTGAAGCCGGATGCGCTCGGCCACCCGCTTTGCGTCGTCCAGCCGGGCGCCGGGCATGATGACCGTGAATTCCTCGCCGCCGTAGCGGCACGGCAGGTCGATGGCGCGCACATTGGTCGCGACCCGGATCGCGAACTCGCGCAGCACCTCGTCGCCGATGTCGTGGCCGAAGTTGTCGTTGATCTTCTTGAAGTGGTCGATGTCGATCATCAGCGCCGACACCGGGTCGCCGCCGTGGGCCGCGCGCTTCACGAGGGCGCCGAGCTGGCCCTCCATGTAGCGGCGGTTGTGCAGGCCGGTCAGCTGGTCGGTGACGGCCAGCTCGAGCGACTGGTCGAGATTGTCGCGCAGGAAATCGGTGTAGCGCTTGCGGCGGATCTGGGTCCGGGCGCGGGCCGCCATTTCCTGGGGGTCGATCGGCTTGGTCAGGATGTCGTTGACGCCGATCTCCAGCGCCTTGACCACGCGCTGGCGCTCGTCGGGATCGACGATGGCCAGGATCGGCAGGTGCCGGGTCGCCTCGTCCGAGCGGATGTTGGCCGCGAACCGCAGACCGTCGAAGCCGCGGGCGGTGGCGTTGACGACGATCAGGTCGACCGGTCCGCGCGCCGTCATGTGCGCCTTGTCCGGGTCGCTCTCGGCGACCGGCCGGTGCTCGACCGCCAGCTCGGCCATCAGCCGCTGCGCCTGGCGCTCGTTGTCGTCGAGGACCAGGACGCGGCCGCCGGTCCCGCCCAGCCGGGCGGCGGCGCCGGCGATGACCCCGATCCGCCGGCCCGAGGCCTCGCGGGCCCGCAGCTCGTCGACCACCTGCTTCAGCCGGGTCAGGCTGCGCACGCGGGCGAACAGCATCACGTCGTCGATCGGCTTGGTCAGGAACTCGTCAGCGCCGGCCTCCAGGCCGGTGATGCGGTCGCTGCGGCCGTCCAGCGCCGTCACCAGAACGACGGGGATGTGGCGGGTGACCGGGTCGTCCTTCAGCCGGCGGCAGACCTCGAAGCCGTCCATGCCCGGCATCATCACGTCCAGCAGCACGATGTCAGGCTTCTCGGACGCAGCCAGCGCCAGGGCCGTGGGCCCGTCGCTGGCGGTGAGCACCTCGTAGTACTCGGCCGTCAGCCTGGCCTCGAGCAGCTTCACGTTCGCTTCGATGTCGTCGACGACCAGGATGCGCGCGCTCATGCCTGCCCTCTCCTAGTCCAGCAGCCGCTTGATGGTGTCGAGGAAGTGCGACACCGAGATGGGTTTGGAGATGTAGGCCTCGCAGCCGCCCTCGCGGATCCGCTCCTCGTCGCCCTTCATCGCGAAGGCGGTCACCGCCACCACCGGAATGTGGCTCAGGTCATCGTCTTCCTTGAGCCACTTGGTGACCTCAAGGCCGGAGATCTCCGGCAGCTGGATGTCCATCAGAATCAGGTCCGGGCGGTGTTCGCGCGCCAGCGCCAGCGCCGCGAGCCCCTCGCGCGTCTGCAGGGTCTCGTAGCCCTGCGCGTCGAGCAGGTCGTGGAAGAGCTTCATATTGAGCTCATTATCCTCGACGATGAGGACCTTCTTGGCCATCTACGGACCTGAACCCCGGACATCCTGGCGGCGCGCGACTCGCCGCAATCTCTTCACGGCAGTAGTCCCCGAATATCCTTAAACCCGAGCTAACCTGAATTGACCCGCGCCCTCGCCATCTCCGACCTCTCCATCCGGCCCGACGCGCCCTTGCTGATCGTCGATGTGGACGAGGTCCTCGCGCACTTCATGGCGGGCTTCGAACGGTACGTCGGCCGGCACGGCTACGAGATGCGGATCGACCGCTTCGCGCTGTTCCAGAACATCTACCGCCCCGGCGAGAGCGAGTGCCTCGACATGGAGACCGGCAAGCGGCTGTTCGACGCCTTCTTCCAGGACGGCGCGGACGACCTCGACCCGGTCGCGGGGGCGGCCGACGCCCTGGCGACCCTGTCGACCCGGGCCGGCGTCGTGATCCTGACCAACGCGCCGGCGCACGCGCTCGAGTCGCGCACCGGCTGGCTGAGCACGCACGGGTTCGACTATCCGATGATCCTCCACTCGGGCCTTAAGGGACCGGCCATCCGGGAGATGAGCGGGCTGACGGCCGGCCCCGCCTGCTTCATCGACGACCTGCTGCCCAACCTCGAATCCTCCGCCGAGACCGCCCCTGCCGTGAAGCGGTTCCAGATCATCGCCGACGACCGGCTGCGGCCGTTCGCCCCGGTGGCCCCGGAGCGCCACGACTTCCACGTCGACTGGACGACGCTCGGGCCGGCGCTGCGGACGGCCGTGGGATGACGGCGCGTGGCGGAGCCGCCCGGCGATGAAGGCGCTCTGCCGCGACTGCTTCCGGACGAGCGAGGATCAGCCGCGGCGCTGCCCGTCCTGCGGCTCGATGCGGGTGCTGCGGCACGAGGAGCTGGCGACGCTCAGCATCGCGCACCTGGATTGCGACGCGTTCTATGCCTCGGTCGAGAAGCGCGACCGGCCGGAACTGCGCGATGTTCCGGTGATCGTCGGCGGCGGCGTGCGCGGCGTCGTGACCACCTGCTGCTACATCGCCCGCATGAGCGGCGTGCGCTCGGCCATGCCCATGTTCAAGGCCCGGCGGCTGTGCCCGCAGGCGACCATCATCAAGCCGGACTTCGTCAAGTACCGGACCGAGAGCAAGCGCATCTTCGGCAAGGTCCGCGACCTGACGCCCCTGGTCCAGGGACTGTCGCTGGACGAGGCGTGGATGGACCTCACCGGCACCGAGCGGCTTCACGGCGCGCCGCCGGCCGTGACCCTCGCGAAACTGCAGGCTGAGATCGAGGCGGAGATCGGGCTGACCGTGTCCATCGGCCTGGCGCCCAACAAGTTCCTGGCCAAGATCGCCTCGGACCTCGACAAGCCACGCGGCTTCTCCGTGATCGGGGCGGCTGAGGCGGTGTCGTTCCTCGCGACGCGACCGGCGGGCATCCTGCCGGGGGTCGGGCCGGTGATGGTCCAGTCGCTCGGGAAGTCCGGGTACCGCACCGTCGGCGACATCGCGCGCGCGGACCTGCGCGACCTGGCCGATCGCTTCGGCCAGCACGGCCTCCATCTTCACAGGCTGGCGAATGGCCACGACAGCCGCGCCGTAAACCCCAACGAAGGCCGCAAGACGATCAGCGCCGAGACCACCTTCAACGAGGACCTGTCGTCGATCCAGGACCTCGAGGACCGGCTGTGGCCCCTTTGCGAAAAGGTCGCGCGACAGCTCCGCGCCGAAGGCATCGCCGGCCGCGTGGCCCATCTCAAGCTGCGGCGTCCGGACTTCCAGATCGTCACCCGCCGCCGCACCCTGCCCGTTCCGACCCAGACAGCGAAGACGCTGTTCCAGGTCGCACGCGAATTGCTGGCCGCCGAACCCGGAGGACAGCCCTATCGCCTGATCGGCGCCGGCCTTTCTGACTTCACCGACGGATTCGAAGCCGGCGCCGACTTCTTCGCCGACAGCGAGCGGCGCGCGCTGAAGGGCGAAGCCGCCGTTGACGCGCTGCGGGCGAAGTTCGGCAAGGGCGCGATCGTCACCGGCCGTGCGCTGCGCAGCAGTGGACGCGACGAGGACTGAGTCGTCCGCAACGGCGCCGTCATCGCGGAGAGGGCGCGCCTGTCGCCGCGCAGGCCCCGCCCTGCCGGCGCAGGCGGCCGATTTCCCGCTGAGCGTGCGACAAAGGCCGCCCTCCCCTGCGTCAAGGGGACGGAAAGCTGATCACGACCGCGCCAAAGCAGCGCATAGCGGGTCGACGCCTCTTCCAAAGCGGTGTGCTTTCCATATCTAATCGACGAGAAGGCGGCCCTCCCCGGGTCGCCGGGAACGGATATTCATGGCGGAGAAGAAGTCAGGCGCTGGATCGAACGGCACCGGATCGGCGGTGGTCACACAGACCCGTCCGAAGACCGCGAAGCCGTCGTTGTACCGCGTGCTTCTCCTCAACGACGACTACACGCCGATGGAGTTCGTCGTGTACGTGCTTGAGCGCTTTTTCAACAAATCGCGCGAAGATGCGACCCGCATCATGCTCCACGTGCACCAGAACGGGGTCGGCGTCTGTGGAGTGTTCACCTACGAGGTGGCCGAGACCAAGGTCGCCCAGGTGATCGACTCCGCGAGACGCCACCAGCATCCGCTTCAGTGCACCATGGAAAAGGATTGAGGAGCCCAGCTTGCCCTCGTTTTCGCGCAACCTCGAAGAGACCCTCCACCGCGCCGTCGCCTACGCCAACCAGCGCAAGCACGAGTACGCGACGCTGGAGCATCTCCTGCTGTCCCTGACGGACGATGAGGACGCCGCGGGTGTGATGAGCGCCTGCGACGTGGATCTCGCCGCGTTGAAGAAGACCCTCACCGGCTACCTCGACACCGAGCTGCGCAGCCTGATCGTCGAGGACGGCGACGACGCCAAGCCGACCGCCGGCTTCCAGCGCGTGATCCAGCGGGCCGTCATCCACGTCCAGTCCTCGGGCCGCGACGAGGTCACCGGCGCCAATGTGCTGGTCGCCGTCTTCTCCGAGCGCGAGAGCCACGCCGCCTACTTCCTGCAGGAACAGGACATGACGCGGTACGACGCGGTGAACTACATCGCGCACGGCATCGCCAAGAAGGCGGGCGCGTCAGAGCCGAAGCAGGCCAAGGGCGCCAACGCCAGCGAAGCTGACGAGGAAAAGGCGTCGGTGAAGACCGGCGGCGAGGCCCTCGAGGCCTATTGCGTCGACCTCAACGAGAAGGCTCGCCAGGGCAAGGTCGATCCTCTGATCGGCCGTCTGAACGAGGTCGAACGGGCGATCCAGATCCTCTGCCGCCGCACGAAGAACAATCCGCTGTTGGTCGGCGACCCGGGCGTGGGCAAGACCGCCATCGCCGAAGGCCTGGCCCGCAAGATCGTGACCCACCAGGTGCCCGAAGTTCTGGAGGGCGCCACGATCTTCGCGCTCGACATGGGCGCCCTGCTGGCCGGCACCCGCTATCGCGGCGACTTCGAGGAGCGCGTCAAGCAGGTGGTGAAGGAGCTGGAGAACCACCCCAACGCCATCCTGTTCATCGACGAGATCCACACGGTGATCGGCGCCGGCGCGACCAGCGGCGGGGCGATGGACGCCTCCAACCTGCTGAAGCCGGCCCTGGCCAGCGGCAGCCTGCGCTGCATGGGCTCGACGACCTACAAGGAGTTCCGCCAGCACTTCGAGAAGGACCGGGCCCTCGTGCGCCGGTTCCAGAAGATCGACGTCAACGAGCCGACGCTCGAGGACACGCTGAAGATCCTCAAGGGCCTCAAGGTCTACTACGAGGAATTCCACAAGCTGAAGTACACCAACGACGCGCTGAAGACGGCGGTGGACCTGTCGGCGAAGTACATCACCGACCGCAAGCTGCCCGACAAGGCGATCGACGTCATCGACGAGGCCGGCGCGTCCCAGATGCTGCTGCCTGAGTCGAAGCGGAAGAAGACCATCGGCGTGAAGGAGATCGAGGCCGTCGTGGCCAAGATCGCCCGCATCCCGCCGAAGTCGGTCAGCAAGTCCGATACTGAGGCGCTGAAGGAGCTGCAGAACGACCTGCAGCGCGCCGTGTTCGGCCAGGACGAGGCCATCGCCCAGCTCAGCAGCGCCATGAAGATGGCCCGGGCCGGGCTGCGCGACCCGAACAAGCCGATCGGCTGCTACCTGTTCAGCGGACCGACCGGGGTCGGCAAGACCGAGGCCGCGCGCCAGCTGGCGTCCACGCTCGGCATCGAGCTGCTGCGCTTCGACATGTCGGAGTACATGGAGCGCCACACCGTCAGCCGCCTGATCGGCGCCCCTCCGGGCTACGTCGGCTATGACCAGGGCGGCCAGCTGACCGACGCCGTCGACCAGCATCCGCACGCCGTCGTCCTGCTCGACGAGATCGAAAAGGCCCACCAGGACGTCTACAACATCCTGCTGCAGGTGATGGACAACGGCCAGCTGACCGACAGCAACGGCAAGAAGGTCGATTTCCGGAATGTGGTCCTGATCATGACCACCAACGCCGGGGCCGCCGACGCCCAGCGCCAGACCATCGGCTTTGGCCGCGGCCGCGCGGAGGGCGAGAGCGACGAGGCCATCAAGCGCCTGTTCACGCCCGAGTTCCGCAACCGCCTCGACGCGGTGGTCGCCTTCCGCCCGCTGACGCCGGAGATCATCCGCCAGGTCGTGCAGAAGTTCGTCATGCAGCTGGAAGCCCAGCTGGCCGACCGCAATGTCACGATCGAGACGTCCGACGAAGCGGCCGACTGGCTGGCCAAGAACGGCTTCGACGAGCTCTATGGCGCGCGCCCCCTCGCCCGCGTCATCCAGGAGCACATCAAGAAGCCGCTCGCCGACGACATCCTTTTCGGCAAGCTCGCCAAGGGCGGTCACGTCAAGGTGGTGCTCAAGGACGGCAAGATCGCCTTCGAGTTCGAGGTCGACGGCGCCGGCCCCCGGCAGCCGGGCGCGCCGGAGATCGAGGAACCCGCGCTCGCGGAATAGTGGACAAAATGGGAACAACCGTTTAGGTTGTTTCCATGACGCCTTTCAGCTTCGACACGCTCAGAGCTTCCAAGCAACTTCGCGAAGCGGGGATGGAGCAGGGCGTGGCGGAGGCGGTGGTGGCCGTGTTCCAGCATGCGTACGAGCCGCTGGACATTAGCCATCTCGCCACGAAGGAAGACATCGCCGATATGGCGACCAAGAGCGATATCGCGAGCATGGCGACGAAGGCTGATATCGCAGACATGGCGACCAAGGCCGATATCGCGCGTATGGCGACGAAAGCCGACATCGCGGACATGGCCACCAAGGCCGACATCGCACACATGGCGACGAAGGCCGACATTGCCGACATGGCGACCAGGGCCGCCCTTCGCTCCGAGATCATGGCGTCGGAGTTGCGGGTCCGCGAGACCATCCGCCTCCAAGGCTGGGCGCTGATGGGTGGGGTAGGCCTAATGCTCGCCGTCTTCGGCGGCATCGCCGGCTTGCTGGCCTGATCCTCCGCCGTCGGCGCTTTGGGGCCGCGAAGACGATTGAATCCCGTCGCCAATCTCTCTAGCGCCTAGGGCATGCGCATCTTCGTGCCCGACATGGCGGAAATGTTCGGCTGGCTGGAGCAGTCCGGCTGGAAGTACGTCGTGCTGCGCAACGCCCCCGCCTTCGTGGCCGGCTATCCGCCGGTGGGCGGCAAGGACGATGTCGACCTGCTCGTCGAGGACGCCGCGCTGGCGCCGATCAAGGCGAAGTACGGGCGCTTCCGCCGTCGCCAGGGCGTGAAATGCGACTTCTACGACGTCAGCGGGACCGGCGAAGGAACCTACTGCGGCGAGGCCTACTACCCGCGGCCGCTGGCCGACCTGATGCTGGCCGAGCGGGAGCGGTTCGCCGACCGGTTCTATGTATCGGCGCCGAAGGGGTATCTCTACGGCCTCATGTACCACATCGCCTACCAGAAGGCGGAGCGGTCGAAGATCGACCGGCTCGATCCGGAAAAGTCGGGCGATTCCAAATATGTGCCGGAACTTCTCGACCTCATGGCGCGAGCCGGGGTCGAGGTCCCGCTGACGCTTGCGGCCTTCGATGCGGCGCTGCACGAAGCCGGACTGCAACCGACGCGCCGCCAGCTGGCCGCGATCCTCGTCAATGACTTCTCGCGCGACGTGAAGAGCCGCTTCCTGGCCGACGTGGCGGACCGGCCGGATGGCGAGATGAACCTGTTCGTGATCCGCAAGATCGCGCTCAGGAAAGGCCTGGTCGACGCCATGGCCGCGAAGATCCGCGAGCAGTACGAGGTCCTCGCCGAGACCGACATCCCGTGGGTCACGCGCATGAAGACGAGCCGGCGCATGCGCGGCGGCAAGTGGCGGCGCGGCGGCCACCCTGTGCGGGCGCTGGTTGTCTGGGATCCCGAACCGGTGCCGACGACGGAGGACGAGCGCAAGGTGCATCCGTTCGTGTTCAACGGCCGCCAGTTCATGAAGCGCGGCCTGCGCGACTGGTTCGCGCAGACGACCGGCCTCGACCCCTGGCACAATCCGCTGCATTCGACCGACAACGAGGCCGAGGCGATGGGGCACCTGCCGCTGTTCTTCTCGCCGGCCGAGTGCGACGCCATCTACGCGCGCCTCGCCGTGCTGCGGGGCGAGGCCGGATGAGGGCGGCCAAGCGCTGGATTCGCGCCCAGTTCTGGGAATGGCGGATGCGCGACCGGCGCAACGAGGTCGCCGACGAGCTGGCCAGGGCGCTGGCCCTGCCGGCCCGGCCGAGACTGGTCGAGCGCGGCAACCTCGGCCACGACAGCAACTACAACGTCTTCTCCGGCGGCGAACAGATCGGCGTCCTGCGGCTGGTCAACCCGCACAAGCGCAGGCCCCTGCCCCCGGCCGAAATGCCGTTCCGCATCGCCGGCCCGTCGATGCGCATCAAGCACGAGTTCGAGGTCTACGGCCGCGGCGCCGCCAGCGGCCTGACGCCCGAGCCGGTGTGGAAAGCGCCCGACGCCCTCTTTTGCCGATACCTGCCCTACCGGCCGCTGATGAGCTGGGTGAAGGGCGCGGAGTCGATCTGGCCCCTGCTGCTGGAAGCCAGTGCGACGCTGGACCGGTTTCACCGCGAGACGGGGCTGAGCCACATGGACGCCTCCCTCGGCAACGTCCTGGCCAATGAGGATCGCAGCGCCCACGCGCTGGTCGATTTCGAGTATCTGCCGGCCGAGGGCGTCAGCTTCACCGAACAGAAGATCTACGACCACCTGCGGCTGGTGCATTCGAGCTGGAAGTTCATCAGGCCCGACCAGCGTCACGACTTCGGCCCCTGGATGGCCCAGCTGGAGGGGTTTCTCGACGCGAACATGCGCGGCGCGTCGCTGCTGCGCATCGCTCCGGCGCTGGAGAACCTGATGAACGACGACGCCTGGCGGGCGCAGCTTGGAAAGCTGTTCCGCAAACTGCCCTGAGGCCTTGCGCCCGCCCCGCCCGGGATCGGATGCTGTCCGAAACGACTGCGAGGGAGAACGGCCATGAAGTACCGCAAGCTGGGCGCCAGCGATCTCGAAGTCTCGGAAATCTCGCTCGGCTCGTGGCTGACCTACGGCGTCGGCGTCGAGGCCGACAAGACGCGAGCCTGCGTCGACCGGGCGTTCGACCTGGGCATCAACTTCTTCGATACGGCCAACGTCTACGGCCGCGGCGCGGCGGAGACGGTGCTGGGCGAGGCGCTCAAGGACCGGCCGCGCGACAGCTACATCATGGCGACCAAGCTCTGGGGCCGGATGAGCGAGGAAGACCAGGGCCTCAGCCGCGCCCAGGTCCACAAGCAGATCGACGCCTCGCTGAAGCGGCTGCGCACCGACTACGTCGACCTCTACCAGTGCCATAGGTACGATCCCGAGACGCCTCTCGAGGAAACGATGGAGGCGCTGAGCGAGATCGTCCGCGCCGGCAAGGTGCGTTGGATCGGCTTTTCCGAGTGGTCGCCCGAGCAGATCGAGGCCGCTTTCGCGATTCCCGGCGTCGAGCGCTTCGTCTCCAGCCAGCCGCAGTACTCGATCCTCTGGCGGCGGCCGGAAAAGGCGGTGATCCCGGTCTGTGCGGCCAACGGCGTCTCCCAGATCGTCTGGTCGCCGCTGGCCCAGGGCGTCCTCTCCGGCAAGTATGACCCGGCGAGCCCGCCGCCCGCCGACAGCCGCGCCGCCAACGACGAGATGTCCGGCGCCATCGGCGGCTGGATGCGGCGCGAGGTGCTGGAGGCCGTCCAGCGGATGAAGCCGATCGCCGCCGAAGCCGGCTGTAGCCTGGCGCAGTTCGCCCTGGCCTGGGTGCTGCGCGAGCCGAACGTGGCGTCGGCCATTGTCGGCGCCAGCCGCCCGGCGCAGCTGGACGAGAACGCAGCCGCCGTGGACCTCACGATCGACCCGGCGCTGTTCGCCAGGGCCGAGGCGATCGCGGCCGAGATCCCGCGCGCGTGAATTCGCGTGCGGCGCGAGCGTCGCCAACCGATCCGTGCTAGGCTTCCTCCGTCGCGTAGGGAGGCCAAGCTCATGTCCTGCGTTCTGACCGACCGGACGACCGGACAGCCCGTAAAGCCGGAAGACACCCGCACCGGCTGGATCGCCGGCGAGTATGACGTGTCGCCCAGTCTTGACCGGACTTCCGCAACCAACTGGAATTTCGCGCGCGACGCGGCGATCGCCAGGGCTCGCGAGGGCCTCCTCGACCGCTTCGCCTGCGAGGGCCGCTGCGAGACCGAAGGGCATTTCTGCGTTCTCGACGTCCAGATCGTCGCCAACCGCACGGGCCGGATCGTTCGGCGGATGGTCGACAACCACCCAGACAGCTTCCCCTACAAGAACGGCGAACTGAAGAGCGAGCACATCTACCTGACCTACGAGGTCCAGGCGGAGGCGGCCTGCCGCTGCGAGGCGCCGCCACGGGCGCCCGCCGCGCCCGCAGGAAAGGTCGAGCACTACGGACCGCCCCCGGGAGTCCAGCCTCCGGCGCCCAGCGGCTACCTGGAACTCAAGCCGAAGCTGAGCCTCGGCTATCCCCTGGGGATCGACCTGAAATACAAATGGTAGCCCCGCGCCTACAGCGCCGCCGCGATCTTCGCCGCCAGGGCCTTGAGTTCCTCGACATCGGCCATGCCCGCGCCATGGCGGCCGAGCGGTTCGCCCTCCCAGCGGGGGATGACGTGGAAGTGCAGATGGAACACGGTCTGGCCGGCGGGCGCGCCGTTGAACTGGCTGATCATCACGCCGTCGGGCCTGAGCGCGGCGACCACGGCCTTCGCCACAGACTGGGTGACGGAGGCCAGCAGGGCCAGGGTCCCCGGATCGATGTCGAGGATGTTGCGGGCCTTCGCAGTCTTGCTGATGACCAGCACATGGCCCTTCGACTGCGGGAAGACATCCATGAAGGCGAGCACCTGATCGTCCTCGTAGACCTTCACGCTCGGCATCTCGCCGCGCACGATCTTCGCGAAGATGTTGCCGTCGTCGTAGACGCCTTCCAGGCTCATTGCCGCTCTCCCTGCGATGCCCCATGGTCCTACTCCAGCCGGCGGGGAGCGCAAGCATGAGCGGCGAGCATCTGACCGACCGCCAGAAGAAGTGGTTCGCCTCTGTCGAGGCCAGCCTCGAGCGGGACACCGGCAAGACTCTGGCCGAATGGGTGGCGATCGCCAGGACCTGCCCCGAGACCACACGCGGCAAGCAGTCGGCCTGGCTGCGCGCGCACCACGGCCTCGGCGTCAACCGCGCCGCGCATGTTCTGTCGGTCGCCTTCCCCGGCGTGATGGGGTGGGACGACGCCGACGGCCTGCGTGCGGCGCTGTGGAAGGATCCAGCCTCAAGGGCGATCTTCGAGGCGGTCGAGGCGGCGGTCAGCGACTTCGACGGCCTCGTCACCGGCCAGCGCAAGGGCTTCTCGGCCTGGTCGCGGACCTTCCAGTTCGCCGCCGTGCGTCCGGTCAAGGGCGGCAAGGCGCGGCTGGGCCTGTGCGTGGCGCCCGGCGCCGATCCGCGCCTGGAGCCGCCGAGGAACGAGGGCTGGTCCGAGCGACTGAAGGCGACGGTGACGCTAACGGCGCCGGAGGAGGTCGACGCCGCGCTCAGGGCGCTGCTCGAGCGAGCCTGGGAGGCCAGCTGACCGCCGGACGCCGGGCGCTCGCCGCGCCGTCCCCAGAGTCTTCGACAACCGTTCGGGCGCGCTGACAGGCCGCCTGACGCCCCGGCGCGGTGTGCGGATCTTTCGGCCGGGGCACGGGCGCGCGCGGTGGACGGCGTCGGGCGCGACACACTGGGCAATAGCGTGCGCCCTTGCAGGGAAAGGGTTTCAGGCGACCGCGCGGGTCTGGTCGAACCGGTCATCCGGCCAGAATGACGGGTCGCGGGCGACCGTGGACACGAACCTCGGCGCCCAGGCCGGTGGAATGTCCCGGAGAGGGGCGGTTTGTCTTCGATTGTCTCGCGATGATCTGTCCCGAGAGTCTCGCGTCACTGCGCGACCGAGGAGGGCGTCATGACTCGCGGGTCCGTCCGTTCCCTCGCCTGTCGGGCGGAGAGGCCGAGGCGGCTTCAGGGGGGATATGTCCCCGGCCCTATCCCGCCCTGAACGGCGAATACTCTTCCGCCAGCCAGTCCATCTCCTGCCGCACGGCCGTGCGCTCCTGGTCCAGGTAGCGGCGGACGGGCTCGCGGAGGGCCGGGTCGGCGATCCAGTGGGCGCTGTAGACCTCGGCCGGCAGATAGCCGCGGGCGATCTTGTGCTGCCCCTGGGCGCCGGCCTCGACGCGCGGCAGGCCGAGCCGGATCGCATGCTCGATGGCCTGGTAGTAGCAGAGCTCGAAGTGCAGGAAGGGCACGTCCTCGACGCAGCCCCAGTGGCGGCCGAACAGGCAGTCGCCGCCGATCAGGTTCAGCGCTCCGGCGATCCAGCGGCCCTGGCGGCGGGCCAGGATCAGCAGCACCCGGTCTGGCAGCCGCTCGCCGAGCAGCGAGAAGAACGCGCGGTTCAGGTATGGCCGGCCCCACTTGCGGCCGCCGGTGTCCATGTAGAAGCCGTAGAAGGCGTCCCAGTGCTCCTCGCGCAGGTCGGCGCCCGTCAGGGCGACGATCTCGTCGACCCCCGCCTGGGCGTCGCGGCGTTCGCGCCGGATGGTCTTGCGGCGCCCTGACGACAGCGCCGCGAGGAAGTCCTCGAAGGTCGCATAGCCATTGTTGAACCAGTGATACTGCTGGTCCTGGCGGGGCAGCAGGCCGGCGTCCGTCAGGAAGCCCCAGTCGTTCCGGTCGGGGAAGGTCACGTGCAGCCCGGAGGCGCCGAGCCGCTCACAGAGCGTCAGGGCGCCGCCCAGCAGGGTCCGCCGGCCCTCGTCCGGGTCGATGTCCGGACGCACCAGCAGCCGCGGACCGGTCACCGGCGAGAAGGGCGAGGCGCACTGGAGCTTGGGATAGTACCGCCCCCCTGCCCGCTCGTAGGCGTCGGCCCAGGACCAGTCGAAGACGTATTCGCCCTGGCTGTGGCTCTTCAGGTAGAGCGGCATCACCGCCGCGACGCGGCCGGCCTCGTCCTCGACGCTGAGATGGTGCGGCCCCCAGCCCGTGCGATCGCCGACGCTGCCGGACTGCTCAAGCGCGTCCAGGAAGTCGAAGGAAACGAAGGGGTTGTAGGCGGTCCCGACCGGCGCGCAGGCGTCCCAGTCCGCCCGCTCCAGCTCGGCGATGCGTCTATGGATGCGGACGGCGGGCTTGAGGGGGAGGCTCACGGCCCGACAAGATAGGCGGCGTTGCCGCCGTGGCAAACGGCGTCGCGACCATCTTCCCAACTTTCGCCATGGCCCGGCTCGTCCGGGCCAACTCTGCGGGGAGACGCGGAAGGCCGGCGGAGTGCTTCGACACGCGGCTGCGGCGCTGCTCAGCATGACGTAACGGGTCCGGCTGTCTCAGCACGTCATTCTGAGCAGCCGCGCAGCGGCCTGTCGAAGGCCGCACAGCCTATCCCGTGATCATGGGGGCCCCGAACAAGCCGGGCCATGACGGCGCTGGGTAACCCGCGGGGGACACGCACGGAGGTGCATGTCCCCGCTCGGTGTTCAGGCGTGGAAGCCTTCGAAGATCAGGTTGTCGCAGTGGGGTTTCAGGCGTTCCCACTCCTCGGCGGAGCGGACCGTCCAGGCGATGACCGGCATGCCCTGCTCGCGGCAGGCCGTCGCCTTTTCGAAGGGCAGCATGCCGGCTTCTAGGGCCAGGAAATCCGGGCGGGCGATCTCGATCTGCTCGAGACTGGCCATCGAGGCGCGGATCTCGGGCGACAGGTGCTTCGCGTTCTCGTCATTCCAGCGATAGCTGTCGAGGCCACGCAGGATCTGCGGATGGTGGTCGGCGAACCAGGCGTGGCTGTAGGGATTGAAGCCGATCACGCAGGTCGGCCCGTTGTGGTCGAGCAGCACCTCGCTGACCCGCTTCTCCAGCGGCCCGACCTCGCCGAACGGCGTCTTCAGCTCGATGTGGATCATGGCCCGGTGACCGACCTCGACCAGCACCTCGGCGAGGGTCGGGATGCCTTCGTCCGTGCCCTTGAGCCGCAGGTCGCGGAGATCATGGAGGGCGCGGTCGGACAGCCTGCCGTCCACGCCGGTCATGCGCTTCAGGTCGCGGTCGTGGAAGACCACGGCCTCGCCGTCGGCGGTGATCTGGACGTCCAGCTCGATGCCGTAGCCATGGGCGCAAGCCGCCTGGAAGGCGCCGAGCGAGTTCTCCGGCGCCCCCTCCCGCGTCCACAGGCCGCGATGGGCCACAGGCGGCGAGAAGAGGTGCTGCCAGAGTTCGCCGAACTCGGCCGGGGTCGGACGCGCCTTGGCCTTCATCAGCCGATCTCCACCACCGCGTCGACCTCGACCGCGAAGTTGCGCGGCAGCCGGTAGACGCCGACGGCCGAGCGGGCGTGACGGCCGGCGTCGCCGAAGGCCTCGACCATCACGTCGGAGCAGCCGTTCACGACGGCGGGGATGTCGAAGAAGTCGGGGCCGGCCTGGACGAACCCGCCGAGCTTGACCACCCGCTTCACCCGGTCGAGATCGCCGTCGCAGGCGGCCTTCATCTGCGCGAGCAGATTGATGCCGCACAGGCGCGCGGCCCGCTGGGCGTGTTCGAGATCGACATCGACCCCGACCGTGCCGGTGATGCCGCCCGAACCGTCGAGGGAGACCTGGCCCGAGATGTGGACCAGATTCCCGGCGCGCACGAACGGCACGTAGTTGGCGATGGGAGCGACCGGCTGCGGCAGCGCGATACCGGCGGCGATGAGGCGTTGTTCGACCTTGGACATGCCCCGGTTACTAGCCCGCGCCGGACCGGGACGGAAGCGGACGCGAAAAAGGCCCGGGTGGGGGGACCCGGGCCTTCACGCGAACTTGACCGGCGTCTGGGGGGAGAGGGGCCGGTCTACTCGGTTCGCTTACTTCGCGGCTTGCAGCTTCTCGACGGTCGCCGTGACGCGTTCGTTGAGCGGCTTGACCGAGTCCTTCACCGACGAGGCGACGGTTTCGCCCATCTTCGAGACCTCGGCGAGGTAGCCTTCCATGGCGGCCTTGACCCAGGCGGTCTGCAGCTCGACGGCTTCCTGCACCGACTTGGCGCCGGCCAGCGCCTTGGCGGCGGCGACCTGGTCTTCCATCGACTTCTTGGAGAAGGCCATCGCCTGCGCGCCCAGGGCTTCGGCGCCCTTGGTGGCGGCGGTCACCGAGGCGACCACGGCTTCCAGGTTCTTCTTCGAGTAGGCGTTCATCTCGTTGAGCGCCGCGAGCGACTTCTCGACGTTGTCCTTGAAGGCCTGGTTGCCGGCGGTGGTGAACTGCTCGACGGTGGTCTTGAGGGTTTCGGCGCCAGTGGCCATCGGGAGTCTCCTTCTGAGGGTCGGGCGGACCCGGAGGAATAGGGGTGGACGGCAAGGGACTCGCTGTCCGTGAGCAGCCTTGTCTCATGTTGCAGTGCAGCAGTCAACGCATTTTTGTGCACTGCACAATGACGCTTTCACGACACGAACGGGCGCCGCCGCGCGGCATGATGGTTGCAGCCGCGACCTTGCGCCGCTCCCTCCGGGACGCTCGCTCAGCAGTTGTTTACTTTAGCGAAAGACGGCAACGTGCATGTTAACTAGGCTGCCTGAGGGGTCCCCCCGGGGGGCGTCCCGTTCAATGTTTTTCGACGGACGTAGCATGTTCAAGCCCGCCCGCCGCGCGTTCTTCGCATTCGCCCTGGTCGCCGGTCTGGCGGGCGGCTTCCTCGCGCCGAGCCTGGCGCAGGCGCAGGTGCCCTACCTCTCCCTGCCGGCCACCGATTCCAAGTACGCCGCGATCGTGGTCGACGCCAACACCGGCGAAGTCCTCTACGCCAAGCGCGCCGACAGCCCGCGCTATCCCGCCTCGATCACCAAGATCATGACCATGTACCTGGTCATGGAGGCGATGGCGGAGGGGCGTGTGAAGCCGACCGACATGGTCACCGTCTCGTCCAAGGCCGCCTCGCAGCCGCCGACCAAGCTGGGCCTCGCGGCGGGCGACCAGATCACCGTCGACGATGCGTTGAAGGCCGTCGCCACCCGGTCGGCGAACGACATGGCCGTGGCCTTGGCCGAGCACATCGCCGGCACCGAGCAGCGGTTCGCCGCCCTGATGACCCTGCGCGGCCAGGAACTCGGGATGTCCAACACGCGGTTCGTGAACGCCTCGGGCCTTCCCGACAGCCGCCAGATCTCCAGCGCCCGCGACATCGCCATCATGTCGCGCGCCGTGATGCGCGACTTCCCGCAGTACTACGGCTACTTCAGCATGAAGTCGTTCTGGTTCCGCGGCCAGGAGATCCGCAACCACAACCGCCTGATGGGCCAGTTCGCCGGCATGGACGGCCTGAAGACCGGCTACATCAACGCCTCGGGCTTCAACCTCGCCGCCTCGGCCGTGCGCGACGGCCGCCGGCTGATCGCCGTCGTGCTCGGCGGCCGCTCGACCGCCAGCCGCGACGACCATGTCGAGGACCTGCTGCTGACCGGGTTCGAGGTGTTGCGCCGCCGCTCGCTGGGCGAGACCATCACCGTCGCCCAGACCATGTTCGAGCCGGTCATCGAGGGGCCCGTCGACCGGCCGCCGACGGCGATGGGCGACAGCGGCCAGAGCGGCCTGCGCGTGGTCCTGACCGACGGCCCCGCGCCGTCGCAGCCGATCGCCATCCAGCGGTCCATGCCCCCGATCGCCGATCCGGCGCCCAAGCCGGCCAAGGCCGCCCCGAAGAAGCCGCGCGGCCAGTACGTGGTGCAGGCCGGGGCCTTCAAGTCCAAGGCCCAGGCGCGCGAGCAGCTGGCCCTGATCCGGAAGCGCTTCGCCTCCAGCTTCCGTGACGCCGAGGCCGATATCGGCGGCGCTGTCGGCGGCTATTTCCGGGTCCGTTTCGAGGGTATGACGGCCGACGCCGCCCGGGCGGCCTGCAAGACGCTCAAGGCCAAGAAGCAGGCCTGCATGGTGATCGCGCCCTGACGCGCGGCCATCGTCGGATCATCAGGGCGCGGTCTCGGCCGCGCCCTTTCCTGTGATCGGTCAGCGCTTGAGCAGCGTGTCGCGCGCGGCGTTCAGACGCGCCGCGAGCCCGCTGGTGCCTCCCGCGTCCGGGTGCACGGCGCGGATCAGGCGGGCGTAGGCGGCCTGGATCTCCTCGCGGGTGGCGCCGGGCCCGACGCCGAGGATCTCCCGCGCCTCGGCCCGGGCCGGGTCGTCGGCGGACGGCTTTCCGGCGGGATCGCCGACGAACCCGGTGCGTCCGCTGAACGCCAGCGCCAGGCCGAGCGCGGCGGTCAGAGCGCCGGGAAGCCAGGCGCCGCGGATGGCGGCGAAGGCGCCGCCGGCGATGGCCGCCAGCCCCACCACAGCCGAAACGATGCGGAGCTCGCGCTTCATCAGGAACGGGCGCGCGCGGCGGCCAGCCCAGACGAGGGCGATGAACACGGCGACGCCGATCAGGACGTAGATCATGCGCCCCTTCTAGCGCGCGCCCTACTCGGCGGCGAGCAACTCCTCGCCGGTGATGTCCGACAGGCCGACGGCGTGCAGCAGGGCGCGGAGCTCCTGGCGGGCGGCGACATGGGTCAGCGACACCGGCACCGGCCGCACCTTGGGCGACAGGTCGGCGATCGTCAGGCCGAAGGGGAACAGCTCGCGATAGATGACCCGGTCGCGCAGGCCGGGACCGACCCGGAAGCCGACCCGCTTGGCCAGCGCCATGAGCCGGTCGTCGATGCGCTTGCGGTTGCGGGCCTCGACGCTGGCCAGGCGGTTCCGCAGCACGATCCAGTCGAGCGGCGCGCGCTGGCCGGCGAGCGCCCGCTGCTTGCGCGCCTCCCAGACGGTCTCCGAGTAGAGGCTGGGCTTCTGCAGTTCGAGGGTCACCGGGTCGACATGGCCGAGCATGTCGAAATCGACGAAGCTGTCGTTCATCGGCGTGACGACGAGGTCGGCCCGGGCGTGGGCGGTGCGCGACAGGGCCGTGTCGCCGCCGGGCGTGTCGATGATCACGAAGGCGGCGTCCTCGCGGGCGCGGCCGAAGGCCTCGTCGAAGCGAGCCAGCTGCTCGGCTTCGGGGGTGCGCGCCAGGGCGACGCCGTCCTCGGACGCATGGCGGGCCAGCGGCTCGGGCAGCGCGACGCCGTTGGCGGCGATCCAGGCTTTCCGGTTGGCGAAGAAGCGGCCCATCGACGACTGGCGCAGGTCGAGGTCGATCACGGCCACCGACGCGCCGCCGTGCAGCAGGGCGGCGGCCAGATGGACGGCGATCGTGGACTTGCCCGCCCCGCCCTTCTCGTTGCCGATGACGATGATGTGCGGCTGCGCGTTCGCCATTTGTTAGTCCTGTCTCAAGCCCGACTCAGGAGCGCGGGTCCTAGCCGACGAGACACCCGTATGGACAGCGCCGCAATCGGGGCGAGGCGATTTGTCCACAGGCGGCTTGTCATCTCCCGACGGCGCGCGATAAGCCGCGCGCCATGACCGATGCCCCCCTCCCCGTCGCCCGCACCGTCGCCGAACTGCGCGCCCAGGTCGGCGCCTGGAAGGCGCAGGGCCTGCGCGTGGCCATGGTCCCGACCATGGGCGCCCTGCACGAAGGCCACCTGTCGCTGGTGCGGCTGGGCCTGCAGCGCGCCGACCGCGTAGTGGCGTCGGTGTTCGTCAACCCGACCCAGTTCGCGCCGCACGAGGACTTCGACGCCTATCCGCGCGGCGAGGGCCGCGACGCCGCCCTGCTCGCGCAGGCTGGCTGCGCGCTGCTGTTCGCCCCGACGGTGGCGGAGATGTATCCCGACGGCTTCGCCACCGCGGTGACGGTGGCGCGCGGCGTCTCCGAGCCGCTGGAAGGCGTGTCGCGGCCGCACTTCTTCGGCGGCGTCGCGACGGTGGTCTGCAAGCTGCTGAACCAGTGCCGGCCGGACGTGGCCATCTTCGGCGAGAAGGACTACCAGCAGCTGCTGGTGATCCGGCGGATGGTCCGCGACCTCGACCTGGGGGTCGAGATCGTCGGCGGGCCGACGGCGCGCGAGAGCGACGGCCTCGCGATGTCCTCGCGCAACGCCTATCTCGACAAGACCCAGCGCGAGATGGCCAGCGCGCTGCCGGCGGCGATGGACATGGCGGTGGACCGGCTGCGCGAGGGCGAGGCCGCCGACGCCGTGGAGACGCGCGTGAAGGCGATCCTCGCCGAGGCCGGCTTCAGCCCGATCGACTATGTCGAGGCGCGCGACGGCGAGACGCTGGAGCGTCTCGGCCCGGGTCCGGTCGGCAAGGGCGCGCGGCTGTTCGTGGCGGCCTGGATGGGCAAGACCCGGCTGATCGACAACTGGGGTGTCTGACTCCCTGCGTCCTTCGACACGCCGCTTCGCGGCTGCTCAGGATGACGTGCTCAGAAGGCTATCCAGCCACGTCATGGTGAGCAGCGCCGCAGGCGCGTGTCGAACCACGCACAGCACCTACCAAGCCCCCAGCTCCCGCAGCTGCTTCGCCAGATCCTGCGGCACGGCCTCGTCACCCGCAACGGCGAGGTCCGGGGGCGCGTCCTTCGCCTCCAGATAGCGCCAGCCCTGGAAGGCGCGGCGCGGCTGGGGGGCGGTCTCGACCAGGTCGGGCTGGAGGTAGATGCGGCAGGGCTGCTGGCCCTCGTCCAGCGTCACCACCTCCTCGATGGCCTGGCGGACGAGGATCTGGCCCTTGATCACCCAGTAGAGCGAGCCGCCCTCGAGCAGTTCGGCCGCGCGCTTCGGCGTCTGGCGCGTCGGCACGACCGAGCGATGGCCCGCCGCCGCGCGCCGGGCCCGCCAGGCGCGCAGCTCCTCGACGCTGTCGATCCCGACACAGAGCTTGATCAGGTGGAGCGGCATGGACGGCGACTGGACCGCGGATCAGTAGCCGCGGGCCTCGAGGTCCTTGCTCTTGGCGGTCCACTCCGCGCCCTTCGCCTCCAGCTGCTTGCCGCAGCGCGCGGCGTTGGCCTGGATCTCGGTCGGGCTCATCCGCGCCAGGGCCATGGCGGCCAGCTCCATGACATCGGCCCGGGGATCGCGGCCCTCGACCCGGCCGGCGAAGTAGAAGGCGCTCAACGTGCCGGCCTGGGCGATGTCAGGATTGCTGTCGCCGGCGAGCTTGAGCGCCACCGCCACGCAGTTGACGTCGTCGGTGATCGCGGCCTGGGCCGAGGCCAGCGTCGGCGCCGCGAGGCAGGCGGCGGCGGCCAGCGCGGCCAGAAGCGTCCGCTTGTTCGTCATCATGTCTTCCCCCGTTCGGAGCGCGCCGTCAGGCCGCCTCCAGTTTCACCAGCACCACGCCCTCGCTGACCTGCGCGCCGGCCTCGGCGGACAGCTCGGCGACCACGCCGTCGAACGGCGCGGCCAGGGCGTGCTCCATCTTCATGGCTTCCAGCACCAGCAGGGTCTGGCCCCGGGTCACCGCGTCGCCGGCCTTCACGGAGACCGAGACGATCTTCCCCGGCATGGGGGAGAGGATAGAACCGTCGGACTCGCCGCCTTCACCGCCCGCGAAGCTGCCAGGGCCTTGCGACACGACGAGGCCAAGGCCGCTGTCGAAGATCAGGACGTCATCACCGTCAGCCGAGTAGCCGAACTGTTCCCCGCCGACGTCGATTGATCGATGGCCTACAGTCGCCTCCGCAACAGCATCGCCGACCTCAATCTTCCAGCGATGGTCACCAGTCAGGGTGGTGACTGCGCTGCCGACCACGGCCATTCCATCTAGCCGCAGGCTATGGATGGCCCGCGCCGGCCCGTTCATGCGGAAGCCGTAAAGACGATCAGGGTCGGGCGTCCAGGGGCTCTGGTAATCGTCGCCAGACCGAAAGGGCCCATAGCCGGCTTCTTCCGCCAGAAGGGCAACGGCGGCCATCTGCGCGGCGGTCGACACCTCGTAGGAGACCAGGGTCTCCAGCCGCGCCTCAATGAAGCCCGTGTCGACGTCGCCGCCGACGAAGTCCGGGTGGGCGGCGCAACGGGCGAGGAAGGCCGCGTTAGTCTTCACCGGCCAGACCTCGACTGAAGCGCAGGCCTCCGCCAAGGCCTCAGCGGCCTCTTCTCGTGTCTCGGCGTGGGCGATCAGCTTGGCGATCATCGGGTCGTAGAAGGGGGTGACCTCGCCGCCTTCCTCGACCGCGCTGTCGACGCGGATTTCGTTCTCCGGCAGGCGGAAGTGCTCCAGCGTCCCCGTGCTCGGCAGGAAGCCCGTGGCCGGGTTCTCGGCGTAGAGCCGCGCTTCCATGGCCCAGCCGTCGATCGCGATCTCGTCCTGGGTCAGCGGCAGCGGCTCGCCGGACGCGACGCGCAGCTGCCATTCGACCAGGTCCTGGCCGGTGACCATCTCGGTGACCGGGTGCTCGACCTGCAGCCGGGTGTTCATCTCCATGAACCAGATGCGGTCAGCGCGCAGGCCCTCGCTGGCGTCGGCGATGAACTCGACCGTGCCGGCGCCTTCATAGTTCACGGCCCGGGCGGCCTTGACCGCGGCGGCGGTGACAGCGGCGCGGGTGGCGGCATCCATGCCGGGGGCCGGAGCTTCTTCGATGACCTTCTGGTGGCGGCGCTGCAGCGAGCAGTCGCGCTCGTAGAGGTGCACGACATTGCCGTGCTGGTCGCCGAACACCTGCACCTCGATGTGGCGCGGGCGGGTGACGTATTTCTCCAGCAGTACGCGGTCGTCGCCGAAGCTGGCGGCGGCCTCGCGCCGGCAGGAGCCAAGGGCTTCCAGGAAGTCCGCCTCGCGGTCGACCTTCCGCATGCCCTTGCCGCCGCCGCCGGCCACGGCCTTGATCAGCACCGGGAAGCCGATGGCCGCCGCTTCCTTCGCGAGGCGCGCCTCCGACTGGTCGTCGCCGAGGTAGCCGGGGGTACAGGGCACGCCGGCGGCGATCATCAGCGCCTTGGCGGCATCCTTCAGGCCCATGGCGTCAATGGCCTCGGGCGGCGGGCCGACCCAGATCAGGCCCGCGTCCTTCACGGCCCGGGCGAAGGCGGCGTTCTCCGACAGGAAGCCGTAGCCGGGGTGGATCGCCTCGGCGCCGGTCTGTTTCGCGGCCGCGAGGATCTTCTCGGCGACGAGGTAGCTCTCGCGGGCCGGCGCAGGGCCGATCAGCACCGCCTCGTCGGCCTCGCGCACGTGCGGCGCGTCCGCGTCGGCCTCGGAATAGACGGCGATCGTGCGCACGCCGAGCCGGCGGGCGGTGCGGATGACGCGACGGGCGATCTCGCCGCGGTTGGCGATCAGGACGGACTTGAGCATCGCGCCGTTACTGCGCCCAGCCGGGCTTGCGCTTGTCGAGGAAGGCGCGGACGCCCTCCTGCCCTTCTTCGCCGGCCCGACGGGCGGCGATCAGGCGCGCGGTCTGCTCGAGCAGTTCCTCGTCGATCGGCAGGCCGGCGATGTCGTCGACCAGCTGCTTGGACGCCGCCACGGCTCCGGGGGCGCAGGCCATGATCTCGGTCGACAGCCGCTCCATGGCGTCGTCGAGGTCGGCGGGGCTGGCGACCACCTCATCGACGAGGCCGATCGTCTCGGCGAAGGCGGCGTCGAAGATGCGGCCGGTGGCGAACAGGCTCTTGGCGCGACGGGGGCCGATGGCGTCGACGACGTGCGGGCTGATCGTCGCCGCGACGAGGCCGAGCTTGACCTCGGAGAAGGCGAACCGGGCCGATTTCGCCGCGACCGCGTAGTCGCAGGCCGCGACCAGGCCGGCGCCGCCGCCGAAGGCCGGCCCCTCGACGAGGGCGACGGTGAACTGCGGCAGCTCGCGCAGGGCCAGCAGCATCTCGGCCAGCGCCATGGCGTCCTGCCGGTTCTCGGACTCCGACCAGTCGGCGGCGGCGCGCATCCACTCAAGGTCGGCGCCGGCGCTGAACGCCGCACCCGCCCCGCGCAGGAAGACGATGCGCACGCCGTCGGCGTCGCGCAGGGTCTCGAAGGCCTGACTGAGGGCGGCGATGACCTCGGCGTCGAAGGCGTTCTTCCTGTCCGGCCGGTTGATCGTGACCACCGCCACGCCGGAGGGGCTGGCGTCGAGGACGACGGTGTCGCTCAGCGCTTCGGTGTCGACGCCTTCGACAAGGGGATCGGCGATCGGATTGGTCATTGGGCTTGCCCTTCAGGCTGGCAGCGTTTGCGGACGGTCGGCGGGGCGCCGGCTTGGGTCGTGGTGAGGGTAGCGCCGTCGTCGGACAGCGCGAAGGACAGGGTGGCGGTCCAGGTCTCGCCTTCCCCGGACAGGGCGGCGTCGACCTCGATGACGCCCGGCGCCGTCTGGCGCACCGCCGTCACCTCGCCGCCGCTCTCGTAGAACGACAGGCGGTCCGGCTGCAGCGTGAGCGCATTGTCGGCGTCGTTCACGCCGCAGGATCCGCCGTCGACATCCCAGCTCCCCAGGAAGGACGCCGGAATGGCGGCCGGCGCGGCGGATGACGGACTCTGCGGCGCGGACGGCGTCCCGGCGGGACGGGCGGGCGCCGGCGGCGCCTCGCCGCAGGCCGCGAGGACCAGTGCGGCGATGGTGATCAGGACGGGCAGCCTCATCGCGTCACCTACATCCGGAACACGCCGAAGGTCGTCTCCGGCACGGGAGCGTTGAGCGAAGCCGAGATGGCCAGGCCCAGCACGTCGCGGGTCTGCACCGGATCGATCACGCCGTCGTCCCACAAACGCGCGGTGGCGAAATAGGGGTTGCCCTCGTCCTCATAGCGCTGGCGGACCGGCGCCTTGAAGGCCTCCTCCTCTTCCTTCGTCCATTTGTCCGCGTCGCGGTGGACGGTGGCCAGCACCGAGGCGGCCTGCTCGCCGCCCATGACGCTGATGCGGCTGTTGGGCCAGGTGAACAGGAAGCGCGGGCTGTAGGCGCGGCCGCACATGCCGTAGTTGCCGGCCCCGAAGCTGCCGCCGATCAGGACGGTGAACTTGGGCACATTGGCGCTGGCGACGGCCGTGACCATCTTGGCCCCGTCCTTGGCGATGCCGCCGGCCTCGTACTTGCCGCCGACCATGAAGCCCGAGATGTTCTGCAGAAAGACCAGCGGAATCCGGCGCTTGCAGGCGAGTTCTATGAAGTGCGCGGCCTTCAGGGCGGCTTCCGAGAACAGCACGCCGTTGTTGGCCAGGATCGCGACCGGGTAGCCCCAGATGCGCGCGAAGCCGGTGACCAGGGTCGTGCCGTAGAGCGGCTTGAACTCGTCGAACTCGCTGCCGTCGACCAGCCGGGCGATGATCTCACGCACCTCGTAGGGCGCGCGGACGTCCTGCGGGACGATGCCGTAGATCTCCTTCGGGTCCAGCTTCGGCGGGACCGGCTCGCGGACGTCGATGTCGATCGCCTTCACCGTGTTCAGGTTGGCGACGATCGAGCGGACGATCTCCAGCGCATGCTCGTCGTTGGCCGCGACATGGTCGACGACGCCGCTGCGGCGGCCGTGGACGTCGGCGCCGCCGAGGTCGGTGGCGCTGATCACCTCGCCCGTGGCGGCCTTCACCAGCGGCGGACCGGCCAGGAAGATGGTGCCCTGGCTCTCGTCGCCCGCCCCGCGGACGATGACTGTCTCGTCCGACATGGCCGGGACATAGGCGCCGCCGGCGGTGCAGGAGCCCATGACGCAGGCGATCTGGCTGATGCCCTCGGCGCTCATCCGGGCCTGGTTGTAGAAGATGCGGCCGAAGTGGTCCCTGTCGGGAAACACTTCCGACTGGTGCGGCAGGTTCGCGCCGCCGCTGTCGACCAGGTAGACGCAGGGCAGACGGTTCTGCAGCGCGATCTCCTGCGCGCGCAGGTGCTTCTTGACCGTGATCGGGTAGTAGGCGCCGCCCTTCACCGTGGCGTCGTTGGCCACGATCATCACCTCGCGGCCCGAGACCCGGCCGATCCCGGTGATGATGCCCGCGGCGGGGGCCTCGTCGCCGTACATGCCGTTGGCCGCGAGCTGGCCGATTTCGAGGAAGGGCGAGCCGGGGTCCAGCAGGCGTTCGACACGCTCGCGCGGCAGCAGCTTGCCGCGACTGGAGTGACGCTGGCGCGCGGTCTCGCTGCCGCCGAGCGCCGCTGCGGCGACCTTCTGGCGAAGTTCCCCGGCGAGCGCCGTGTTGACCGCAAGATTCTTGCGGAAGGTCTCGGAGTTTGGGTCGATGGACGTGCTCAGCCTGGGCATGGGCGAGGCATAGCCTGTTCCCGGCGGGCTCGCCAATCCTCCCGCGATACAGGCGACTGGCGACTGCAAACGACTCGCCGCCGGTGTGCTAGCGTCGGGGCGGGGAGACGATGCACCAGCGAGAGACTGACACCGCCCTCGAACGGCTATTCGAGCAGGAGCGCCTGAGCGGGGCGGCCCGCTGGTTCTCGCTGCCCGGCGGCGCGCACCTCTATGCGGCCGGCGAGCCGTCCAGCGAGCTGTACCTGCTGAAAGCGGGCAGGCTGGGGGCTTTCCGCAAGGAAGAGGGCCAGGAGCGCCAGTTCCTCGGGGTCATCCGGCCGGGGGAGCCGGCCGGCGAGATGGCCCTGATCGCCGGCGCCCCGCACTCCGGCAACGTGGTCGCCCTGCGCGACTCCGAGGTGCTCGCCCTGGCGCGCGAGGATTTCCTCGCCGCCGCCGAGGCCGATCCGGCCGTGATGACCGAGCTCGCCCGGCTGATGATCCTGCGCATGCGCCAGGCTTCGGGCGCGGCGGCGACCCAGGGCGACCCGACGGTGTTCGGCTTCGTCGCCGTCGACGGCGGACGCAAGGTGCGGCCGCTGGTCGAGAAGATCGCGCTGAGCATCGCCCGGCTCGGGTTCTCGGTGACCGTGATCGGCTCGGAGGCGACCAGCGCGCCGACCGAGTGGTTCTCCAACACCGAGGCCGACTACGACTACGTCCTCTACGCCGCCGAGCAGGGCGAGGCGGCGTGGAAGGTGCTGGTGGGCCGGCAGGTCGACCGGCTGTTCCGCGTCGCGCGCGGCGACCGCGCCCCGCCGGCCGACCTCGACCGGGCCCTCGCCGAGCCGCTGCAGTCTCAGCAGCTGGTCGACCTGATGCTGATCCAGAGCGGCGACTGCCGGCGGCCGGCCGGCTCGGCCGCCTGGCTCGACGCGACCGGCGCGGCGCGGCTGTTCCATCTGCGCGACGGGGCCCAGGCCGACATCGACCGGATGGCGCGGGTGCTGACCGGTCGTTCCGTCGGCCTGGTGCTGTCCGGCGGCGGAGCCCGGGCCTACGCCCATATCGGCGCCATCAAGGCGCTGCGCGAACGGAAGGTTCCGATCGACTTCGTCGGCGGCGCCTCGATGGGGGCCATCGTCGCCGCCAGCCTGGCCATGGGCTGGGACGAGGCCGAGATGGACCGTCGCATCCGCGCCGCCTTCGTCGATTCCAGCCCGCTCGATGACATCGCCTTCCCGCTGATCGCCATGACCCACGGCGAGAAGGTCGCCGACCGGCTGAACGAGCATTTCGGCCAGGTCGACATCGCCGACCTCTGGCTGCCGTTCTTCTGCGTGTCCTCGAACCTGACCAGCGGCGTCTACCAGCTGCACCGCCGGGGCTCGCTGCGGTCGGCCCTGAGGGCGACGATCTCCCTTCCGGGGGTGATGCCGCCGGTCACCGACGGCGGCAACGTGCTGGTCGACGGCGCGGTGATGAAGAACTTCCCGACCGACATCATGCGCGCGATGCACCTGGGACCGGTGGTCGGGGTCGACGTCACACGCGGGCGCAGCATCGGGGCCGACGACGTGCAGCGGCCCAAGTCGCCCTGGCGCTGGCTGCTGTCCGGCGAGTGGCGGAAGGGGCCGCCGATCGTGGGCCTGCTGATGCGGACGGCGACGGTCTCGACCGGTCGGGAGATCACCGCCTCCCGGCAGGCGACGGACCTGCTGATCCTGCCCAAGGTCGACAACGTCGACCTGCGCGACTGGAAGGCCTACGAGCCGACCATCGCGCTGGGATACAGGGCGGCCCTGGCGGCGCTGGACGAACTGGAGGGGCCGGTGCCGGAGCTGCGGCAGCGCAAGCGGCGCTAGAGCCTGACGGCGACCATGAACAGCCGCGGGAACGGGAACAGGGTCACGCCGTCCGCGCGCGGCGGGAAGGCCCTGGCGATGCGGGCCCGGAAGTCGTCCAGGAAGGCCTCGCGCAGGGCCTCGTCGGTAAGGACGTCGAGGTAGGGCCGTAGCGCCGTGCCCCGCATCCAGTCGACGACCGGATCGTCGCCCTCCAGCGCGTGCAGGTAGGTCGTCGTCCAGAGATCGACCTCGCGGCACAGGGGCGCGAGCCAGCCGTAGTAGTCGGCCAGCGACGGCGTCGGCCGGATCAGGCGCGCGGCGCGGGTCACGGACGCCCAGGGCCCCTCCTCCGCCGTCTCGCGCAGGATGCGGTGGTGCTCGGTCTCGAAGGCCATCGGCATCTGGCAGGCGAAGACGCCGCCGCTCCCCAAGGAGCCGGCCAGGCGGGGAAACAGCGTCTCGTGGTCCGGCAGCCACTGCAGGGCGGCGTTGCTGAAGACCAGATCGGGCGCCGTGTCCGGCGACCAGGACTCGATGCCGGCCAGCACCCAGTCGACCGGGGCCGTCCGGCGACGGGCCTGGGCCAGCATGTCCGAACTGGAGTCCAGGCCGTGCACCCGGGCGCCCGGGTGGCGGGCGGCGAGCAGGGCGGCGTGTTCCCCCGTCCCGCAGCCGAGGTCCCAGATCTGGCCGAAATCGCGCGCCGGGATCTGGACCATCAGGTCCAGGGCGGGACGGTCGCGGTAGGCCTTGTAGCGCTCGTAGACGTCGGGGTCCCAGGTCGGCATGGTCATTGCCTACCCCTGTTGCACGCGCCGGTCATCGTGCATTCATGCGACACAGGCCAAAAGACCGCCATCACTCTCCGCCAGACGGACACCATGAAGACGCTTCGCATCCTCGCCCCGCTCGCCGTCGCCGGCCTGCTCGCCGCGCCCGCCGTGGCGCGCGAGACGACGACCATCCAGCCCGGCTGGTGGGAAAGCACCAACATCCTGAACTTCGTGATCACCGACACCGATCGCGAGCGGCGCTGCATCACGCCCCAGGACGTGGACAAGATCCTCTCCGGGCGCATCAACCGGCACTACACCTGCACCTATCCGGAGAAGCGGGTCGCCGACGGCAAGATGTATTTCAAGGGCGTCTGCGTCGACAAACGCGGCCGGACGGTCAATGTCACGGCCACCGGCACCTATTCGCCGACCGCCTTCACGCTGAGCGCCAACCTGTCGGGCAAGATCGCGGGCGTGCCGGTCTCGGCCAAGGCCAGCACCACGGCGAAGCGTCTGGGCGACGACTGCCCGATGAAGGTCCAGAAGCTGAAGTGACCCGAATGCAGCAGGATCGCGCGAAATTGTCGCGATCCTGTCGAAGGGGTTTGCGACTCCGCCGGAACGGACCCATGTTGGGGGTCCTGTTCAACAGCTGAAAGGAGGTGACCACGTGTCTCATCGTATGAGCCCTCGGTCGCAACGCATGACCCGCTCTTTCGCTTCGGCGGAGGTCAGCGCCTGATCAGCGCATAGCGTTTCTGCCGCGACCGCGGCACGACGATGGAAAGGCCGTCCGGGCGCCCGGGCGGCCTTTCGCATGTCCGGAGGACGGGTTTCTGGACAAGAGTTCACTGGGGCGAGCGCCGCGCGTGTGATGTCCTGCCCTTGGGGAGGACCGTGCGATGCTGGATGCGACACGGCGGATGCTGCTGCTCGGCGCGGGCGCGAGCCTGCTGGCGCGGTCGGCGGGCGCCGCCGAGCCGACGCTGCAGGACGACGGCTATTTCGAGATCTGGGAGGACGTGACCGCCGGCGCCGCGGTGATCCGCCAGGCCAAGCCCTTCCACCTGCAACCGATCGGCAACGTCACGGCGTTCACTCAGTCGGATGGCCTGGTGCTGGTCGACAGCGGCGGCTCGCCGGGGTCCGGGCGGCGGATCGTCGAGCTGATCCGTCGCAACCGGCCCGGCAGGCCCGTGAAGGCGGTGATCCTGACCCACTGGCACGGCGACCACCCGCTGGGCCTGGGCGCCATCCTCGAGGCCTGGCCGAACGCTCGCACCATCGCCACGGCGGCGACGAAGGCCCACCTCGCCGATCCCAGGACCATGAACACGCCCGGCGCGGCCGACGCCAAGGCCAACGCGGCCATGGTCGCCAGGTACCAGGGCTTCGCCGACTACTGCGCCAAGATGGCTGCCGACGCGGCCGACGACGCGGAGAAGACCGGCTGGGCGGCGGGGGCGCGTCTGTTCCGCCAGTACGCCCGGGACATGGACGGCGCGATCACCGTGGCCCCGCAGGAGGGCTTCACGGACCGGCTGCTGATCGAGGACCCCGAGGCGCCGGTCGAGGCGCTGTTCCTGGGCCGGGCCAACACCGACGGCGACGCCGTGGTCTGGTCGCCGGGCGCCCGGCTGGCCGCGACGGGCGACCTGCTGGTCGCGCCCCTGCCCTTCGGCTTCGGCAGCTATCCCGGCGAATGGCTGGACGCGCTGCAGAAGCTCCGCGCGCTGGGCGCCGCCACCCTGGTCCCCGGGCATGGGGCGCCGATGCGGGACGACCGATACCTGTTGCAGGTCGCCGCCGCGGTCGAAGACGTGCGCGACCAGGTCCGGCGCTCGGTCGCGGCCGGGCTCGACCAGAAGGCCGCGCGCGCCGCGCTGACGGTGGACGACCACGCGCGCGGGTTCGCCGGCGAGGATCGATGGCTGCGGAAATGGTTCGACAGCTACTTCGTCGATCCTCTCGCGGTCAGCGCCTTCAAGGAGGCGACGGGCCAGGCGATCGTGCAGAGCCTCGGCGGCTAGAAACCGACGCAGGCGCGGCGCTGGACCAGCATTACGGATTCCTGGCGGAAGCGCGCCTTGTAGGCGTCGCGGATGGCGTCGAGCCTGGCGTATTCGCCCTCCTCGCCCGACAAAACGATCATCACCCCCTTCGAGGGCTCCCGGACGATGGTCCCGTCGGCGGCGCGCCACTGGCCGGCGACGTCGCTGACCGACAGGCCGTCGGGAAAGCGCGGGGTGATCTCCTCGTCGAGGAACCGAACCCAGTCGGCGTCGCTGACGCCGGGCAGCGCGCCGATGTTGCGGCCGAAGAACAGCTCGGCGGTTGTCCTGGCTTCGAGCCCCGCCGGACAGACCTGGGCGTCGCCGATCACCCTGGCGTCGACGCTGACGCAGCCGGCGAGCAACAGGGCGACGGCCATCGACAACGCCAGTCCGGATCGCGGAGCCAAACCCGCTGCGCCATCGCTCAAGCGGTCAGACAACACGGCGCAGCCATGCCAGCGAGATGACGCCGCTCAATGAAGTTCAACTCGTCGACGGCAAGGTTCATCGCGGCGGCCAGGGTCGGGAGATCGGCCTCGAACTGCTCATAGAGAGCCCGCAAAGCAGCGGCTCCCGGCACTGTCCCGGCCGCCTTCGTTTGATGGGACAACCAATCCCGAACCTGCGCCAGCGCGACCTGAGGATCGCACTCGTGCGCGCGAATGTCCTGCCCCGCGATGTCGGAGAGCGCACGCTGATAGCGGTACTGTTCGCTGTCGAGGATCGTGCAGGCTTTCTTCGCCGACCAACCTTCGCCGAAATGCGCAGCTCCCAGGAAGAGGCCCAATTCGAAAGGCATGTTGAAGCGGGGCACGTCGCCGTCGAGCGACATGAACGAGATATCGTGGATCCCCAAGCGACAGTCGCGGATCAGGTTCCTGATCTTGTCGAGGCGGATCTGCCCGGCATTATCGAACTCAAGCGAGCAACGCGGCGCGAACCCGCATGCTTGGACTGCGAAAACGATCGCGTTGAAGACGGCCCGTCGATCCGCCGTGAATGGCGCATTGATGAAGACAGACGTACGGTAGCCCCTAGGAGCGCGCGCCACGGCTCTTCGTCGAGACAGCCTCCAGGGCAGCGTCCAGCTTCCGCGCGTTGACGCGCGGCGGCTTGGCGAAGGCCACGACCTTGTGCCCCTTCGCCGTCGTCGTGACCCCGATCGGCGCGGTGAAGCGACCCGTCACCGAGTCCCGCTTGACCCACCCGGAGTAGTGCCCACTCGTCTTGGCCATGACGAAATCATACCACCTATACGGGCGCCGCAAAGCGGAAACTCACCCCCCGATCAGCTCCCGGCCGATCAGGAAGCGGCGGATTTCGTTGGTGCCGGCGCCGATGTCGTAGAGCTTGGCGTCGCGCAGGAAGCGCTCGACAGGCCATTCGCGGGTGTAGCCCGCGCCGCCCAGGGCCTGGATCGCCTCGAGGCCGACCTTCACCGCGTTCTCGCTGGCCATCAGGATCGCGCCGGCGGCGTCGAAGCGGGTGGTCTTGCCGGCGTCGCAGGCGCGGGCCACGGCGTAGACGTAGGCGCGGGCGCTGTTCAGGGCGACGTACATGTCGGCGATCTTGCCCTGCATCAGCTGGAACGAGCCGATCGGCTTGCCGAACTGCTTGCGGTCG
>CALKHU010000251.1 GCA_937991555.1 uncultured Caulobacter sp.
GACCGCATCTGCTTGTTGCGCGTCTCAGTGGGGTCGCCAGACCGCAGCCACTCCATCAGTCCGGCGAAGTTGGCGGGAGGGCTGGAAGGAGGAAGCAGAGTCAGCTTGCCGCCGGGGGCCTTGGAGGACTGTTCTGGCGCGGCCGCAGGGGCGACGTCTTCCAGATCAATGGTGCGGGTCAGGCTAATGGGAGGAGTCACCGGCTCGAAGCCAGGCGCGTCGCCGGAGAAGAGATCCATTTGAATGGACATGAAGGGAATTCCTGGGACAGGGGAGGAACATGAGGGACAATTTACAGAACTGTACCACGGTTTTGCGGATCAAAGCCGACGTATAGTATTGCTTATTGCGGCGTTTCCTCAATGATTACATGGACATGTGTGGACAGCGCGGACTATCGCCGGCGGAGGGCGACAAACGCCCTGAGGTCCTCGCTGGACACCCGCCATTGCGAGCCCAGCTTGTGCGCGGAGAGATCGCCGGCAGAGATCCAACGGCTGACGGTCTTGGTCGAAACGCCGATGGAAGCGGCGACCGAGGCGATGGAATGGAAGGTTTGGATTTGAGAGCGGGTCATCGCTAGCTCCGTTTGTTGAGCTACCGACTAAAGCGTCACGACCGCACGTACCTAACGACCGCTAGCTTCCTTCGCCTGGCGGAGCCGGTTGCTGATCGTTCGCTTGGAGCGTCCGAATTCCTCGGAAAGTCGAGTTGCGCTCCCGCGAATGGCTGAATCCTGCTCTTTGGACATCGCGATCAAGCGGGCCTCCTCAAGGGTTCGCTCCTTCCTTGCTCGGGCGCTTGCAGCTGACGCGACACGGGCGCGAAGAAGGAGCCTAAGAGGGCGCACCACCTGATCAACTTCGTCGATGACATCCTAGTACTGCGAGATCAGATCGGAGAGCGCCACGTCACTCATCTGCCGCGCGTCCTCTCTGGCTGGCAGGTCGGGAAGGGCGATAGTCCGGGGTGCGCCGGAAGGTGGAAACTTCTCACTCATGCCGCCGCCCTCTCGGCAGAACGACGCGAACTATCCAAGTGCGCCGCCCAATCATCCATCATGGGCCGCCGGCGCTCCAGCGCGTCCTGGCGCCGGTAGGCCCGCTCCACCGCATTGCCGACCGTGTGCGACAGCGCCTCCTCGGCGAGTTCGCGGGGATACTCGGTGCAGGTGCCGACCCAGTCGCGGAACGAGGAGCGGAATCCGTGCACCGTGGCCGGGCGCAGCCGCCCGTCCTGAAGCATGTAGTGGTCCTCAAGCCCGCGCATGAGCATGGTCATGGCCATCCCGGAGAGCGGCTTGTCCTTGTGACCGGTGAAGACGAAGGGGGACTTCGAGAAGTCCTGGATCGTCCTGAGGATTGACACGGCCTCGGTCGTGAGGGGCACGCGATGAGGCCTCCTGGCCTTCACGCGGTCCGCCGGGATGGTCCAGACAGCGGTCTTCAGGTCGAACTCGTCCCAGGTGGCTTTCCTGACCTCGGTGGTCCGGGCGGCGGTCAGGATCGTGAACCTCAGCGCCCAGCTGGACATGCAGGGTGCGTACCTCAGAGCCTCCATCAGCGCCGGGACGTCGTCGTAAGGCATCGCAGGGTGGTGCCCACGGATCAGACCACGGCGCGGCGGCAGCAGGTGCTGAAGGTTGCCCCGCCAGCTGGCGGGATTGCGCATGCCGCTCGGCCGAAAGCCCTTGGCCTCCGCCGCATCCAGCACGCGCTCGATCCGCTGACGCGTCCGGTCTGCGGTCTCCGGAATGCGCCCCCAGATCGGCTTCAGCGCGTCGAGGACATGCTGGGTCGTGATGCTCTTCACCGACATGTTCCAGAGCGGCTTGGCGTGTGTGCGCAGCGTCGCGCCCCACTGCTTGGCATGCTTGGCGTTGCTGCAGCCTGCCGAGGCTGCGGCGATCACCTCTTCGGCCATCTCGCCGAAGGTCGGGATCGCCCGCTCCAGCTGCCGCTGCTCGAGGGGATTGACCCCCTCAGCGAGCATCTGGCGCGCTTCTGCGGCACGCTCCCTCGCCTTGGCGAGCGGAACGCCGGAGAGCGGGCCCAGGCCCATCTCCTGCTGGCGGCCGCCATGCCGGAAAATGAAGAGCCAGCGCTTGGCGCCGCCCTTCTCCACCAGCAGGTAGAGGTTGCCGCCATCGCTATAGCGGCCCGGCGAGAGGCTCCCGGCGATGGTGCGGGGATTCAGCTTTCCAATCTGTCGAGCCATCGACACTCCGTTCAGCATTAGCCCCAGCAGGCCGCGCCGCGCGCAAACCAAACCCCCCAAAGACCGAACGAAGTGAAGCATCATTCGGGCACGCTTTCTACAATAAATACAAGGGGTTATTTGGGAATGGCGGGGGGTTCTGGGGGTTTCCGGGTAGTTCCTTCGCTATTCACCGCTTCCGCCATCATCATTACCCCCCATCCGGGGCGCCCAATCCGGGCGCAGTCCGGTAAACGCTGTTTGGTGAATCGGATTGTCTCACCCGCGGGCGCGCGGGCGAATTGGCCGGTTCGGGGGACAGGATGAGCGAAGTGCAGACGAAGGGCCGGCGCCGAAAAGGGCGACAGCGTGGGCGGGGCCGTGGCCGACTGGCGCTCCGCGTGGTCTTCGTCGCGGCCGCCGCGGCGCCGGTGATGGCCGTCGCGGCGGATGGCGGTCCGACGGTCCGCGACCCGTTCGAGCCGGTGAACCGGGCGCTGTTCAAGTTCAACACCGCGGTGGTCGACCGCTTCCTCGTCAGGCCTGTGGTGCGGGTCTACCGGGCGGTCACGCCGGCGCCGGTGCGCCGGGGGCTGGGCAACGCGACCAGCAACCTGCGCGAGCCGGCCACCGTCGTGAACGCCATCCTGCAGGCCCGGCCGGCGGTGGCCGCCAAGGCGACCGGGCGCTTCCTGGTCAATTCGACGGTCGGACTGGGCGGCCTGATCGATGTGGCCGGACGCCAGGGCCTGGACCGCGAACCGGCCGACTTCGGCCAGACGCTGGGCCGCTGGGGCGTCGGCCAGGGTCCCTACCTCTATCTGCCGGTCGTCGGACCGACGACGGTTCGTGACGGCGTCGGCGGCCTCGTCGGCTACGCCGCCGACCCGGTCAGCCAGGCCACGGGCGGCACGGACACCGACTTCGCGGTCGGGCGCAGCGTCGTCCGCGGGCTGGAGGCGCGATCCGAAGCCGACGCCCTCATCGACTCTGTGATGACCGACTCGACCGACCCCTACGCCACCATCCGGGGCGCATATGCCCAGAGCCGGGCCGCCACCGTCGCCGCCGCGCGCGGCGAGGACGAGGACCTGCCCGACTTCGGCGACCTGCCCCCGGAGGAAACGGACTGAGATGCCGCCCAGCCTGATCGATCGCCGTCGCCTCGCCCTCGGACTGGCCGCCGTCGCCGCCGGCGCGCCCGGCTTCGCCCAGGCCGCGCGCAGCCCACAGGCGGAAGCCTTCGTCGCCGCCGAGGGGCAGAAGGTGCTGGCGTTGCTCGGCGACCGGGGGCTCGGCGAGGCGGCCCGCCAGGCGCGGCTGAACCAGAGCCTCGACGCCCTGGCCGACTTCAACCGCATTTCGTCCTTCGTCCTCGGCCGGCACGCCAGGACCCTGAGCCCGCCCCAGCGCCAGAGGTTCAACACCGCGTTCCGGTCACATGTGCAGCGGGTCTTCCTGCGCCAGTTGACGGCCTATCGCGGCAGCCAGCTGCGGGTGACCGGCAGCACCGCACGCTCGGCGACCGACGTGGTGGTCAACACCGCCGTCCGGGGCGCTTCGGGCGACGAGGCCGTCAACTGGCGCGTCCTGGGCGCGCCCGGCGCATTCAAGGTCGCCGACGTCCAGGCCCGGGGCGTGTGGCTGGCCATCACCCTGCAGCAGGACTTCGTGTCGACGATCGACAACGCCGGCGGCGACGTCGAGGCGCTGATCCGGCGGCTCGAGGCCGGCAAGGGCTGAGGAACAGGGGCGCGCCATGCGGGACAACTGGATCGAGCCTCTGGTCGGCGCCGTCGTGCTGCTGGGCGCGGGCGTCTTCCTCGCCTACCTGCTGGTCGCCGGCGACGCGGGGCCGACGCCGGACGGCTACCGGCTGGTGGCCCGTTTCGGCCAGGCCGGGGGGCTGCGCGAGGGCGATGACGTCCGCGTCGCCGGCGTCCGGGTCGGCCGTGTGGAGCGCATCTCGCTGCAGCCGGACACCTACCTGGCGGTCGCCGAGCTGGAGATCTCGCCGCAGACGAAGCTGCCGGCCGACTCCTCGGCGCGGGTGACCAGCGACGGCCTGCTGGGCGGGGCCCATGTGGCCATCGAACCCGGCGCCGACACGGCCATGCTCAAGCCCGGCGGCGAGATCGCCAACACCCAGGGCGCGGTCGACCTGTTCGGCCTCATCGGCCAGTTCATCAACAAGCCCGCCGCGGCGCCCGAGCCGGCGTCCTGACGCCGCCGATGCTGCTGCAGGCCGCCCTCGCCCCGTTCACCGTCACCGGACGCCTCGCCATCGGCGTCTGCGCGATCGTCGGCGCGCTGGCGATGTTCATCGGGCGGACGCTGCTCGCCTGTCTGACGCCGCGCTGGCATGGCGGGCAGATCGTGCGGCAGGCCGTCTCGATCGGCTTTCTCTCGCTGCCGGTCGTCGGCCTGACCGCAGTGTTCACCGGGGCGGCGCTGGCGCTGAACATCTACACCGGCGGCGGCCGCTTCAACGCCGAGCAGATCGTGCCCCAGATCGTCGCCCTGGGCATCACGCGGGAACTGGCGCCGGTGCTGGTGGCGCTGATGCTGTCCGGGCGGGTCGCCACGACCATCGCGGCCGAGATCGGGGCCATGCGGGCCACCGAACAGATCGACGCCATGCGGACGCTGTCGACCGATCCGTTCCGGTTCCTGGTCGCGCCGCGCGTGCTGGCCGGGGTGGCGACGCTGCCGCTGCTCACCGGCGTCGCCGACATCGTCGGCATCGCCGGCGGCTGGGCCGTGTCGACCTGGTCGCTCGGCTTCAGCCCCGAGGCCTACGCGCGGTCGACGGTCGCCTTCCTGGAGGCCTGGGACGTCCAGTCCGGCCTGATCAAGGCGGCGGTGTTCGGCTTCATCGTCACCGCCATGGGCGCATTCCACGGCTACCGCGCCAGCGGCGGCGCCCGCGGCGTCGGCCACGCCGCGACCCAGGCGATGGTCTGGTCCGGCGTGCTGATCTTCGCCACCGACTACCTGATGACCAGCTGGTTCACCGAGGCATGAGCACGCCCGAGCTCGAATGGCGGGGCGTCCGAAAGCTGCTCGGCGGCCGCGCGGTGCTGGACGGGCTCGACCTGACGCTGGCGACCGGGCGGTCGCTGGTTATCATCGGCGGTTCCGGCCAGGGCAAGTCGGTCACGCTGAAGCTGGCGCTGGGCTTCCTGCGGCCCGACGCCGGAACGGTGCTGTTCCGCGGGCAGCCGCTGCCCGGCCTGTTCCGCCGTCGCCAGGCCGCCCTCTACCGGCAGTCCGGCGTGCTGTTCCAGGGTTCGGCCCTGTTCGACAGCCTGAAGGTCTGGGAAGTCGTCGCCTTCCGGCTGCTCCATGCCGAGGGGCAGCCGCGGCGGCAGGCCCGCGAGGCGGCGATCGAGGCCCTGGCGCAGGTCCAGCTGGGGCCGGAGGTCGCCGACCTGTTCCCGGCCGAGCTGTCGGGCGGCATGCAGAAGCGCGTCGGCCTCGCCCGGGCGATCATCGGCCGGCCGCGCATCCTGTTCTTCGACGAGCCGACGACGGGCCTCGACCCGCTGACCGCCGCGGCGATCAACCGTCTGATCGCCGACCAGGTGCGACGTCTGGGCTGTTCCGCCCTGACCATCACCCACGACCTCGTCTCCGCGCGGACCATCGCGGACGAGATCGCCCTGCTCGACGGCGGCCGCATCGCCTGGCGCGGCGACAGGGACCAGCTCGATTCCGCCGGCGACCCGAGGGTCAAGGCGATGGTCGAGGCCAGCCTGCCGCCGCGCTGAGCGCCGGCGAGGCCGTCAGCCGACGCCGAACCGCTTCGGATCGGCTGCGATCAGCGCCTCCAGCTTCGGCATGCCGTCCCTCAGGCCCTTGGCGAGCTGGCTGGAGATCAGCCCGCTCAGCGGCCACATGGCGCTGGCCTTGCCGGCCCAGCGCAGTTCGCAGCCGCTCGCCGTGGGCGTGACGCGGTAGTCTTCCACCGCCGCCGAGACCGGGAGGGTCGAGCGTTCGAACCGGAAGGCCATCCGGCTGCCCTCCTCCCAGGCGAAGAAGGTCTCCTCGACCACCTGCGGGCCGATCTCGACGGTGCGCGTCGTGCCGACCCCGAAGGGTTGAGGACTGGTCCAGGTGACCTTTGTGATCGGAAGCCATTCCGTCCAGGCGCGGGCGTCCAGCAGCGCGGCCCAGACCGCCGAGGGCGGAAACGGGAAGGCGTGGCTGACGACGATCGGCCGGTCGGCCAGGTAATCCTCGGCGACGGGCTTGTGTTGCTTGACCTTGGCCATGAGCGTCTCCTAGCGCGGCGGCATGCGGATGGCGCCGTCCAGCCGGACGGTCTCGCCATTGAAGTAGCCGTTGCGCAGCATGGTCACGGCCAGATCGGCGTACTCCTCCGGATGGCCCAGACGGCGCGGGAACGGCACCGACTTCGATAGGCCCTCGAAGATCGCCGGCGCACGGTTGCGCACGTTGAGCATCGGCGGCGTGGCCATGATGCCGGGCAGGATGGTGTTGATGCGGATGCCCTCGTTGGACAGGTCGCGGGCGATGGTCAGGGTCATGCCCTTGATGGCCGCCTTGGCCGCCGAATAGGCGACCTGGCCGACCTGGCCCTCCTCGGCGGCCACAGAGCCGGTGTTGACGATGGCCCCGCGCTCGCCGTCCTCGTTGGGTTCCAGCGTGCACATGCCCGCCGCGCTCTTCACGATGCAGCGGAAGGTGCCGACGGTGTTGAGGCCCAGCGTCCATTCGAAGTCGGCGACATTGAACGGCACGACCTCGCCGGTCTCCTTGTTGCGGCCGATGGTCTTGCCCCCGCGGCCGCCGCCGGCGCAGTTGACCAGGATGCGCTCCTGGCCGTGCGCGGCGCGGGCCTTCGCGAAGCCCGCGTCGACCGCCGCCTCGTCCATCACGTTGACCTCGCAGAACAGGGCGCCGAGTTCCTCGGCCTTCCGCTCGCCGTTCTCGCGGTTCATGTCGAAGATCGCGACCTTGACCCCGAGGTCGCGCAGCGCCTTCACCGTGGCCGCCCCCAGCCCTGACGCGCCGCCGGTGACGACGGCCGAGACCGTGCTGTCGAGTTTCATGCTGTTCTCCCTGTCCGGCGCTCCGGCCGTTGCGGAGCGGAGTTGAGCCCCGGCGCCGCTGGGTCACGCAAGCGCCGCGATTTCTCCTTGCGCCGGACGCTGCGGAAGGTCGTGTACTGAGGGCCAAACCACGCGCGCCGGCTCGCGGCGCCGACGGGGATTCGCACTTTGGGAAACGCCATGACGCCCGACATCCGCCCGCCCGCCGCCATCGACGCCGACTGGCTGACCGCCGTGCTGAGGACCGGGGGCGTCGACGCCCGGGTGTCCGACTTCACGGCGAAGTCGGTCGGCACCGGGCAGATCGGCGACAGCGTGCGCTTCACCCTGACCTATGCCGGCGCCCGGCCGGACGACGCGCCGGCGTCGCTGGTGGGCAAGTTCCCGTCGGCCGGCGAGGAAAGCCGGGCCACCGGCGTCGCCCTCGGCAACTACCTGCGCGAGGTGCGCTTCTACCAGCAGCTGGCGCCGAAGGCCCTGGTGCGGACCCCGCGCTGCTGGTTCACCGACGTCGACGAGGCGACCAGCGACTTCGTGTTGATGATGGAGGACCTCTCGCCCGCCGAGCAGGGCGACCAGCTCAGGGGCGTCACGCTGGACCAGGCGCGGCTGGTCGTCGAACAGGCGGGACTGCTGCACGCCTCGCACTGGGGCGACGACGCTCTGGACGACCTGCCGTGGGTGTCGGGATCGAAGGCGGCGCCGCCGAGCGCAGCGACGCCGGAGATGGTGATGATGCTCTGGCAGGGCTTCAAGGCGCGCTACGACGGCAAGCTGTCGGACCGCTGCATCCGCATCGGCGACCGGCTGGCGGCCGAATCCGCCGACTTTCCGAACCGGTACCCCGGGCCGCGCTGCCTGACCCACAACGACTTCCGGCCGGACAACATGATGTTCGCCACGGCGCGCGGCGGCTATCCGGTGACGGTGCTCGACTGGCAGTCATTCGCCTACGGGACCGGCGCCACCGACGTCGCCTACTTCCTGGCCGGCGCCCTGCCCCCGGAGGTGCGGCGCGCCCACGAGGACGAGCTGCTGGCGCTCTATCTCGCCACGCTCGGTCACCATGGCGTCACCGGCTACGACATGGCCGCGCTGAAGCGCGACTACGGTCGCGGGGCCTATCTGCTGATGCTGACCGGCTTCTTCGCGGCGATGGTCGTCACCCAGACCGAGCGCGGCGACCGGATGTTCCTGCAGATGGTGGAGAGCGCCGCGACCCACATGGACGAGCACGACGCCCTCGACTGACGACGAAGGGCGTCCGGCGACGAATCCCCTTTGCTTTCCCAAGGTCAGCGGGATCATCTTTCCGCGGACGTCACGCGCCGGGACAGGCGCGGACAGAGGAAGGCCAGGAGTTGAAGATGACGAAGCCGGCGCGTACGCCCGAGAAGAAGTCCGTGGATGCCGTGGTGGTCGGAGCCGGGTTCGCCGGGCTCTACATGGTCCAGCGCCTGCGCGAGGCCGGGCTGAGCGTCCAGGGGTTCGACGCCGCCAGCGACGTGGGCGGCACCTGGTACTGGAACCGCTACCCGGGCGCCCGCTGCGACATCCCGAGCCTGCTCTACAGCTACACCTGGTCCGAGGAGGTCCGGAAATCCTGGCGGTGGAGCGAGAAGTACGCCACCCAGCCGGAGATCCTGTCCTACGCCGAGTTCGTCGCCGACAAGTACGACCTGCGTCGCGACTTCCTGTTCAACACGAAGGTCGTCTCGGCCGTCTATGACGAAGCCAGTCGCCGCTGGACGGTGACCACCGACGCCGGCGACGTCGTCGACGCGCGCTACTGCATCATGGCGACCGGCTGCCTGTCCGTTCCGCGCGGGGCGGACCTGCCGGGCGCAGACAGCTTCAGGGGCGAGAGCTACGTCACCGGCCTGTGGCCGCATGAGGGCGTCGACTTCACCGGCAAGCGGGTTGCGGTGATCGGCACCGGGTCGTCGGCCATCCAGTCCCTGCCGCTGATCGCCGAGCAGGCGAGGCATGTGACGGTGTTCCAGCGCACGCCGAACTTCAGCCTGCCGGCCGTGAACACGGCGCTGACCGACGAGGAGGTCGCGCTGTTCGATGCCGCCTTCCCGGACTTCATCAAGGCCGTGAAGGCCGGCGAACCGGGCATTCCCATGCCCCCCGCCGACTGGGTCCCCAGCGACGAGGAGCTCAAGCCGCTGCTCGAGAACCTGTGGAGCGGGTGGGGACTGGTCGCCTGCGCCCAGGTGCCGAACCTGATGAAGGACGAGCGCATCAACGCCGCCGCCTCCGACTACGTCCGCAGCAAGATCCGCGAGATCGTCAAGGATCCGGCCCTGGCCGAGAAGCTGATCCCGCGTGACTTCCCGCTGGCGTCCAAGCGGGCCTGTGTCGACACCAACTACTTCGAGACCTACAACCGCGACAACGTCACGCTCGTCGACCTGCACGAGACCACGATCGAGCGCATCACGCCTGAAGGGGTGAAGACCTCCGAGGGCCTGATCGAGGTCGACGCCATCGTCTACGCGCTCGGCTTCGACGCCATGACCGGCGCCCTCAACCGCATCGACATCCGTGGCCGCGAGGGCCGGGCGCTGAAGGACGAATGGGCGAACGGACCGAAGACCTACCTCGGCCTGATGGTGGCCGGCTTCCCGAACCTGTTCACCGTCACCGGGCCGGGCAGCCCGTCGGTGCTGTCGAACATGCTGATGTCGATCGAGTTCCACGTCGACTGGATCGCCGACGCGATCGCCTATGCCGAACAGCGGCAGGCGCGACGTATCGAAGCGACTGCCGAGGCCCAGGACGCCTGGGTCGCCCACGTCAACGACGAGGCGGACAAGACCCTCTATCCGCGGGCGAACAGCTGGTACATCGGCGCCAACGTGCCCGGAAAGCCGAGGGTTTTCATGCCCTACGTCGGCGAAGGGTACAAAGTGCGCATCGATGAGGTCGCAGCCAGGGGCTACGAGGGTTTCGAGGTCGCCTGAGCGCGGTCGGCCAGTCGCTCTGCCTGTGGGAGAGCTGTCGCGGCGAAGCCGTGACTGAGTGGGAGGCGTCGGCGGTCGCCGCCGGGCCTCCGTGCTTCCAACTCCGGCCCTGCTCCGCCTGCGGCTTCGCAGGCCCACCTCTCCCACGGTGAGAGGGACGGGTAGTCATGGCAGCCGCCTGAGCACCTCGGGATGGTCCTTCCAGGCCGGCAGCGCAGCCATATGGGCGATCGTCTCGCGCTCGGCCCGGGCGCGCGGCGAGCCGCGCCCGACCTGCCAGGCGACCATGCGTTCGAAGCGGGTCGGGAAGTCCTGGAGCTTGCCGGTCTCGTCGACGCAATGGCGGCAGTAGGGGCCGCGCTCGATCGGCATGCCACAGCTTTCGCAGGGATGGCTCATGGCCGGACTCCGTGCCGCTCGTCGGTCAGGCCGCGCTCACCGACCGTCTTCGGATGGCCGTCCGGAGCCTGCGGCGCGGTCGCGGGCTTCCTTCCGGGCGGCGGCCTTCTGGGCCACCTTGAGCGCCTTCTGGCGTTCGCGCTCCTGGCGCTCGAAACTGTAGTTCGGGGCGCGGGCCATGGCTATCGCGCCTTGCGGGCGGCGTAACGGGCGTCGCGCCGCGCCTTCTGCTCGGCCTTGGTGAGCTGCTTGCGTTCCTTGCGCTCCCCCCGCTTGGCGGCGAGCGCTTCGGCCTCGGCCGCCGCCTGCGCCTCGATGTCGGCCGCGGCCTTCTCGATGACGGCCAGACGGGCCGCCTCGCGGGCGGCGGCGCGTTCGGCGCGCACCCGGGTCAGCTCGGCCTCGCGGCGCTCGGCGCGACTCTTGAAGGTCGTCGCGATGACCGTCGGCCGGGGCTTGAGCTTGGCGATCAGCGCCTGGCGGGCCTCGGCGGCGGTCTTCTGGCGGTCAGCGAATCCGGGGCTGTAGGAGTTATGCATGGAGCCTTTCGGGGGAACCTCATGCGGCGGCGCGTGGCCGCGCCGGCGCGGTTCCCGGGTCTGGTTTGCGCGCGCCCAGGGCGGGTCGCGTGATCAAATTGTCGGTAGGATCACGCCGGATCCCGAGCCCGATCCTCTGGATCAGGCGGGCAGATCAGCCGAGCCGTGGCGATATTCGATGCGCCATCCTCGCACGGATCGTCCCCCGGGGCGACCGAATAGTGACCGGAGCCTAGCCGCGCCGGGTGTAGTCGGGCTCGCGCTTCTCGAGGAATGCGCGCACCCCCTCCGCGAAGTCGCCGTCGCTGCTGGCCAGGATCTGGTTGCGGTCTTCCATGGCGATGGCGGCTTCGAGGCCGCCCGCGTCGACGGCGTGGTTGAGCGCTTCCTTGGTCAGCCGGAGGCCGAGCGGGGTGGCGTGGAGCATGTCCTTCACGAAGCCGCGGGCCTCGGCCTCGACCTGCTCCGGGGCGACGACACAGCTGGCGAGGCCGAGCTGATGGGCGCGTTCGGCGCTGATGAAGCGGCCGGTCAGCATGAACTCGGCGGCCACCGAGCTGCCGACCATGCGCGGGAGGAAGTACGACACCCCGATGTCGCAGGCCGACAGGCCGATGCGGATGAAGGCCGCGTTCATGCGGGTCTTCGGGGTGACGATGCGCACGTCGCTGGCCAGCGCCAGAGCGAAGCCGCCGCCGGCCGCCGCGCCGTCGACACAGGCGATGATCGGCTGCGGGCAGCGGCGCATGGCGATGACGATCTCGGCGATGCTGCGCTGGGCGTCGAGGCCGTCGGCGATGCGGCGCTCGCCGTTGCTGTCGCTGCGCTCCTTGAGGTCCAGACCGGCGCAGAAGGCCGGGCCGGCGCCGGACAGCACCACCACGCGCACGTCGCGCCGCCAGTAGAGGTTCACGAACAGGTCGCGCAGTTCGGCCGTCAGACGGCGGTTCAGCGCGTTCAGGCTGTCGGGCCGGTTCATCGTCACCCAGAGGGCGTCGCCCTCCTGGCGCAGCAGCAGATGCTCGTAGGGCTCGGAGGCCATGGTGATGGTCACGCTCATCTCGTCTGTCCTCCGTCGACGGGCACCACGGCCCCGTGCACGAAACTAGCCTGCGGGCTCATCAGGAAGGCGGCGACCGAGCCGATCTCCTCGGGCCTGCCGTAACGCTGCATCGGCACTTCGCGGTTGATCCAGCGCTGCCAGCTCTGGGCGCGCGGGCCGTCCATGCGCTCCTGCCAGGTGCCGCCCTCGAAGATGATGTTGCCCGGCGCGATGGCGTTGACCCGCACGCCGCTGGCGCCGGTGATCTTCGCCAGTTCCCTGGTCAGGTGGTTCATGCCGGCCTTGGCGGTGCCGTAGGTCAGCGGCGTGCCGAGGGCGCCGAGGCCCGCGATCGAGCTGATGAAGAGGATGCTCCCCTCCCCGCGCGGCTGCATCCGCCGGTAGGCGCCGCGCGCCAGCCGCCAGGCCGAGCCGAGATTCTGCGAGAAGCCGGCGTCCCAGGTCTCGTCGTCGACCTCCGCGCCGGGCGGGCACGGATGCAGGCCGACGTTGGCGACGGCGCCGAAGATCGGGCCGAGGGCCCCTTCCGCCCCGGTCAGCGCGGCCTCGATGGTCACTGTGTCGCGCATATCGCCGGCCATGGCCCAGAGGCGATCCTCGCCATAGCGCGCCGCGAGGTCGGCGCGGGTCGCCTCCAGCGCCTCGGCGCCGCGGGCGGTGATGGCGACCTTCGCGCCCTCGGCCAGACAGGCCTCGACGATGCCGAGACCAATGCCGCGGCTGGCGCCGGCGACGAAGATCGTGCGGTCCCTGAGTCCGAGGTCCATGCGCGTGTCCCCTTTTCGTTGCCGCCTATCTGAGCGGCCCGACCTAGGGTCAGGCAAGCTTCGCAATCACAGCAACACGCCGCCCATCCCGGTATTCGCGGCGATGAGCGGAGGTCGGGGAGGTCAGGCGCCGGTCGCGTCCACCACGATGTTGACCGTCTTGCCCCGGGACATCGGGTCCCAGCCGGCGTCGATCGCGGACTGGATCGAGCGGGCCACGACCTTCTGGTCGATCTGGGCCGCCTTCAGCAGGGCGCCGTAGGCGGGGAGCTTGCCGGGCGGGAACTCGATCACCGCCTCGCGCTGGCCCTCCTGGTGGCGCACCGCGATGGCCATGCCCTCCCAGCCCTTGCTGTCGTTTGACCAGCGGGGCTGACGCTGCAGCTTCCAGACGTACATCTCGCCATTGACCAGGATGGTCATCTCGGCGGCCTGCTTCTTTGCCATGGGCCGGACCTAGACCCCTTCGTGCGAGCGGTCCATGGCCCGCTTGAAGGCGTCGCGGCCCATGGTGCGGTCGATGTAGGCCTGCTCGGCCTCGCCAAGCGTCAACAGCCCCTGGCGCTGGCCGAACTCAAGCGCGTAGGTGATCGAGATGTCGGCCGCGGTGAAGGCCTCGCCGGCGATGAAGGGCGTACGCGCGAGCTGCGCCGAGACCAGCTTCACGCGGTTGGTCGCCCAGGTCCGGGCCTGACGCGCGCCCCAGTTGTCGCGTTCGCTCTCCGGCGCGAGGAACCTGCTGACCGTCGGGACCATCAGCAGCGTGGCGATGCCCGCCTCGCCCAGGTGAAGGAACTGCAGGTAGGTGGCGAAGTCTGCGTCGGCGGGCGCGGGCTGGAGCGCGGTCGGGCCGTAGCGGGCCATCAGGTACTGCAGCATGGCGAGCGACTCGACCATGGTGACCTCGCCGTCCCTCAGGACCGGGATGTAGCCGGCGGGGTTGGCCTCGAGGAACTCGGCGTCCTCGGCGGCGCGGAACATGTCCACCTGCCGGACGCGGTACGACAGGCCCATTTCCTCCATCAGCCAGATCGGGCGGATCGAGCGGGAGGTCTGGCCGCCGAAGATGGTGATCATGGGGTGGTCCTTCGTCGCCGCCGACCTCACCACGCATGGGCGGCCCGGACAAGCCGGGCCATGACGAGGGTGAAGGAGACCCCTTGGCTGACCTCGCGTGAGGGCGTTCAACCTGCTCCGGAAGACCGGCGAACCGGCGGGAGGATTCAGTGAACTTCGACTTTTCCGACGACCAGAAGCAGCTGCGCGACCAGGCGCGGCGGTTCCTTGCCGACCGCTGCACGCCGGCGGCGGTGCGCGCCATCCTCGAAGGCCCGGAGTCGTTCGACCGGGAGCTCTGGAAGGGCCTCGGCGAAATGGGCTTTCTCGGCGCGGCCATCCCCGAGGCGTACGGCGGCGTCGGGCTCGGCCACCTCGAGCTTTGCGTGATCGCCGAGGAGCTCGGCCGCGCCATTGCGCCCGTACCGGTGGCGAGCTCGATCTATCAGGCCGCCGAGGCGCTGATGATCGCGGGCAGCGAAGCCCAGAAGCAGGCCTGGCTGCCGAAGCTGGCCTCCGGCGAGGCGATCGGTACGCTGGCGCTGGGCGAAGGCGTCGGCCGTGTCAGCGAGAAGTCGGTCAGGGCGACCGTGTCCGGCGGCCGTCTGAACGGCGTCAAGACGCCCGTGGCCGACGGCGACGTCGCCGACCTGGCCATCGTGGCGGCGAAGGACGGCGGCAGGCTGTCGCTGTATCTCGTCGATCTCAACGGTCCGGGCGTCAGCCGCGAGACCCTGACCACCATCGACCCGACCCGCGGTCAGGCGACCCTGACCTTCAGCGACGCGCCGGCCGAGCTCCTGGGCGTAGCCGGGGACGGCTGGCGGCTGGCGGCCGAGGTGCTCGACCGCGCCGCCATCCTGATCGCGTTCGAGCAGGTCGGCGGCGCCGACCGGGCGCTCGAAATGGGCCGCGACTACGCCCTTGACCGCATGGCCTTCGGTCGCCCGATCGGCAGCTTCCAGGCGGTCAAGCACATGCTCGCCGACATGTACGTCTCGGCGACCCTGGCGCGGTCCAACGCCTATTACGGCGCCTGGGCGCTCTCGACCGGGGCGGCCGAACTGCCGGTGGCGGCGGCGACCGCGCGCGTCTCGGCCACCGAGGCGTTCCAGCACTGCAGCAAGAACAACATCCAGGTGCACGGCGGCATGGGCTTCACCTGGGCCTTCGACTGCCATCTCTACTACCGTCGCTCGAACGCCCTGGCCCTGGCCATCGGCTCGCAATCGACCTGGGAAGACCTGCTCATCGACCGCCTGCGCCAGCGCAACGACGCTCCGGCCGCCGCCTAAGGGAGGACACCGATCATGAACTTCGACGACACCCCCGAAGAAGCCGCCTTCCGCGCCGAGGCCCGCGCCTGGATCGAGGCCAACGCCCCCAAGGAACTCGAGGCCGAGCTCAAGAGGGGCGGCTTCGGCAACAACGGCCTCAAGAGCGTGGACACCATCACCGCCTCCAAGGCCTGGCAGAAGAAGAAGGCCGAGGCGGGCTGGGCCTGCCTGCACTGGCCGAAGGCATACGGCGGCCGCGGCGCCACCCCGATCGAACGGGTGATCTGGGGCCAGGAGGAAGGCGTCTACGGCGCGCTCAGCGGCCTGTTCATCATCGGCCACGGCATGTGCGGCCCGACGGTGATGGCCTGGGCCGACGAGGAGACCAAGACGCGGCTGCTGCCGCCGCTGGCGTCGGGCGAGCATATCTGGTGCCAACTGTTCAGCGAACCGGCCGGCGGGTCTGACCTGGCCGGCCTGCGCACGGCGGCGGTGCAGGCGACCGACGGCTCCGGCGACTGGATCATCAACGGCCAGAAGATCTGGACCAGCGGCGCCCAGCACAGCGACTACGGCATCGTCATCACCCGCACCGACCCGACCGTGGCAAAGCACAAGGGCCTGACCATGTTCTGGCTGTCGATGAAGACGCCCGGCATCGAGGTCCGGCCGATCAAGCAGGCCAACGGCCAGTCGGGCTTCAACGAGGTCTATTTCACCGACGTCCGCATTCCCGACAGCCAGCGCCTCGGCGCCGTCGGCCAGGGCTGGCAGGTGTCGCTGACCACGCTGATGAACGAGCGCCTGTCGATCGGCTCCGGCATGCCGACCGGCTTCCCGGAGCTGTTCGACTTCTGCATGAACCTGCAGACCGAGGACGGCCTGGCGATCGACGACCGCTCGGTGCGCTCGCGCCTGGCCCAGTATGCGGTCAAGGCCAGCGGCCTGAAGTACACCGGGATGCGCGCCATCTCCGCGCTGTCGAAGGGCGAGACGCCGGGGCCGGAGAACTCGATCGGCAAGCTCGTCGCCGGCGCCACCATGCAGGAGCTGGCGATGTTCGCCCTCGACCTGCAGGGCCAGGGCGGCGTGGTGCGCGACCCCGAGCTCTCGGCGGCCGGCGCCCGCTTCCAGGAGATGCTGCTGCGCAGTCCGGCGACGCGCGTCGAGGGCGGCACCGACGAGATCCTGCGCAACATCATCGCTGAACGGGTGCTCGGCCTGCCCGGCGACATCCGCGTCGACAAGGACGTGCCGTTCAAGGACATCCCGACCAGCGGCCGGGCCTAAGGACCGACGGGGACGGGCGCCGCCGACGGCGCGCGTCCCCGGCGTCGCGGCGCTGCGGCTGCGCCGCCCGCATGCGAATCGTTCTCACGGAACGGACCGCCCGCCGGCCGGTTTCCTGTGGCGAGCCCGAGCGCTCGACGATCACGGGAGACACTGACCATGGCCACCGCCGCCCAGCCTGAGACGCAGGACGCCATCGCGCTGCTGAAGGCCGACCACCGCAAGGTCGAGGACCTGTTCGCCAGCTTCGAGAGCGCCAGGGGCGCCGACCGCAAGCAGAAGCTGGTTCAGCAGATCTGCACCGAACTGACCGTCCATACGATGATCGAGGAGGAGATCTTCTACCCCGCCTGCAAGGGCGCGGTGGAGCAGGACCTCGTCGACGAGGCCTATGTCGAGCATGACGGGGCGAAGGTGCTGATCGCCGAACTGCTGGGCGGCGCGCCGGACGAGGAATTCTACGACGCCAAGGTGAAGGTGCTGCAGGAGCAGATCGAGCACCACGTCGAGGAGGAGGAGAAGCGCGTCGAGGGCATGTTCTCCCAGGCGCGCAAGGCCGGGCTCGACATGAACGCCCTCGGCGAGCAGATGGCCGCCCGCAAGAGCGAGCTGATGGCGCGCTTCGAGGCCGAGGGCCTGCCGCCGCCGGAGACCCGCAGCTTCAGCGGCCATGAGCTGGTCGAGGGCGAGCCGGTCGATGAGGCGGAGGGCGGGCGCGCGGACTCCGCCCGCGGCGACGACGCCGCGCCGCGGCCGTAGGGCGCGGCGATGGCCGGCGACAAGCTGCAGAGCCCGGGGCGGGACGCCAACGAGGCGCTCCCCCTCGGCGACCGCGACGGCCAGGTTCCGGACGAGAAGACCCGGGCCCGCGGGCGGTCGTCCGTGGCCCGCCCGGGTCCGGACGACGTGCCGGCCGAGGAGATCGGGAACACCTTCAAGAAGAAACCGTGAGGAGCCGGCGATGACCGAAGCGGAACGGGCGGCGGCCGAGACGGTCGCCGGGCAGCGGCGGATCCAGGACGAGGTCGCCCGCGCCGACGCGGCCGCGCCGAAGGAAGAGCGGTCGTTCGCGGTCCAGGCCGGCGCGCGCGCCTATCCCGAGCCGCCCCTCCCCGCCCAGCATCTCGACAAGCCGGGGCTGGAGGCCGACCTGGCGCTGCAGCCGATGTGGGACGCGCCCTACTACAGGGGCTCGGGCAAGCTGCAGGACCGGGTGGCGATCGTGACCGGCGGCGACAGCGGCATCGGCCGGGCGGTGGCCGTGCTGTTCGCCCGCGAGGGCGCCGACGTCGCCGTCCTCCACCTCGACGAGGACGTGGACGCGGCCGAGACGAAGCGGGCCGTCGAGGCCGAGGGCCGCCGGTGCCTGGTGATCGCCGGCGACGTCAAGAACCGCGCCTTCTGCTTCGGGGCGGTGGAGCAGGTGGTCCAGGCGTTCGGGCGACTGGACATCCTGGTCAACAACGCCGCCTTCCAGGTCCATTCGACAGCGTTCGAGGACCTGACCGAGCAGCACTTCGACGAAACGCTGAAGACCAACCTCTACGGCTATTTCCACATGGCCCAGGCCGCCCTGCCCCACCTCAGGGCGGGGTCGGCGATCATCAACACCGGCTCGGTGACCGGCATCGAGGGCAGCAAGGCGCTGGTCGACTACTCGATGAGCAAGGGCGGCATCCACGCCTTCACGCGGGCGCTGTCGGGCAACCTGCTCCAGAAGGGCATCCGGGTGAACTGCGTCGCGCCGGGACCGGTTTGGACGCCGCTCAATCCGAGCGACCGGCCGGCGGACGAGGTGGCCGACTTCGGCGGGCAGGCGAAAATGGGCCGTCCGGCCCAGCCCGAGGAGATCGCCCCCGCCTATGTGTTTCTCGCCTCCCCGCAGCTGTCCAGCTACATCACCGGCGAGATCCTGCCGGTCGTCGGCGGCTACTGAGCCGGACACGGCTTCGCCGCTTCACGGGCGGACGCCCTGAAGGTGGGGAGGTGGTGCGGAGCGCCCCGGTCTTGCCCGGGTGTCTGTTTGGGTAGGCTTGCCAGCGGCAGGCAGGAAAAGAACGCTCCGCGAAGCCTGTCTGGACAGGAGCGAGGACCCGGGCGGCGTCTCCGCCGTCTGGTCCTGAAGCCCCTGGCGGGCGGGCGGCGTGAGTGCGTCACGCCGTCCCGGACCCGGCGAGTAACCCCCTCGCCGCTTCACCGCTCAAGCCTCATCCCTACCGCCGCAAGAGCACTGGCCATGCGCCCTCCCCGTGCGGTGTGACCCGCTGATCATGCGCCAGGTCCGGAGGGTGGGGATAAACGCGTCTCTATCCCCGCTTTTTCTTTCATCGGTCAGCCTCGCGTCCGCGAGGACCGGCATCCGGCAACCGCAACCAGGGCAAGGGATCAGCGCCGCCTCAGTCCCAGGAATGAGTGCGCGTTCGACAAAACTGGGTCCTCGCGTCCGCGAGGATGAGCGGGGTGTCGGGGGCGCCCGGCGC
>CALKHU010000252.1 GCA_937991555.1 uncultured Caulobacter sp.
GTCCGCCCTGTCCCAGGCCGAGCTGGACACGATCACCGACCAGCTGGTCGAGAAGTTGAAGACCGTGTTCGACCCGGAGATCCCGGTCGACATCTACGAGCTCGGCCTGATCTACAAGGTCGACGTTTCGGACGACAGGGACGTCCAGATCGAGATGACCCTGACCGCGCCCGGCTGCCCGGTGGCCGGCGAGATGCCGGGCTGGGTCGAGGACGCGGTCATGGAGATCCCCGGCCTGAAGTCCTGCACCGTCGACCTCGTCTTCGACCCGCCCTGGGACCCCTCGCGCATGAGCGACGAGGCCAAGCTTCAGCTGAACATGTTCTGATCATGGAACCGGTCCTTACCCGCACCCGCCGCCCGCGCCCCAAGGTCGTCACCCTCAGCGACGCCGCCGCCGCGCGCGTGAAGGAGATCATGGCCCGAAAGGCGCAGGAAGAGCCGGGCAAGCCCTGCGTCGGCCTCCGTGTCGGCGTGAAGAACGGCGGCTGCGCGGGGCAGGAGTACATCCTCGAGTACGCCGAGGCTGCCGATCCGCTGGACGAGGTGGTCGAGGACAAGGGCGTCACCATCCTGGTCGAGCCCAAGGCCGTCCTCTTCCTGATCGGCACCGAGATCGACTACGAGGTCAGCCGCCTGTCGGCCAAGTTCGTGTTCCGCAACCCGAACGAGACCGACGCCTGCGGCTGCGGCGAGAGCGTCACCATCGAGCCGGCCAGGCTCTGACCTCCACAGATCGGGTCACCGAACGCTGGTCGCCGGACGGCGCGCGGCTATGCTCGCCCGGATCCGAGGGGGAGTCCCGATCATGATGCTTCCAGTGTTCGCCGCCGTCGCGGTGCTCGCGGCCGGCCCGGCCAATCCGTTTCCCGGCGTCGATCCGGACAAGTTCGAAGGCCTCGCCAGGGACAGCTTCGCCGCCTGGTCGTATGGCTGGAACTCGGTGAAGACCAACGGCGCCGTGAAGACCTTGCTGGTGCAGTCGGTCTACGCCACGCCCACCGCGTTTCCGGGCAGCCCGACGCCCGCCGCCTACTCGATCCACAACATGGCCATCGACTGTGCGGGCAAGACGGTCAACGTCATCAACGGCGCCAACTACGCGGCCAGCGGCGCCTTCCTCGGCCTCGGCAGCTCGACCGGGACCTTCCCCTGGTCTGACATGACGCCCGGCTTCCAGGACTTCGCCGGCCAGATCTGCGCGACGAACTTCTAGCAATCAGCACGTCGCGCCACATTGGTGCGCCCGTTCGATCCAGTAGGCGATCGCCAGAGGCGCAAGCGCTGCGGGCCCTCCGAGCAGGCTCAGACTCCACTGGTGCTCGCGTCTTGCCGCTGCCGCCATGACGCCAATGCCCCACGGTATCCAGGCCAGAAGTGCGAATGCCGCGAGCGGGATGACGACGGTGTCGGGCAGGAGCCGATCCAGCCAGGCAGCAAGCAGGCCCGCGGGGAGGGCCGTGAGGGCCGTTCCCAGCGACCAGTTCCTGGCTATTGGGCGAACCTTGAGGCTCATGCAGCGGCCGAGGCCGCCGCTTCCAGCGCCCTGGCCTCGTTCGGGGCCGGGACCAGTACGCTCGGACGCACCGGCTGGCCGGTCGCCATGGCGATCAGTTCCTGGCTGCGGGTCTCCACGACCGTTTCAAGCCGGCGCAGGAACTCGTCCTTCTCGAGGCCCGTCGGGATCGGGTCGAGAAACTCGATGGTCGCCGTCCCGGGCGTCTTGATCGCCGACTGCTGCTCCCAGAACAGGCCCAGGTTGGTCGCCACCGGCACCACCGGCAGGTCGAAGTCGCGGCTCATGTAGTAGACGCCGGTGCGGTAGCGGAACCGCTCGCCCGGCCTGGCCAGGTTGCCCTCGGGATAGATCAGGATGCGGCGGCCCTCTTTCGCCACCTGGGCGGCGCTCTCCGACAGCGCCTTGCGGGCTTCGGGGCCGCCGCAGTTGTCGACGATGATCGCGCCGAACTTGCGCAGGATGGCTCCGACCAGCGGGAAGCGTTCCATGTGGTCGCCGGTCACGAAGCTGAGGTTCGGCACATTGGCGAACATCACGAAGCCGTCGCCCCAGCTGTGGTGCTTGGCGGCGATGATGAAGGCGCCGTCGGGCAGCTTCTCCTGGCCGCGCAGGTCGACCTTGATGCCGGCCAGGGCGTCCATCGCCCACAGCATGCGGTGGGTGTAGGTCTTGATCGCCCAGGACATCGGCCCCCGCCCCGGCGCCAGCGCGAGGAAGGCGGCGGTCAGGCCATAGAAGATCGACAGCACCCAGTACCAGGCGTTGAAGAGCCGGTTGCGGAAGGTCATGGGGTCCTTGTCCCTAGCGGGCGAACAGCACGGCCTGGACGGCCGCGGTCATGAGTGGGGCGTGGGCCGACAGCGGGTCGGAGCCCAGACGGTGGTAGGCCTTGTTCTGGGCGGTCTGGGTGATCACGCCGATGGCCATGGCGGCCAGCACCCGCGGGTCCGCCGGCGGAAGCTCGGCAGTGATCATGGCCGCCTTGATGATGTTCTCGGTGACCGTCACCGGGTCCTTCCCGTCCTCCTGGTAGACCGGGACGAAGCGATGGATCTGGGTCAGGTGGAAGCTGAAGGTCAGCCAGTCCTCGTCGGCCACCTGGCAGTAGGCGGCCACGATGGCGGCGGCCTTGGCCCGGATTCCGACAGCGCTGGCCGCGCTCTCCTCGATCAGCGTCGAGAGGCGGCGGTGAACAGTCATGAACAGGGTGATCGCCAGCTCATCCTTGGACCGGTAGTGGCGATACAGCGCGCCCTCCGACACTCCCGCCTCGGCGGCGATGGCCCGGGTGGTGGCCGCGTCGACGCCGTCGCGCACGAAGACTTCCAGGGCGGCGCGCTCGATGCGAGGCTTGGCGGAGGTGCGGGACGACTCTGTCATGTGAGCATTTGCTCACAGTCTTTCACCCTTGGCAATGAGCATGTGCTCACAGGAGGGCCGATGGCCGTCAGCCCCGGGTTTCTCGAACATCTGCGGGAACTGCTGGCCGGCCTTGGCCGCATCCAGGTGAAGAAGATGTTCGGCGGCGCCAGCCTGCAGGTCGACGACGCCGCGTTCGGCCTGGTGTTCGGAGAGACCCTCTACCTGAAGGTCGACGACCAGAACCGCGCCGCCTTCGAGGCGGAACGCTGCGCGCCCTTCACCTATACCTTCAAGGACGGCCGCACGGGCCAGCTCGGCTACTGGACCCTGCCGGAGGCGGCGCTGGACGACCCGGACGAGGCCGTGCGCTGGGCGCGGCTGGGGCTGGAGGCGGCTTTCCGCGCCCGCAAGCCCGGAACGAAGAAGGCCCGGGCGATGCGCGAGGACATCGGACCCGGGCCCTGGGACGGCTAGAAGCGCATCCTCCTGATGGGGCGCTACCGCCCCTTGAACGCCGCCACGCGCTTCTGCAGGAAGGCGCTGACGCCCTCGATGAAGTCCTCGGTCTTGCCGGCGACCTTCTGGGCCTTGCGCTCGGCGGTCAGCTGGCCGTTCCAGTCGTTGTCCAGGCCTTCCCAGATCAGCTTCCGGATGGCGCCGAGCGACGCCGGGCCGGCGGCCAGTTCCTTCGCGAGGGCGATGGCCGTGGTCTTCAGGTCGGCGTCTTCGACGACACGGTTGACCAGGCCCCACTCCAGCGCCTTGGCGGCCGGGATCTTCTCGCCCAGCAGCGCCATCTCCATCGCCCGCGCGCGGCCGATGGCGCGGGTCAGCAGGTAGGTCGAGCCGCCGTCCGGCACCAGGCCGATGCGGCGGAAGGCCTGCAGGAAGTAGGCGCTCTCGGCGGCGACGATCAGGTCGCCGAGCAGGGCGAACGAGCAGCCGACGCCGGCCGCCGCGCCGTTGACGGCCGTGACCAGGGGCACCGGCAGGTCGCGCATCTGGCTGACCAGCGGGTTGTAGACGGTCTCCAGCGCCCGGCCGGCGTCGGGCTTGCCGTCGACGTCCAGCTCGCGGCCAGCGGCCCCGCCGCCCGCCAGGTTGGCGCCCGAGCAGAAGCCGCGACCCTCGCCGGTCAGCACGACCGCCCGCGCCGGCAGGTTGCCCGCCGCGATGTTCGAGAAGGCGTGCGACAGCTCGGTGGCCAGGTCCAGGCCCGCGGCGTTCATCGTGGCCGGGTCGTTCAGGGTGATGACGGCCACGCCGTCCGCCACCTCGACCTTGATCTTGTTGTACTCCATGGCGCGTCTCCCTCGGGATCGTTCTTTTTCGGCCAAGCGTAAGCGCGGATAACGCGGCGGAAGACCAGAGAAAAGTTCACGCCGGCCGCGATCCGTAGTGGCGGAACAACAGCGCGACGGAGCCGATCGTCGCCAGCAATCCGGTCAGAATGGGGACCGACAACGGCAGGCCCAGCGCCGCCAGACCCGCCGCGCCGAGGCAGCCGCTGAAGCAGCCCAGGTCCCACGCGCCCTCGGTGGCGATGTGGAACCGCAGGGTGCAGCGCGACGCCTTCGACAGGTTGTAGACCGGCGTCATCAGCACGGGCGTGACGAGGGCCACGATCAACCCGCCCGCGGCGTTCGCCAGCACCGCCAGCCAGGCTGTCTCGAGGCTCAGCGCCCGCATCAGCAGCACGACGGTGAGGCTGGCGTAGGCGACCACCACCGC
>CALKHU010000253.1 GCA_937991555.1 uncultured Caulobacter sp.
AGCTTCATGCGCATGAAGACCGAAACGCCCAGCAGGCCCACCGAGACGAGGAACGGGATGCGCCAGCCCCAGGCGGTGAACGCCTCCTCGCCCATCGCCGTGCGGGTCGCCAGGATGACGATCAGCGCGCCGAACAGGCCGAAGGCGGCCGAGGTCTGGATCCAGCCGGTCATCTCGCCGCGGCGGTGCTCCGGCGCGTGCTCGGCGACGTAGATGGCCGCCCCGCCGTACTCGCCGCCCAGCGCGGTGCCCTGGATGATCCGCATGATGATCAGCAGGATCGGCGCGACGATTCCCGCCTGCTCGAAGGTCGGCAGCAGGCCGATGGCGAAGGTCGCGCCCCCCATCAGGATGACGGTGATCAGGAAGGCGCCCTTGCGCCCGGCCCTGTCGCCGATGCGGCCGAAGATCAGCGCGCCCAGCGGCCGGAAGAAGAAGCCGGCGCCGAACAGGGCGAGGGCCGCCAGCACCCCGGCGGTCTCGCCGAGCTCGGAGAAGAAGTTCTTGCCGATGATCGAGGTCAGGGCCCCGAACACGAAGAAGTCGTACCATTCAAACGCCGTGCCGGCCGACGAGGCCGCGACGACCGTGCGCATGGAAGCCTTCGACTCCGCTCCCGGCTGTTCCGCCGTCGTGTCCGCCATGGTCTGGAATCCCCCGCTTTTGGGGAACGTCTAGCAGAGCGCCCCGCCGGAGCGGAAGCGGTCAGGCGACGCGGGTATCCGGCTCGGCGTCGGCGCGCGCCAGGCGCGCGATTTCGGCGACCAGCGCCGCGGGCGAGATCGGCTTGCCCACGACCCCGTCCATGCCGCCGGCGAGATAGCGCTCGCGCTGGTGCGACATCACGTTGGCGGTCAGGGCGATGATCGGCGTCCGCGCGGCCTGGCCGCCCAGCGCCCGGATGCGGCGGGCGGCTTCCATGCCGTCGATCCCCGGCATCTGGATGTCCATCAGGATCAGGTCGAAGCCGCCGACAGCCGCCGCCTCGACGCCGCTCAGGCCGTCCACGGCGGTCAGCACCTCGGCGCCGAGGGCGGCGAGCAGCTTGACGGCGATGGTGCGGTTGGTGGGGTTGTCCTCGACGACCAGCACGCGCAGGCCGTCCAGCACCGGGGCGTCGTCGGCCGCCTCGGCGACGGCGGCGGCGACCGGCTCGGCGGCGATCTCCAGCCGGAACACCGATCCCACGCCCGGGGTGGACACGAAGGTGACGTCCCCGCCCATCAGCCGCGCCAGGGTGCGCGCGATCGACAGGCCCAGGCCCGACCCTCCGAACCGCCGCGTGGTCGAGGCGTCGGCCTGGTGGAAGCGCTCGAAGAGCATCGGCTGGGCTTCGAGCGGGATGCCCACGCCGGTGTCCTGAACCTCGAACGCGATCCGCCCCGGCGCCGGTCGCTGGCAGACGATCCGCACCTCGCCCCGCAGGGTGAACTTCACCGCGTTGCCGACGAGGTTGAACAGGCACTGGCGCAAGCGCACCGCATCGGCGGCGACCCAGCCGAGCGTCTCCTGCCCCTCGATGGTCAGGCTCAGGCCATTGTCCCGCGCCTGCGGCTCCAGAAGCCGCGCGACGCTGGCGGCCAGGTCCCCGGCGTCGACGGGAAGGGGCGTCAGGTCGAGGCGGCCCGCCTCGATGCGCTCGAAGTCGATCACGTCGTCGAGCAGGGTCGAGAGCATCTCGCCACAGCCGAGCGCCTCCTCGAGCAGGCGGCGGCCGTCGGCGCTCATGGTCTCGTGCTTCAGCAGGTGCAGCACCCCGAGCACGCCGTTCATCGGCGTGCGGATCTCGTGGCTCATGTTGGCCAGGAAGTTGGCCTTGGCCTCCGCGGCGGCCTGGGCCGCCCGCTGGGCCTCCACCAGGGCCAGTTCCTGCCGCTTGCGCGCGTCGATATCGAGCACCAGGCCGACGCCCTTCAGCGAGTCCTGCTCGAGGCGATAGAACACCCGCACCCAGCGGGGTTCGCCGTCCGGGACCATGATCCGGAACTCGTTGGTGGCGTGACGCTGGCCGTCCTTCCAACGGCTGCTGACGGCTTCAAGGATGATCCGGTCTTCCGGGTGCACGAAGGACCAGATCGGCGAGGACGCGGCCTCGTAGTCCATTTCGCGCCCGACGAGCCGCGTAAACTGTTCGCTGGCCCAGAAGGTCTTGTGCTCGTGGTCGATCTCGAACGCCCCGGCCTCGGCCGCCGAGAGCGCCAGCTCCTGGCGCCAGGCGTCCATGCGCGCCTGCTCCATGAGGGCCTGCACGCGGGCCTGGCCCTCGCGGGCGGCGTCACGCGCCTCGGCCAGCTCGGTGACGTCCTGGGAGATCCCGCGCAGCGCGTAGAAGCGGCCCCGCCGCTCGGTGCGGTAGGTCGCCCGCATGGTCAGCCAGCGACCGTCGCGCGCCTGGACGCGGTGCTCGATCGTGGCGCCTGCACCCGTCGTGACGCCCGCGGTGAAGGCGTCGGACACGGCGCCCCGCTGCGACGGGTCGATGCGGCTGAGGAAGTCCTCCGGCCTTGCGATCTCATCGGCCCCCCAGCCGAACAGGGCGAGGATGTCGTCGGACCACTCGATGCGGTCTTCGCGCGGCTCGTAGGTCCAGGTCCCGATGCCCGCGGCCTCGGCCAGCATGGAGCGGGTGCGGCGCGCGGCCTCCAGCTCCTCGCGCTGGGTCACGGCCTCGGTGATGTCCTGCAGGGTGCCGACCATATGGTCGTCGGGATCGAGGCGCGACCGCCCCTGGATCCACATCCAACCCCCGTCTTTGCGGCGGATCCTGAGCTGGTTGACGGTATATCCGTCGGCCTTCATCCGACGGCGCGAATCCCGGGCGTCCTCAAAGCTGTCGGGGTGCAGGAACTCGAAGATGGGCTTTCCGACCAGGTCGTCCTTGGTCCAGCCGGTGTTGCGCTCCCAGGCCTCGTTGACCTCGACGAAGAGGCCCTCGCGGTTGACCACCGCGAACATGTCGAGAGCGTTCTCGAAGAACCATCGCGCAGCCGCCGACGCCTGCCGGGTCGCACCAGTGCCTTCGCCGATCGTCTGCCCGCTCATCGCGCCCTGCCGCTGCCGCGTGGAGACCATGGGGGCCAAATGGTGAATCTCCGGTTTGCGACAGGAGTCCGCTAGGGTTCTGCCCACATTCTCAGGAGGTTGTGGTAGGTCCCGGTCAGCGCGATGACCGATGGGTCGTCCTGGCCCAGGCCCTGGGCGGCTCGCTGGATGGCCAGGTCCATGTCGAACAGGAGCGCCCGCTTCGCATCCTCCCGCACCAGGCTCTGGATCCAGAAGAAGGACGACACCCGCTCGCCGCGGGTGACCGGCTCGACCCGGTGCAGGCTGGAGGCGGGATAGAGGATCGCATCCCCCGCGCCGAGCTTGACCTCGTGGACGCCGTAGGTGTCGTCGACGACCAGTTCGCCGCCGTCATAGGCCTCGGGCTCGGTCAGGAAGACGGTCATCGACAGGTCGGTGCGAATGCGCAGCGCGCCGTCGCGGGTCTGCCGGATCGCGTTGTCGATGTGATCGCCGAAGGTCTCTCCGCCGCCGTAGCGGTTGAACAGCGGTGGAAAGATCCTGGCCGGCAGGGCCCCCGCGACGAACAGCGGGTTCTTCTGCAGCGCCGCCAGGATCGCCGCCCCGGCCTCCTTCGCAGCCGGCGAGTCCTCGGGCAGCTGTCGGTTGCGCTTGGCGAGGCCGGACTGGAAGCCGGAGGTGACGTTGCCGTCCACCCAGTCGGCGGCGTCGATCAGGCCGCGCAGGCGCGCGACCTCGTCCTTGCCGAGCACGCCGGGGATCTGGAGCATCATGGCCGGTCTCCGTACCGGGAAAAGGACGCCCCGCCCATGGGGCGAGGCGCAGGGCAAGACCGGATCGAGGGCCTTGGGGAGGATCAGAACCGGTAGGTCAGGGTCACCTGCGCCGAGCGCGCCTCGCCGGGCGTCGCCCAGCCGAAGCCGTTCGAGGAGCGGATGCGGACGTAGTAATCCTCGTCCGTCAGGTTCTTGAGGTTGAGCTGAAGCTGCACGGCGTCGCTCGCCGTCCAGGTGACGGCCGCGCTGTGCACCCAGTAGTCGGGCGCATGATAGAGCGTCGGCGAGTTGGTCGGCCGCTGGAACGCGTACTGCCCCGAGTAGGTCGCGCCGTAGCCGACCATGATGCTGTCGGTGACCATGTAGGTGGTCCACAGGTTCAGGGCGTGCTCGGGCGTGTTCGGGATCGGGTCGCCCTTCTGGAGATCGACGGCGCCGCTCACCACGCTCTGCAGGATTTCGCTGTCGAGGTAGGTGTAGTTGGCGAGGATCGTCCAGCGCTCGTTGATCTGTCCGGCCGCGCCGAGGGTCACGCCGCGCACCCGCGACTTGCCGTCGAGCTGCTGGGGCAGGTTGGTGGTGATGTCGTTGACGCGGTACTTGCTGCGCTCGTTCTGGAAGACCGCGCCGGTCAGCGACAGCCGGCCGCCGAGAGCGTCCCACTTGGCCCCGATCTCGAACACCCGCCCCTCCTCGGGATCGACGTCGCAGTTGGGGTTGGTGGTGACCGAGCAGCCGCCGTTGACCGTGCCTTGCGACGGCGTCTGGGTGTTGCCGTACACGGCGTAGATGCTGGCGTCGGGCAGCGGCTTGTAGACAAGGCCGACCCGGTAGGAGAACAGCCCTTCCTCGCTCTCGGCGCGGGTTGTGGCGCCCGCCGTCGGGACGCCTCCGACCACCGTGTAGGGCGTGGACACGAACTGGCCGTCGTTGCGCTCGTAGCGCAGACCGGCGTTGATCTGCCAGCGCTCCGAAAGCTCGACGGTGTCGAACAGGTAGAGGGCCTGGTTGTCGAGTTCACCGCTGCTCAGCGCGCTGCGGAAAAAGTTGCGCGGCCCGGCGTAGACATTGAGCGGGTCACGGATGTCCATCGGCGGATAGGCCGGCGCGACGCCGGCGGCGGTCCTTTGGATGTTGCCGGTGTCGAGGTCGTAGGTCTCGTGCGAGATCGTGAAACCGACGACCATGGTGTGCGCCAGGCCGAAGGTCTCGAACCGGATGTTCAGGTCCGTCTGGCTGACCCACTGCTGGTTCTCGGTGTCGCGGATGTTCCCGCGCGGACCGCTGGGGGCGTAGAAGCCCGGGGCGCCGCAGGCGACCGGCGCGAAGGCGGCGGACGGCTGGGCGCTGAAGCCGTTGTCCAGGCACCAGGTCCCCTGCGGCGGGTTCACCAGGGTGTACTGCGTCACCTTCTGCCAGCGGCTGATGTTCGACAGGATCAGCCCGTCGCCGATCTCCCAGCGCAGGCGGCCGGTGAGGCTGTCGACCTGGATCTCCTGCCGGTCCATGTTCCGGTAGCCGAAGTAGTCGGACGCATCGACGCCCGGCAGCGGGCCGTTGACGATGACGTTGGACCCATAGGGCACGCCGTACTCGGGCGTGTTCTCGTCCTCCTGGTGGAAGTAGGACAGCGTCGCGGTCACCGGCCCCCCGAGGCCGACGGTGACCGACGGCGCGATTCCCCAGCGCGCGTAGGTTTCGACGTCGCGGCCCGGCACGTCGTTGCTGTGAACCATCGCGTTGAGGCGCACGGCGACGTCGTCGCCCAGGGTCTTGTTGGCGTCGACTGTCAGGCGGCCGTAGCGGTCTGTCCCCGCGCCGGCTGTGACGGTGGTGCGGTCGCCGCCGGTCGGCAGCTTGCTGACCAGGTTGATGGAGCCGCCCATGGAGCCGGCGCCGGCGTAGACAGAGTTCGCGCCGTTCACGACCTCGATCTGCTGGATGTTGAACGGGTCGCTGCGGCTGTACTGGGCGCTGTCGCGAAGGCCGTCGGAGGTGATGTCGTTGCTGGCCGCATAGCCGCGCAGATTGATGCTGTCGCCGTAGCCGCCGCCGCCCTCGCCGGCGCCGAAGGTGATCCCCGGGACGGTGGTCAGGATGTCCCGCAGGCCCATCAGGTTCTGGTCGCGGATCGTCCGGTCGGAGACGACGGTGATGGTCTGCGGGGTGTCGACCGGGGCCGAGGTGATCTTGGTCGACGACGGCTTCGGCGTTTTCTGGCCGTAGACGTCCACGCTCGAGACCTCGACCCCCGCGTCGGCTTCGGCCGCCGTCGCCACGGCGGCATCCCCGGCGGCGAGCGCCGCGCCCGGGGCCAGGCTGAGGCCG
>CALKHU010000254.1 GCA_937991555.1 uncultured Caulobacter sp.
AGACCCGGGCCTTCCAGCACCGTGCGGCCGTGGGCGATCAGGTCGAGGTCCAGCGTGCGGGGCGCGTTGGGTTCTCCCCTCGCCCGGCCGAAGGCGCGCTCTATGGCGTGGAGGGCGGCCAGCATCTGTTCCGGCGGGAGGTCCGGCGACACAAGGGCGACGCCGTTGAGATAGGCGGGCTCCGAAGGGTCCGGCCAGGCCGCCGACTCCCACCAGCCGGAGCGGGCCAGCACCGTCAGGCCGACGTCGGCGAACCGGCGCAGCGCCGCCTCCAGCAGGGCCTCGCGAGAGGCGTAGCCGCCCGCTAGGCTGCTGCCCAGGGCGACAACGGCGGATTCGTCCGGACCGATCTGAGATATTTGATTCAAGGATTTGACAACGTGAGCTTTTACCCGACCGACCGGTTGGCCTTGTTCATCGACGGCGCCAACTTCTACTCCCAGGCCAAGGCGCTCGGCTTCGATATCGACTACAAGAAGCTGCTCGACGAGTTCAGCCGGCGCGGCGTGCTGATCCGCGCCTACTATTACACCGCCCTGGTCGAGAACGGCGACGACTTCTCGCCGATCCGCCCGCTGGTCGACTGGCTCGACTACAACGGTTTCACCGTGGTGACCAAGCCGGCGCGGGAATTCACGGACGCCTCGGGCCGCAAGCGCTGGCGCGGCGACATGGACATGGAGATCGCCGTCGACATGATGGAGATCGCCGGCAAGGCCGACCATGTGGTGCTGTTCTCCGGCGACGGCGACTTCCGGGCCCTGGTCGAGGCGGTGCAGCGCAAGGGGGTGCGGGTGACGGTGGTCTCGACCGTGAAGTCCCAGCCGCCGATGTGCAGCGACGACCTGCGCCGGCAGTGCGACAGCTTCGTCGACCTCTCCGACCTGGGCGCCGTCATCGGCCGGCCGCAGCGGGTGCACCAGCCGCGCCTCCCCGAGAGCCGGACGCGGGCGGAGATCGAGGCCGACGATGAGGTCTGAGTCTGATGAGCCCTTCTCCTTGATGGAGGAAGGGAGATGACCGCCGCGTCCGAACCGCCCCGCGACTGTCCGCTCTGCCCGAGGCTGGTCGCCTACCGGCTGGAGAACAGGCGGCAGAACCCCGACTGGTGGAACGGCCCGGCGCCATCGTTCGGCGACCCGGCGGCGCGACTGCTCATCGCCGGCCTGGCGCCCGGACGGACAGGCGCGAACCGGACTGGACGGCCTTTCACCGGCGACCACGCCGGCTGGCTGCTGTACGAGACGCTCAGGAAGACCGGCTTCGCAGCCGGGACCTACGATCCGGACGGCCGCGACGACCTGCGGCTGGTCGATGCGATGATCACCAACGTCGTCCGGTGCGCGCCGCCGCAGAACAAGCCGGAGACCAGCGAGGAGAAGACCTGCAGCCCGTTCTTCGCGGCAAAGCTGCGGGAACTCAGCAACTTGCGCGTGATTGTTACACTGGGCGACGTGTCGCGGCGCAGCGTTCTGCGGGCCATGGGCCTGAAGGCCTCGCTGGGCTCGCCCGGCCACGGCTCGCAGTTCGAGGCCGGCGGCTACACGATCATCAACAGCTACCACTGCTCGCGGCTCAACACGAACACCGGCCGGCTGACCGCGCCGATGTTCGAGGACATCTTCGAACGCGCCAGGGCGCTGCTGGAGTAGCTTCCCATCCACGCGTCATGGCCCGACGTGTTAGGGCCACCCACGCGTCGTGAGTGGGAAGGCCCTGCGTGCTTCGACACGCGCCTGCGGCGCTGCTCAGCATGACGTGGATGGGAAGCCTTTCAGGTACGTCATCCTGAGCAGCCGCGAAGCGGCGTGTCGAAGGACGCACGACCAAGGCGGTGGTCATGGGTGGCCCGAAAACATCGGGCCATGACAGGGATGGGCGAGAGGCGCCCTATCCCTTCACGAAGTAGCCGCCCGGCGCGCTGGCCCAGCCGAACTTGCGGATGCGCGGCGGCTTGCCGTCAAAGAACTCTTCCAGCGCCTCGCTCTCGCCGGGCCATTCGCGGATGGCGTACTCGTCGAGCAGTACGACGCCGCCGGTCAGGATGCGCGGCCAGAAGGCCTTGAGCGCCGCCAGGGTCGGCTCGTAGAGGTCCATGTCGAGGTGGAGCAGCGAGATGCGCAGGCCCGGATTGGCCTCGACGTAGGCCGGAGCCGTCTCCCGCACATCGCCGTCGACCAGTTCGATGCGCTTGCGGCTGGTGACGAACGCGTCGGCGTTGAAGGCGTCGACGAGGGCGAACAGGGTGTCGCGGAAACTCCCGGGATTCCAGCCTTCGGCTGTGTTGCCGACCCGCTCGTCGAGGCCGTCCTTTTCGGAACGGTCGGCGAGGCCCCTGAAGTGGTCGAAGCCGATCACCTTCCGCGTCCGGTCGCCGGTCGCGAAGGTCTCGAGGAACCGGGCGAAGCTGAGCAGCGAGGCGCCCTTGTAGACGCCGCACTCGATGATGTCGCCGGGCAGGTCGGCGACCAGCTTGAACACCTCGTAGTGGGCGAAGGCCTTCATGAAGTGCATGCGCCGACCGAAGGCGCCGAGGTTGGCGATCAGGTCCGGCTCGTCGATATGGCGGCGGAGCAGTTCGCGCAGGGTTTCGTCGGCGTTCATGGCGTTTCCTCGAGTTCGACGAGGTCCGGGTGGAGGCTCTTGAAGGTGTCGAAACCGTCGACCGGGCGATGGCGCCAGGCGCGGGCGACGACGTCCTCCGCGAGCAGATCCCCGAACCGGACCTGGATCGAATAGCGGTGACTCGGGCCCGGATTGAAACCCGAACGGTGGACCAGGCGGTTGTGGAACAGCGCCACATCGCCGGCGGCCAGTTCGAGGCGCTCGGCGGCGGCGTCGAAGGCGGACTGGAAGCGCGGGGCGATGAAGGCGTCGCGGGTGCGGCCCCTGCGCCCCTGCCCGTCCCGCTTGAAGCGGATCTCGACCGGCCAGACGCGATCCGACAGCGAGGGCGCGGCCTCGATCGAGCCGTTGTGCGCGCCGGCGGCGGTCAACGGCAGCCAGGCGGTGACATAGTCGGCCGACAGCATGTTGTAGGGGTAGTCCTGGTGCCAGCCGAACCCGCGCCACGGCTCGCCGGCGAGGTCCATGCGGAACACGCAGTGCTGGAACGGGGAATGCAGCCGCTTCGCGCCCAGGGTCGCGCGGACGGCGGCGGCCAGCGGCTCGCAGCTGACGATGCGCCGGAAGACCTCGCTGTCGCGCATCGCGTCATAGACGGTTCCCAGCGCGGCGCGGTCGCGGACGGCGAGCGCGCTCACCCGGCTGTCGAGGTCGCCCTCCCCCGGCCCGCCGGCCGCCGCGACCAGGTCGCACAGGGTCGCGACCGCCTCCTCGATCAGGGGTGACGGGATCAGGCCCCGATGAAGGGTGAGAAGCGGCCCCGCGGTCATGACGGGAGCCTAGCTGAGTCGCGCGGCGAGGCCCGCAAGCCTCCGCGTCAGCCCTTCTCGCGCATGAGCCGCGCCTTGTCGCGCTGCCAGTCGCGCTCGGCGACGGCCTCGCGCTTGTCGTGGGTCTTCTTGCCCTTGGCCAGCCCGATCTCGAGTTTGGCGATGCCCTTGTCGTTCCAGTAGAGCTTCGTCGGGATGAGGGTCCGCCCCTCGCGCTGCACAGCGCCGATCAGCTTGCCGATCTGCTTGCGATGCAGGAGCAGCTTCCGGGGCCGGCGCGGCTCGTGGTTGAAGCGGTTGCCGGCCGCATAGGGGGGAATGTCGGCGTTGATCAGCACGATCTCGTCGCCTTCCACCGCGGCGTAGGATTCGGCGATGTTGGCCCGGCCGTTGCGCAGGCTCTTCACCTCTGTGCCGGTCAGCACGAGGCCGGCCTCGACCACGTCGTCGATGAAGTAGTCGAACCGCGCGCGGCGGTTCTCGGCGATGAGCTTGCCGGATGCCATCAGGCGAGAACCCCGGCCTCGCGCATGGCCTCGAGGATGGCGGGCTTCACCGCGTCGCTGCAGGGAGCGATCGGCAGCCGCACCTCGTCCGAGCAGAGGCCGAGCTGCGCGAGCGCGAACTTCGTCGGCGACGGCGAGGCGTCCAGGAACAGCGCCTTGTGCAGCCGCACGAGCCGGTCCTGCCAGTAGAGCGCGGTGTCCCAGTCCCGGGCGAGCGCGGCGTTGAAGAAGGCGGCCATCGCCTCCGGCGCGACGTTGGAGGTGACGCTGATGCAGCCGACCCCGCCATGGGCCACATAGCCGAGCGCGCTGGGGTCATCGCCCGACAGCAGCACCCACTCCGGACCGCACATCAGCCGTTGCAGGCTGATGCGGGCGAGGTCGCCGGTGGCGTCCTTGATGCCGACGATGTTCGGCAGCTTCGCCAGCCGCTCCAGCGTCTCGTTGGAGATGTCGACCACGGTGCGGCCGGGGACGTTGTAGGTGATCACCGGGATCTGCACGGCGTCATTGATCGCCTTGTAGTGCAGATAGACGCCTTCCTGGCTCGGCCGGTTGTAGTAGGGCGCGACGACCAGCACCGCGTCGGCGCCGACGGCCTTTGCATGCGCGGCCAGCTCGATGGCCTCCGACGTGGCGTTGCTGCCGGCGCCGGCGATCACAGGCACGCGGCCGCGCGCGGTCTGGACGCACAGCTCCACCACCCGCTTGTGCTCGGCATGGCTCAGCGTCGAGGTCTCGCCGGTGGTGCCGGCGGGAACCAGACCATGGACGCCCGCCGCGATCTGGCGCTCGACGAGGGCCACGAAGGCCTGTTCGTCGACGGCGCCGTCGCGAAACGGCGTGATGAGGGCGGTGAGCGCGCCCCGGAACGGAAGGTGGGCCATAACTTGCAAAATGCCGTGAGAATGCCGCTTTGAATTGCGGCTGTAGGTCGGGCGCGGACAATATGTCCCCGCATAGGGTGTCGCAATGGGCCGCGCGCGTATCCGGCGGCCGGGAGATGAAGGTTTGACGGCTGCTGGACGGAAACTGCTGATCGGCGCGGGCGTGGCCGCGGTCGTGGGAGGCGCCGCGCTGGCGCAGGTCTCCGGCGGGGCGCCGCAACTGGTGTCGACGCCCCAGACCGCTTACCGGCAAGCGATTTCCGACACGGACGCCGCCAACCTGCGCAGCGCGCTGAGCGGGTCGTCGGCCGGCGCGATCCGGATGGCGATGGACCAGATCCAGGACCCGCTGGCCAGGAAGGTGGCCCTGTGGGCCCTGGCCGACCGGTTTCCCGAATCGCTGAGCTTCTTTGAGATCGATTCCGCCCGCCGCGACCTCAACGGCTGGCCGCGCGGCGCCAAGCGTCAGGCGGCGGCCGAGAAGCTGCTGGAAACCGGCGGCATGGCCCCGGACCGGATCATCGCCTGGTTCGGCGGCAGCCAGCCGGAGACCGCCGAGGGGGCCATGGCCCTCGCCGGGGCCCTGCGGGCGTCCGGCCGCGGCGCCGAGGCCGAGCAGCTGGTCCGTTTCTGGTGGCGCGAGAAGATGTTCGACGCCGACCCGCAACGGTCGATGCGGGCGCGCTTCGGCCAGTACCTGACCGAAGACGACCACATCCGGCGGGCCGACGTGCTGCTCTACGGCCCTCAGGGACCCGCCGCCCGCGAACATGTCGCCAGCCTGAGCGGACCCTACCGCCTGGTCGCCAACGCCCGGCTGGCGTTGCGGAGCAACTCCGCGGCCGGCAACGACATGATCGCCGAGATGACGCCCGACCAGCGTCATGACGCGGGGCTGATCTACGAGCAGGCCGCCTACTTCAAGCGCCGCGGCCTCGACAGTTCGGTGCGGCAGCTGGCGCGCGGGTTCAAGCCGGCGCCGACGAGCGAGCTCGGCAGCCGGATCTGGACGGCGGACCTCAAGCGCATCACCGTCGACGCCCTCCAGGCGGGGGACTATCACGCGGCGTACGGCGCCTCGGCCCATACCGGCGCCACCGTCGGGGCGGACGCCGCGGAGGCCGAGTTTTACGCCGGCTGGCTGGCCCTGACGAAGCTGAACCGGCCCCAGGACGCCGCCGCTCACTTTGCGCGGCTGGCGGCGGCGGGCACCTCGCCCATCACCCAGGGCCGGGCCCTCTACTGGCAGGGCCGCGCGGCCGAGGCGCTGGGCGACCAGGCTTCGGCCCAGGCCTACTACCAGCGCGGCGCCCAGCACATAACCACCTTCTACGGCCAGCTGGCGGCGGAGAAGGCCGGGATCAGGGAACTGCGGCTGGGCAAGGATCCGGAGATCACCGGCGCCGACCGGGCGCGGTTCGAGGGCCGCGAGCTGGTGCGGGCCGCGCGGATGCTGATCGAGACCGGCAACCGCGACACCTTCAAGCTGTTCGTCCTGCACATCGACGACACCCTGCCGACGGCGGCCGAGGCGGCGCTGCTGGTCGATTTGGCGCGCGGCTACCAGGATGCCGACCTGGCCATGCGGGCCGTGCGAACGGCGGCGCAGCGCGGGATGATCCTGCCCGAGCGCGGCTATCCGATCCTGCGCCTGCCCTATGTCGACGGCGGCGCGGAGGCCGCATTCGTCCACAGCATTTCGCGGCAGGAAAGCAACTTCGACCCGCGGGCCCAGTCGCACGTCGGCGCGCGCGGCATGATGCAGCTGATGCCGACCACGGCGTCCAGCGTCGCCCGCAAGATCGGCGAGCCCTACTCCGTCGACCGGCTGTTCGACGCCGAGTTCAACATGCGCCTGGGGTCCCGCTACCTCGGGGACATGATCAACACCTTCAACGGCAGCTACATCATGGCGTCGGCGGCCTACAACGCCGGTCCCGGGCGGCCGGCGCAGTGGGTCAACCAGTGCGGCGACCCGCGCGCCGGGGGCGTCGACGCGCTCGACTTCATCGAGTGCATCCCGTTCTCGGAGACCCGCAACTACGTGATGCGCACCGTCGAGACGATGCTGGTGTACCGCGCGCGCCTGAACGGCGGCGTCACGCCGCTGACGATGTCCTACGACATCAAGCGCGGCGCCTGGTCGCCGCTGCCGCCCGGCGGCGGGCGGGCGCCCTACCTGCCCGGAACCACGACGGCCACGCCCGCGCAGCCCGGCGCACGGTAGGCCGCCGTCAGGCGCGGCGGGCGCTGAGCACCAGGGCCCCGTCGAGGTCAGCGAGACGGCCGTCGAGCCCGAACGCGGCGCGCAGCGTCTCCGGCGACAGGGCCTCGCGCGGCAGGCCCTCGGCGGCGATCCGCCCGCGGCTGAGAACGATCAGGCGATCGCAGGCCTGGGCGGCCAGTGTCAGGTCGTGCAGGGTGACCACGACGGCCGCCCCGCGCGCTGCCTCGGCGCGAAGCAGGTCGAGCGTCAGGAGCTGGGCGTCCGGATCGAGGCCGGCGGCGGGCTCGTCGGCGACCAGCAGCGGCGCGCGCGTGGCCAGCAGGCGGGCCAGCAGCACCCTCGCCCGCTCGCCGCCGGACATGTCCAGCACGCCGCGGGCCTCGAACCCGGCCAGGCCCACGCGGGCCAGCGCGTCGGCGGCGATCTCCCGAGCCTTCGCCGGCGCCAGCTCCGGCGCGCCGAGCGCGGCGATCTCGATCGCGGCGAGGTTCCAGCCGATGCGGCGCTCCTGCGGCAGGTAGCCGGCCAGCCGGGCGCGCCGGGCTTCCGACAGGGACGGCAGCGGCTCGCCGCCGAGCCGGACCGTTCCCGCTTCAGTCCGCATCAACCCGAGGCCGGCGCGCAGGAGGGTCGTCTTGCCTGAGCCGTTCGGTCCCAGCACGCCGACCACCTCGCCCGGACGGACGGTCAGGCTGATCCCGTCCACCGCGTTACGGCCGCCAAGCCGGGCGATCAGGCCGTCGATGTCCCACGCCGCCGCCGTCATGCGCGCCAGCTCCGCGCGGCGCGCCAGGCGACGAGGGCGAAGAGGGGCGCGCCGAACAGGGCGGTGACGACGCCCAGCTTCAGCTCCTGCTCGGTCGGAATCAGGCGGGCGGCCAGATCGGCCAGCACCAGCAGCACCGCCCCGGCCAGCGCCGACGGCGCCAGCGTCCGGGCCGGATCGTCGCCCGCCCCGCTCCGCACCAGGTGCGGGGCCGCGAGACCGACGAAACCGATGACGCCCGAGGCGGCGACCGCGGCGCCGGTCAGGATGGCCGCGCCGGCGACAGCGGCGGCGCGCAGCCGCGCCATCGGCAGTCCGGACAGGGCGGCGGTCTCGTCGCCGAGCGTCAGCATGCGCAGACCCCGGGCGGACCAGGCGACCAGTACGGCGCCGACCGCCATCGGGGCCAGCGCCGTCCACAGGTCCGGCCAGTCGCGGTTGGCCACGGACCCCAGCATCCAGGTCAGGACCTCGGTGGCCATGATCGGCGAGCGGGCGAAATTGTAGACCAGCGCCGACAGCGCGCCGGCGAAGGCCGAGATAGAGACGCCCATCAGGATCAGCGCCTCCGGCGTCCGGAACCGGGCGGCCAGGACGGTCACCGCCAGGCCGCAGACGAGCGCGCCCGCCAGCGCCGATCCCTCGATCGCGAACGGCAGCGCGGTCAGGCCGAGGGCGATCGAAAGGCCCGCGCCAAGGCCCGCGCTGGCCGACACGCCGAGGACGCCCGGATCGGCCAGCGGATTGCGCAGAAGTCCCTGCAGCGCCGCCCCCGCCAGCCCGAGGGCGGCGCCGACCAGCGCCGCCATCAGCGCGCGCGGCGCGCGGATCGACCACAGGATCTCGCCGGCCGGCGATTCCGGGCCGGCCAGGGCGGCCGCATAGTCGGCGAGGCTCATGGCGGTTTCGCCGACCAGCACGGCGAGCACCAGCGCGGCGGCCAGAAGGATCGCCAGACCCGGCGGCGTGCGGACACGGCTCATCGCGGCGCGGCCTTCGCCAGCGTCTCGACGCTTTCGCCGATGAACCAGGCCGGGCAGCCGATCTGCGCCGCCGGCAGGGAGGCGACAGTGCGGCCCGCCATGCGCCTGCGCAGGGCTTCGTGACGGCCCGGACCCCAGCGCGTCGTCAGGCCGGACATGCGGTCGAAGAAGCCGAGAACGAAGGCCGCGGGCGGCGTGCGCACCAAGGCTTCGAGCGGAATGGGCTCCCAGGCCGGTCCTTTGACCAGGTTGGTCAGTCCCGCCGCCCCCATCATCGCGTCGATCAGCGTGCCGCCGCCGGAACTGTAGCCCGTCGGCGTCAGATACATGGCCGGCCGGCCCTTCCAAGCGTCCTTCGACCGGGCGAGCCGCACATCCATGTCCGCGACCAGGGCCTCGCCGCGCGCGTCCTGTCCCAGGGCGGCGGCCACGGTCCGGATGTTGGCGCGGACGTCGTCGAAGGTGGTGGCGTCCTTGATGCGCACCACCCGGATGCCGCGCCGGTCGAGCGCTTCCGGCATGCGCGCGTCGCCGCCCCAGTAGCGGACCACCACGTCGGGACGCAGCGCCAGCACGGTCTCGGCGGTGGCGCGGCGCACGGGCAGCCCCCGCGCCTGCCCGCGCATGTAGCTGTCGGCGTCGTCGGCGCGGGCCGAGACGCCGACGATGGCCTCGCGGGGGCTGAGGGCGATGACATACTGATCCGCGCAGCTGTCGACGGACATCACCCGCAGAGCCGCCGCCATGGCCGCGCCGGCCGGCGCCAGCACCGCCGCGAGGGCGGCGCCGAACGCGATCAGCCGCATGGGATCAGTCCGTGACCAGGCCGTACAGCAGGCCGTCGAGCATCACCGACTTGAGTTCCGCGGTCGGGGCCCACTCGAACTTGGGGCGGATGAGGAGCAGCGACACCAGGCCGTGGCAGGCCGTCCAGAGGGTCTGGGCGGCGCTGTCGATGGTGCCCGTCCGCAGGCGGCCGGAGGCGCCGATCTCGCGCACCACGCCGACGAACTTGTCGTAGCAGCGGTCGGCGAGGTCCTTGGTGCGCTCCTGCTTCTCCTCGGTGAGGACGCCGGCGGGACCGCAGAACACCAGCTGGTAGGCGTTCGCGCTCGCAAGGCCGAAGTCGATGTAGGCGTCCAGCATCAGCCGCACCCGCGCCACGGCGTCGATGGGCCGGGCGGAGATTTCGGTGTTGATCTTCAGCAGCCGCTCGATCGCGCACTCGCAGATCTCGAGCAGGATTTCGTCCTTGTCGCGGAAGTGCATGTAGAGCGCCGTGGACGACACCCCCACCTCGTCCGCGATCTTGCGGATGGTGGCGCCCTGGTACCCCTCGGCGACAAAGATGCGCTCCGCCGCCTCAAGGATTTCACCGCGGCGGAGATGCCCGTCCCCCTTGGGCTTCCGCGCCGAACGCTGCGGCTTTTTCAACGTCGCTGTCACGACTCGCCATTCCCCTGCGCTTCAAGACTCCCCGACGGCTACTAAACGGCAATCACCCAGCAGCCGCAACCCGCGACGAGGGCGCGCCGCGCGCCATGGTTGCCATCCGGTTAATTTCCTCTTGACGGAGAACCCCAACGGGGCGACGGATTGCGGCGCGCGGCGGCGGGGTCGTCATGAACAATTCGAGCACGGACGTCCGCCGCCGGCTCCGGCTTGGCCTGCACCGCACGGAGCGCCCGAGGCCGAGGCCGGTCGACGAGGGCGACCTGATCCGCTCCCGCGGTGCGGCGGTTCCTCCGACGGCTAGGCAATGGGCGGTGTGGCTGGCCGTTCTGTCGATGCTCGGCGGCGCGCTCTTCTTGTGGCCGACCCTGACAGCGACGGCGCTTCACCACCTCGCCTTCACGGTGTTCGCCGTCGCCGCGCTGAGCCGACTGGCGGCGGCGCTGACGGCTGACGTCAGGGGGCTGCCGGCGCCGCTGCCGGA
>CALKHU010000255.1 GCA_937991555.1 uncultured Caulobacter sp.
GTCGGTGGCGGCGCGCTCCTGGCGCTGGGTGATGCGCTCGGTGACGCGGGCCACCTGCTCGCCGACCTCGTCGATCGCCAGGGCGCCGCGGCGCTCGGAGTTGGCGATCCGCTCGGCGAGCCGCTCGGCGATCCGGGCGATTTCCGAACCGAGCTTCTCCAGCGCCTGGGCCTGGGCGGTGTCGGCCCGGTTCAGCTTCTGCTCGACGGCGGCCGCGATGCGCGCGACCTCGCCGCCGACCTGCTCGATCGCGTCGGCGCCGCGGTTCTCGACGCCCTGGACGCGACGGCTGAGGTTGTCCGCCATGCTGACCATCTCCCGGCCGACGCGCTCGATCGCCTGGGCCGAGCGGGTCTCGGCGGCCGCCACGTGCTGCGCCATCTCCGACAGCCTGCGGTCCATCCGGTCGAAGCGGGCCTCGGCGGATTCGGCCAGCTTGGCGGCCAGTTCGGCGCGGGTCGCCTCCATCCGCCGGGTGAGGTCGGCGGCCAGCGCCTCGAGTCGCTCGGCCGCGCCGCCCGCCTCGACCGCCTTCAGCCGCCGATCCAGCGCGACGAAGGAGGCGCCAAGGTCGCGCAGGGCGTCGGTCGTGCGCCCCTCGGCGGCTTCCAGCCGCTCGGCCACGCGGGCGGCGACGGCCTCGACGAGACCGGACGGGTCGGCCTTTTCGATCTCGGCGACACGGGACTCGATAGCGGCGAGGGCTTCACGCGTCCGCGCCTCGCCGTCGTAGAACTGCCCGGCGACCTTACCCAGCATGCCTTCGAGCGACCGCAGCGCCTCGGCCGAGCGGGGCCCCGCGGCCTCCTGCTCGACACGGCGCAGGCGGTCGCCGGTCCGGCCGGCTTCGGTGCGGATGTCGTCCACGGCGCCTTCGAAACGCGCGGCGACGGCGACCTGTTCGCGCTCGGCGGCCTCCAGTCTGGCCAGGGCGCCGCGTACGGACTGGTCAATGCCGCTGATCGCCAGGGTCGAGCGCTGCTCGGCGGCCTCGATCCGGGCGGTCAGGCGCTCGATGGCGTCGGCGACCTTGCCGACCTCGTCGGCGGGATGGTTGGGGATCTCGTAGCGGGGCGCGGCGGACTCGCGGCCGACCACGATCGGGCCGGCGTCCACAGGGTCGAAGGCGTGCTCGGCGGAGAGGTCCGGCGCGGCCGGCGCCTCGCCCTCGACGATCATGCGGTTCAGCCACTCGCCGAGAGTCATGCCGGAGCGGCGGGCGAGATCCTTGGCGATCTCCCGCGCCTTGGGGTCGATCCCCTTAACGCTCCAAGGCGCCCCCGCCGTCATCCGAATCGCACCTCCGGCACTCCAGATGGAACGCTAGCCACCCACCCCTAGTGTGTAAACGCGAGGTTAACCCCAAATCTTGCGGCCGCGACGATTTGCTGTGGATGACGCTTGCGGACCGCCCGCGGGTCGGCCATCTGGCCGGAATGTCCCTGACCACGACCCTCGTCGCCGCCCTGGCCCTCGTGGCGCTGGCCGTCTTCGCCGGCTGGCGCGGGGCGCAGCCGCCGGACCTGGCCAAGGGCGTCCGGATGGTCCCCTGGCGGGGGGTGATGCTCACCGCGTCACTGGGCGCGATGCTGCTGCTGGTGCATGTGATCAACCTGCTCGGGTTCACCACGGGCCGGCCCTGAAGCCGCTGCCGAGGCCGCCCCCGGGGCCGCCTCGGGCCGCGGCTTGCGACGGGTCAGGCCGGCCACCCCGCCGGACGACAGCAGGCCGACATCGGCCATGACCATCGGGATCTGCCATTTGTGGGGGGCGGCGACGTAGCGCGGCTGCCAGAGCGGGTCGTACTTGTCCTTGTACCGGCGCACGCCGCGGAAATTGTAGATCTCCTCGCCCCGCTCGAACAGCAGCCTGCCCACACGCGACATGATCGGCGCCAGCGGCCGGTCCTCCAGCCCCGCGAGCGGCGCCGCGCCGAAGTCGAAGGCCTGGTAGCCCTGGCCGCGGCCCCACTCGAGGAGCTCGACGAACAGGTAGTCCATGACGTTCTTGGGCGCGCCCTCGCCATAGCGCATGAGGTCCATCGAGAAGGACTTGCGGCTGGCCGTCGGCCACAGGGTGGCGAAGGCGACGATGCGCCCCCCGACCCGGACCAGGGCGATCGGGAACTCCGCCACGTAGCGGGGCACGAAGCCGCCCAGCGAGAAGGATTTCTCGGCGCCGGAATGATGGCCCAGCCATTCGTCGGAGATCGGTTTCAGCTCCGGGATCAGCGCCGGCACGGCCTCGGGCGGCACGACCTCGAAGCTGGCGCCGCCCTCGCCGGCCTTGCGCCAGTTGCGGCGCAGCACCTCGCGGCGGCGGCCGGCCAGCGAGAAGCCGTCGAGCGGCACGGCGGCCGCCTCGCCGATCTTCTGGATCGAGAAGCCCAGTTCGACCGCGTCGGGCAGGTCCTCCGGCCCGATGCCGTAAAGGGCCGGGCGGCAGGCGTGGGCGTCGGCCAGCTCGCGGAACCGCCAGAGCAGCTCCATCCGCTCCTCGGTCCGGCCGACCGGTCCGTCCATCGCGATCCAGGAGCGCCCGCGGACGCCGAACATCAGGAAGGTCTCGCCGCTGGGCGAGAACAGGAAGCGCTTGTCGCCCAGCAGGGCCAGGTTGGAGTCCGGCTGCGACCATTCGGCCGAGCGCAGGATGGCCCGGACGCGGTGGAAGTCGGGATCGTCCTCGCCGGCGACCTTGGGGGTGGCCGGCATGGCGAACAGCCGCCAGAGGCCGAAACCGAGCAAGGCCAGGGCCGCGCCGGCGGACGAGCGGATCGCGCGTTCCACATCCTGGTCGGCGATGACGCGCCAGACCGGCATGTCGCCGTAGTCGGCGTGCTGGAACGACCAGAAGCCGAGCAGGCCGGCGCCGAGGATCACCGCCGCCGCCGAGACCAGCCAGCCGGGCGTGATCTCCATCCGCGACAGCCGGGCCGAGCGCGGGAAGCCCGCGTGCAGCGGGGCCAGAACCAGCAGGCAGACGACCAGGACGGCCGCCTCCTCCCAGTTGAAACCCTTGAACGGGGCCAGCATGGCGGCGAGCAGAAGCGCCACCATGGTCGCCGTCCAGGCCGCGTCCAGCCGCGACCTCAGCCCGAAGGCCAGCAGCACCAGCACCAGGCCCAGCACCGAGGACAGGAAGTGGCTGGTCTCGATCAGCAGGACCGGCGCGAACCTGAGCAGGCCGAGGATGCGCGAAGGGTCCGACGGCGTCGCGCCCGACAGGATGAGCATGCCGCCCGCCGCCAGGGCCGCGATGGCGCCGACCGTCGGCGCGGCCCCGAGCAGCGCGAGTCTCAGTTCGCGAAAGAGCTGCATCCGAATCCCGCGTGGCCCCGCCCACTATAGCGCGTCCCGCGCGACGGCGCGCCGGGCGCGTCGCCGGAAAGTGTTTCGAACAATCGTTTGAACCCGCTTGCTCCCGACGCGGCGGACGCTAAGGTGCGCCGCAACAGACCATACGGGAGGATGTCATGGCGGACTTCGGCGCGACCGATCTGGAGGCCTTCCGCGCCGAGGTGCGCGACTGGCTGGCGGCAAACTATCCGCCGTCGCTGCACCAGCCGATGGACGACGAGTCGGAAGCGCCGTGGGGCGGCCGCAACTTCAAGCCGGCCAATCCCGACGTGCAGCTGTGGCTCGACCGCATGGCCGAGAAGGGCTGGACCGCCCCGATGTGGCCGAAGGAGTACGGCGGCGGCGGCCTGACCCGCGAGCAGAACAAGGTGCTCGAGAGCGAGCTGCGCCGCATCAAGGCCCGCCCGGCCCTGATGAGCTTCGGCGTCTGGATGCTCGGCCCGGTGCTGATGGAGTACGCCACCGAGGAGCAGAAGCAGCGCTTCCTGCCCGACATCGTGAAGGGGAAGATCCGCTGGTGCCAGGGCTACTCCGAGCCCGGCGCCGGGTCCGACCTCGCCGGCCTGCAGACGCGCTGCGAGGACAAGGGCGACCACTTCCTGATCAACGGCCAGAAGGTGTGGACCAGCTACGCCAACCACGCCGACTGGATCTTCTGCCTGGTGCGCACCGACACCACCAAGAAGCACGAGGGCATCTCCTTTGTGCTGTTCGACATGACCTCGCCGGGCGTCGAGACCCGCCCGATCAAGCTGATCAGCGGCAGCTCGCCCTTCTGCGAGACCTTCTTCACCGACGTTAAGGTCCCCAAGGACCAGCTGGTCGGCAAGCTGAACGGCGGCTGGGAGATCGCCAAGCGCCTGCTCCAGTATGAGCGTCAGAACATCTCGGCCGGCGGCTTCGGCGGCGGCGGCGGCATCGACGTGGTCGATGCGGCGAAGGAGCATGTCGGCGTCGACGACAAGGGCCGGATCGCCGATGCCGACCTGCGCGCGCGCATCGCCGCCCACAAGATGGACTCGGCCGCCTTCACCCTGACGGTCCGCCGCGCGGAAGCGGAGGCCAAGGCCAGCAAGGGCCCCAGCGCCGCGACCTCGATCATCAAGTACGCCGCCGCCAAGCTGAACCAGGAGCGCACAGAGCTGACCGTCGAGGCGCTCGGCCTGCAGGGCCTGGGATGGGAGGGCGACAGCTTCAAGCCGGACGAGGTCGCCGCCCTGCGCTCGATGCTGCGCGCCAAGGCCAACTCGGTCGAGGGCGGCACCAGCGAGATCAACCTGAACGTCGTCGCCAAGCGCGTCCTGGGCCTGCTGGACCACCAGTAGAACGCCCCGGAGCGCAGGATCATGATCGAGTTCTGGTACGAGTTCGCCTCGACCTACTCCTACCCTGCCGCCATGCGCATCGAGGCGCTGGCGGAGGAGGCCGGCGTGGCGGTCGCCTGGCGTCCGTTTCTGCTCGGTCCGCTGCTGCACGCGCAGCAGGGCATGACCGACAGCCCCTTCAACGTCGTCCCCGTCAAGGGCCAGTACATGTGGCGCGACATGGAGCGGGTCTGCGAGGAACAGGGCCTGCCCCTGACCCATCCCAGCCAGTTTCCGCGCAACACCCTGCTGGCCGCGCGCGTCGCCGTGGCCGGGCTGGAGGATGGCTGGACGCCGGCCTTCACCCGCCGCGTCTACGAGGCCAATTTCGTCGCCGACCAGGACATCTCGAAACCCGAGGTGCTGGCGCCGCTGCTCGAGGAGGTCGGCGCGTCGCCGGACGCGGTCTTCGCGGCCGCGCAGGGCGACAGCGTCAAGGCGCGGCTGAAGGATCACGTCGAACAGGCCCTGCGCCGCGGCGTCTTCGGCTCGCCCAGCTTCATCACCGCCGACGGAGAGCTCTTCTGGGGCAACGACCGTCTGGAACAGGCCCTTCAGTGGGCCCAACGCCATGAAAGGGCGACGGCATGATCGCCGTGCGTCCTTCGACACGGCCCTGCGGGCCTGCTCAGGATGACGTGTTCGGCTTACGTCATGGTGAGCAGCGCGAAGCGCGTGTCGAACCACGCAAAGAAACAGGAAAGAGGGAGCACGCCTGACATGGCCGTCCTGACCGAAGAACAGACCATGCTCCGCGACGCCGCCAAGAGCTGGGCGCAGGAGTCCTCCCCGGTGAGCAAGCTGCGCGCGCTGCGCGACAGCGGCTCGGGCGCGCCGTTCGACGCCGCCGCCTGGGCGGAGATCGGCCAGATGGGCTGGGCCGGCGTGATCGTGCCGGAAGCGTTCGGCGGCTCGGAGTTCGGCTACCTCAGCCTGGGCCTCATCCTTGAGGAGACCGGCCGCACCCTGACCGCCTCGCCGCTGCTCTCGACCGCCCTCATCGGCGCCAGCGCCCTGACCCTGGCCGGCAGCGACGCCCAGCAGGCCGCCTGGCTGCCGAAGATCGCCGAAGGTTCGGCGGTGACCGCCCTGGCTGTCGACGAGTCCTCGCACCACGCGCCCGAGCGCGTCGCCCTGAAGGCCGAGAAGACCGGCGACGGCTACGCCCTGACCGGCAAGAAGACCTTCGTCATCGACGGCGACGCCGCCGACCTGCTGATCGTGGCGGCCCGCACCAGCGGCAAGCCGGGCGAGACGGCGGGGATCACGATGTTCCTCGTCGACCCGAACGCCGCCGGCGTGACCCGCAAGCACCTGGCGCTGGCCGACAGCCGCGGCGCAGCCGAGATCACCTTCGACGGCGCGGCCGGCGAAGTGCTGGGCGCCGTCGACAAGGGCTGGGATGTGCTGGAGCCGGTGCTCGACCGCGCCCGCATCGGCCTCGCCGCCGAGATGCTGGGCAGCGCCATGCAGGCGTTCGAGATCACGCTCGAGTACCTGAAGACCCGCACCCAGTTCGGCCAGCTGATCGGCGCCTTCCAGTCGCTGCAGCACCGCGCGGCCAAGATGTTCACCGATCTGGAGACCACCCGCTCCTGCATCGAGGCGGCGCTGGAACAGCTCGACTCCGGCGCTGCGGACAACCGCGCCGCCGCCTCCCTGGCCAAGGGCAAGGCGAGCGAACTGGCGCACCTGGTCACCAACGAGATGGTCCAGATGCACGGCGGCATCGGCCAGACCGACGCCCACGACGCCGGCCTGTTCCTCAAGCGCGCCCGCGTAGCCGAGCAGCTGTTCGGCGGCGCCGGCTATCACCGCGACCGCTACGCCACGGTGCTGGGCTTCTAGCATGAACGTTGCCGGCGCCGTCGTGGTCGTCACGGGCGGAGCCTCGGGCATCGGCCTGGGGATCGGCAGGGCGCTGGCGGCGCGCGGGGCGAAGGTGATCCTCGCCGACATCGAGGCCGGGCGGGCCGGCGAGGCTGCCCGCGGCCTTGTCGCCGAGGGCTTCGACGTCGTCGGCATGCACCTCGACGTCATCGACGAGGCCGGCTGGCGGACGCTCGCCGACCGGGCCGCGGCCCAGTGGGACCGGCCTGTCCAGCTGCTGTTCAACAACGCCGGCGTCGGCGCGCCCGGGACCGTGCACGGCGTCTCGCGCCAGACCTGGGACTGGGTGTTCAAGGTCAATGTCGAGGGGGTCTACCTCGGGGTCCGCACCTTCGCGCCGCGCATGCTGGAGAGCGGCCTGCCCTGCCGGATCGTCAACACGGCGTCGGAGCATGCGCTGGGCCTGCCCGACAGCGTCACCGGCGGCATCTCGGCCGCCTACACCTCGGCCAAGCACGCGGTGATGGGCTACAGCCTCTGCGCCCGCCGCGATTTCGAGGGGACCAACATCGGCGTCGGGGTGATCTGCCCGGGCCCCGTCGCCACCGACATCTGGAACAGCTTCCGCAACCGCCACGACGGGTTCGGCGGCGCCCGTCCGCTGGTGGTCGAGGGCGAGATCCCGATGTCGAGGAACCTGCCCTTCGAGACCGCCGGCGCGCGCATCGTCGAGCAGCTGGAGGCAGGTGCGTTCTTCATCTTCACCAATGGCCCGAACGAGGCCGCGGTCATCGAGCGCTACCAGGCCGAGGTCACCGCCACGATCACGGCCTTCCGGGAACGTTACCCGGACTGACCGGAACCGCTCACTCCCGCCCGGGTTCTCCCCTGCAACTCAAGCGCAAGGGAGAGCTCGATGAGCACCGACATGAACGACGCGGACGCCGTCCGTGACCGCCTCTGGAAAGAGATCGACGACGACAACGGCACGGTGATGCTGGGTGCGCACACGCACCCGATGCAGCACTTCCAGCCGATGACCGCCTTCTGTGAGCCCGACGAAGGCAAGGTCTGGTTTTTCACCCGCGCCGACACCGACCTCGCCCGCTCGATCGCGGAAGGCAAGGGCGCGATGATGGTCGTGCAGCGGACGCGCTTCCAGGCCTGCGTGGCGGGCGAACTGACGCTGCAGCACGATGTCGACCGCATCGAGAAGTACTGGAACCCGGTCGTCGCGGCCTGGTATCCGGAGGGCAAGGCCGACCCTCGCCTGACGCTGCTGTGCCTCGACGTCAGCGACGCCCAGGTGTGGCTGAACGAAGCCGGCCCGGTGAAGTTCGCCTGGGAGATCGCCAAGGCCAACGCGACCGGCTCCACCCCGGACGTCGGCGGCAGTCGCCGCGTCGACCTGCATTGACCGGCGCGCCGCCGCCATTTCATACGCAGCCGTATGAAATGGCGGCGCGCGGCCTCACGCCTTGCGTACGAACGGCTTCGGCACGCGGTGGCCGCCCTGGCGCTCAAGCATCCAGCCTGGATACTCGGGCGGCAGGGCCGAGGCCGCGTCGAGCGCCTCGAGTTCCTGCGCCGTCAGTTCGATCTCCGCGGCGGCGAGATTGTCTTCCAGCTGGTCCGCGGTCTTGGCCCCCACGATGACCGTCGTCACCCACGGCTTCGACAGCACATAGGCCAGCGCGATACGGGCCACAGACACGCCCCGCGCCTCGGCGATCGGCCGCATGGCGTCGACGCAGGCCCAGGCGCGGTCGCGGTTCACGGGCGGAAAGTCGAACAGCGCCCGGCGCGCCCCGTCGGGGCCGTTGCTGCCGGGGCCGAACTTGCCCGACAGCAGGCCGCCGGCGAGCGGCGACCACACCATCAGGCCCATCTGCTGGTCCTGCATCATCGGCACGATGTCGCGCTCCAGGTACCGGCCCGCGATAGAGTAGTAGGCCTGGACGCTTTCGAACCGGGCGTAGCCCCTGGCATCGGCGATGCCGTGCGCCTTCATCATCTTCCACGCCGCCCAGTTCGAGCAGCCGACGTAGCGGACCAGCCCCTGGCTCACCAGGTCGTCAAGCGCCCGCAGCGTCTCCTCGATCGGGGTGACGCTGTCGTCGCCATGGATCTGGTAGAGGTCGATGTAGTCCAGGCCCATGCGGTCGAGGCTGGCCTTGACGCCGTCCATGATATGGCCGCGCGAGGCGCCGCGGTCGTTGGGGCCCTTGCCCATCTCGCCGTAGACCTTGGTGGCGATGACGACATCGCTGCGTTTCACGCCCAGGTTCCGCAGCGCGGCCCCGACCATCCGCTCCGACTGGCCGAAGGAATAGACGTCGGCGGTGTCGATGAAGTTCACCCCCGCGGCCAGGGCCCGCTGGATCATGGCGTCGGCGCCGGCCTGGTCGACGCTGCCGATCTGGCCCCACATGCTGCCTTCCTGTCCGGCGAAGGTCATCGCGCCGAGGCAGATTTCCGAAACATAGAGCCCCGTCCGGCCCAAGCGCCTGTATTTCATAAGTTTCCGCTCCAATTTGGTCGTGTAGTCAGGACCATTCCAGTGTTGTTATGTCGGATAGTCGACACAGAAAGGTCTTCCGCGAGGTCAAGTCGGGCATTCCATCGTCGACCACTGGTTGACTGAATTTGTCGGTCATCCGTCTGGATTATGTCGGCTAAGCGACAGTGCTTCGTTCATCGCGCCTATAGCTTGAAACCGCCGTCGCACAACGGCGTTTTGAGTCGCAATGACGAGTCCCCTCCCGTTGAAGAACAGACTGCTCGCCTCCCTGTCTCCGGCCGATTTCGCGCGCCTGTCACCCCAGCTTACGCTGGTGGAGATGGAGAAGGGCCGCCTGATCTGCGACCCCGGCGATCCCATCGACACCGTATACTTCCCGCATGACTGCGTCATTTCTCTGATGACGTTGATGGAGAACGGGACGGCCATTGAGTCCGCGACGATCGGGCGGGAGGGCGCGTTCGGCCTGATGGCCGCCATCGCGCCGCGGCAGAGCATGTCGCGGGCCATCGTCCAGGTGCCCGGCCGCGCGTCGAAGATCGCGTCGACCGCGCTGGGCGAGGCCGTCCGGCATGCGCCGGAACTGGCCAGCCTGATCGACCGCCACAACGACGCCCTGTTCGGCCACGCCATCCAGTCGGTGGCCTGCAACGCCCTGCACTCGGTCGAGGCGCGGTTCTGCCGCTGGCTGCTGTCATGCCGCGACCGCATCGACAGCAACACCGTCTCCCTGACCCAGGAATTCCTGGCCGACATGCTGGGCGTGCAGCGCACCACGGTCACCGCCGTGGCGGGCGCGCTGCAGGCCAAGGGTCTGATCAGCTACCGGCGCGGCGTGGTGGACATCCTTGACCGCGCCGGTCTCGAGGCGGCGGCCTGCGAATGCTACGACAGCGTCCGCAGGACCTACGAGCGGCTGCTTCCCGACCCGTTCGGCAAGGCGCGGGGGTAACCCCCCGCCCCGGCTATGCCGCGACCCTGGCCTTCTGGGCCACCTCGTCGGCCTTGCGACCGGTCAGCTCGACCATGTGGTCGAAGGCGCATTCGAAGTCCCCCAGGCCCTGGGTCATGGACCGCAGGTCCATGATGAAGTCCTGCCGCTCGTCGTGCGGCATGTAGACCTCGACGCTGTCCCACCCCGGCCAGCCCTCGCGGGCGTCGAAGCCGAGAATCTGGCCGCGCCGGTTCGAGATCGACGAGGTGATCCGCGACGTCGCCGCGCTGGGGGCGTGGATGACCAGCTTCTCGACCGGCTCCAGCAGGATAGGCGACGCGGCGGCGAGGCCCTCGCTCATGCCGATACGCCCTGCGGTGCGGAACGCCATTTCGGAGCTGTCGACGGGGTGCCATGAGCCGTCGAGAAGGGTGACCGCCACATCGACGACCGGGAAGCCGAGGGGACCCTTCTCCATGGCGTCTCGGACACCCTGCTCGACGGCCGGGATCCACTGCCTGGGCACGACCCCGCCGGTGATCCGGTCCTCGAAGCGGAAGCCCTCGCCGCGGGCGAGCGGGCGGATTTCGAGCAGCACGTCGCCGAACTGGCCGTGCCCGCCGGTCTGCTTCTTGTGGCGTCCCCGCTGGGTGACCGTCTTGCGGATCGTCTCGCGATAGGGCGTCGCGGGCGTCTGCGTCGCCACGTCGACCTGGTAGCGGCGGCGAAGACGCTCGAGGGCCACGCGCAGGTGCGCCTCGCCCTGGCCGCACAGACGCATCTCGTGCAGGGCCGCGTCCTGGACCAGCGACAGGCTGCGGTCCTCCTCCAGCAGCTTCTGGAGCGCGCCCGAAAGCCGGACGTCGTCCTTGCGGTCGCGGGTGGCGATGGCGAGCTCGAAGAGCGGCGGCCGGGGCCGCGGCGCGGCCCTGGAGGACGCCGCGCGGGCGGCCGACATCAGGTCGCCGGCCCTCGCGCCCTCCATCTTGCCGAGGGCGACGATGTCGCCGGCGTCGGCGGACGGGATCTTCCGGGTCGCCTGGCCCATGACGGAGAACAGCCCGCTGACCCGGTTCTTCTGGCCGTCGGGCAGGATCAGTTCGGCCCCGTCTGCGAGCGTCCCGCCGAACACGCGGCCCCAGGTCAGCTTCCCGGCCTGCCCGGCATGGCTGGCCTTGAGGGCGTAGACCGCCATCCCGTCGGCCCCTAGCCGGGCGGCGGCGGCCGCGGGCTCCGGCGCGTCGTGGCGCAGCGACTTCAGCAGGCGACCGACGCCGTTGCGGCTGGCCGCCGCGCCGAAGAAGACCGGGGTGATCTGGGCGGCTCTCGTCTCGGCGACGATGTCGGCGAAGACGGTCGACAGGTCCGGCGTCTCGTCGCCGAGCAGCATCTCCATCAGGGCGTCGTCGAAGTCCGCCATCTGCTCCAGCATGTGGAACCGCGCGGCCGCCTCCTCGTCGCGAAGATCCTCGGGGATGGCCACCGGCTCGGAAGGCTGGCCCGGCCGGTAGACGAAGGCGCGTTCCAGCGCCAGGTCGACGAAGCCGGCGACATGGTCGTCCTTCCAGATCGGCAGCTGCCGCGCCACCAGCGGCGTGGCGCTGACCGGCGCCAGCGCCCGGAGCAGTTCGTCGACATGGCCGCGCGCCTGGTCGATCTTGTTGACGAAGATGGCGCGGGGCACGCCCAGCCGCTCCAGCTCGTGCAGCCAGGGCTGGGCGAGCAGGGCCTTGTCCGGATCGGGATCGATGACCACGACGGCGAGGTCGACGGCCGGCAGCGCGTGGTCGGCGTCGGCCCGGAACTCGACCGAGCCCGGCGCGTCGATCAGGGCGTAGCGATCGCCCATGAAGGTGAAGCCGGCGAGGTTCATCTCGACGCTCTGGCCGGCGGACCGCGCTTCCGGCGAGGCGTCGCCGACGCTTCCCGACTGCCCGACCGCGCCCTGGCGGTCGGTGGCTCCGGCGGCGTGCAGCAGGGCCTCGAAGAGGGTCGTTTTACCGGCGCCGTTCGGGCCGACCAGCGCGATCGCCCGAACCGCGCCCGATTTCCTGACAGTCATGCGCGTTCTCCCACCGTTCGTCTGGCGGCGAGACCGCGGCCCCGCCGCGTCTTTTCGCTTGAAGACGCCGCGTGACCCGCGGTCGTCGAAATCACTCCACACCCGGCGCGAGGCGACCGCAAGCGGGCGGGCGGCCTCCGCGGCCTTTTCCAGCCCGCGACGGTGCGCAATAGTTCGTGAAATAGAACGGGGAGCGGGCATGGACGGCGAGCTGGACGCCATCATCATCGGGGCTGGGTTCGGCGGCCTGACGGCGGCGATCAAGCTGAAGGAGGCCGGCTTCACCCGCATCGTCGGGCTCGAGAAGAGCGACGGGGTCGGCGGCACCTGGCGCGAGAACACCTACCCCGGCGCCTGCTGCGACGTGCCGTCCCGACTCTATTCGCTGTCGTTCGCGCTGAACCCGGACTGGAGTCGCGCCTACTCGCCCCAGCCCGAGATCCGCGCCTACATGGAGCGCGTCGCCGAGCGGTTCGGCGTGACCGGCTGCTTCCGCTTCAACACCGAGGTCGAGGCCGCCGACTGGGACGAGGCCGCGGGCCTGTGGCGCGTTCAGGTCAGGGGCGGCGAGACGCTGAGCGCGCCGGTGCTGGTGTCCGGTCTCGGCCAGCTCAACAAGCCGAGCTTCGCCGGAATTCCGGGCCGGGAGAGTTTCCGGGGCGAGAGCTGGCACTCCGCCCGCTGGCGTCATGACGTCGACCTGCGCGGCAAGACGGTCGGCTGTATCGGCGCCGGGGCCAGCGCCATCCAGTACATCCCCGAGATCGCGAAGACCGCCGGCAAGGTGATCGTCTTCCAGCGCACGCCCAACTACATCGTGCCGCGCCTCGACAAGCCGTTCAGCCCCTTCCAGAAATGGTTGTTCAGGACCTTCCCGGCCACCGACCGCGCGCTGCGCTGGTTCATCTGGAAGATGATGGACCTGCGCTTCGCCGCGTTCCGGACCGGCACGAAGTCGGCGGAGAACTTCCGCAAGCTGGCGCTGAAGTATCTCGACGACACCATCAAGGACCCGGCCCTCAAGGCCAAGCTGACGCCCGACTACCCGATCGGCTGCAAGCGCGTCCTGGTGTCGGACGACTACTACCAGGCCCTGGCCCGGCCCAACGTCGAGCTGGTGACCGAGGACGTGCGCGAGGTGACCCCGGCCGGGGTCCGGACGGGCGACGGCGTCGAACACGCCTGCGACGTGCTGGTCTATGGCACCGGCTTCGTGACGACCGACTTCGTCGCGCCGGTGGAGATCCGCGGCGCCGGCGGGCGGTCCCTGGCCGAGGCCTGGAAGGACGGCGCGGAAGCCTATCTGGGGGTGACGGTGGCCGGCTTCCCGAACCTGTTCCTGCTCTATGGCCCCAACACCAACCTCGGCCACAACTCGATCATCGTCATGATCGAGGCGCAGGTGGCCTACATGATCGAGGCGCTGAAGGCCCTTAAGGCCAGGGGCGCCCGGGCGCTGTCCGTGAAGCCCGACGCCCAGGCCCGGTTCAACGCCGGGCTGCAGCAGGACCTGACGCAGACGGCCTGGGCCGGCTCCTGCTCCAGCTGGTACAAGCGCGCCGACGGCAAGATCACCAACAACTGGTCGGGCGACACGAAGACCTACCGAACGCTCCTGCGCCGGCCGGTGATGGAAGACTACGAGATGGCTTGATCACGGCGCGGTTCGACACGCGCCGCCGGCGCGTGTCGAAGGATGCAGGGCGCTAGAACGGCCAGACCTTGTCCAGCGTCGCCATCAGCACGCGGACGAACGTCGCCGCCGCGGCGATCATCGCGCCTGACAGCAGCGCCAGCACGGCCAGGCTGATCGCCGTGGCCAGGCCGCCGAGGGCGCCCAGCAGGCCGTCGCGCTCGGCGATGCCGAGGCCGAAGGCGGCGATGGCCAGCGCCGGCAGCATGTTGCCGAACGGGATCGGCAGGAAGACCACGATGGCCAGCACCAGGCAGACCAGCCCGGTCAGGCCGTCGAGCCAGCGGTTGTACAGGAAGGTGAACCGGGGCCGCAGGCGGCGCTCGAGCCAGGTCAGGTAGGGCGTCAGCTTCTCGACCAGCCCGGCGTAGTCGGCCCGCGTCATGGTCCGGTCGGCCAGCGCCTTGGGCAGCCACAGGGTGCGGCGGCCGGTCATCAGCTGGGTGGTGATGAACAGCAGCGGCGCGCCGAGGATGGCCGAAACCCCCGGCGGCATCGGCAGGGCGACCGGCGCCGCGAAGACGAACATCAGCGCCCCGAACGCGCGGTCGCCGAACGCCTCCAGCACGTCGCGCACGGAGACGGTCTTCCGCTTCTGCGAGGCGATGCCCGCGAGAATCTCGGATATCCGCGGGGCGTGCTGGGATGACTCCGTCATGGTCAGCCGGGCTTACAACCTGCGGGGGACAGGGTCATCCCCCATTTGGGTCAGACGCGCCCAGTCACCGGCAGAAGCGCGCCGGTGACGCCGCTGGCCGCCTCCGACGCCAGCCAGAGGATCGCCTGCGCCACCTCGTCGGGGGTGACCCAGGCGCCGAAATCGGCGTCCGGCATGTCGGCGCGGTTGGTCGGGGTGTCGATGATCGAGGGCAGCACGGCGTTGACGGTGATCTTCCCCTTCGTCTCCTCGGCCAGGCTCTCGGTCAGCCGGTGCACGCCCGCCTTGGAGGCGGCGTAGGCGCCCATGCCGCCGGCCGCCTTCACGGCCCCGCCGGCCCCGACGCTGACGATGCGGCCCGCCTTCGAGGCCAGCAGGTGCGGCAGCGCCGCCCGCGAGGCGTTGGCGCAGGTCAGGGTGTTGAGCCGGTACATCCGGTCCCAGTTGGCCGGGTCGCCGTCCGCCAGCGTCTGCCAGACGAAGCCGCCGGCGACGTTGACCAGCACGTCCAGCCCGCCGAGGTCCAGGGCGACGCGGTCCATCGCCGACCGCGCCTGGGCCACTTCCATGAGGTCGACGCCGCCGAGCGCCAGCACGCCGTCGGGCAGTCCCCTGCCCTCCGCCGCCGCGTCGATCAGCGCCACCGTGTGACCCGCCGCGAGCGCCGCCCGCGCCACCGCCTGTCCCAGCACCCCGAACCCGCCGGTGATGGCGAAAACCCGTCCAGACATGGAGACTCCTACGGCTGAAGTTGCGTGGTGATGTCGGCGGCGTTCTTCAGCGTCAAGGTCACCGGCGTGCGTTCGGCGATGTCAGCCAGGCGCGCGCGCTGCGCCTCGTCGAGATCGCCCTCGACCCAGAGCTTTCGCGTGATCTTCGAGCGCCCGTCCTCCTGGTGGTGCGACAGGTCGATGACCACCTCCTCCAGCGGCCAGTCCTTGCGCGCCGCGTACATGCGCAGGGTGATGGCCGTGCAGGACCCCAGGCTGGCGAGCAACAGGTCGTAGGGCGCCGGCCCCGCGTCCGCGCCGCCCAGCGCCGCCGGCTCGTCGGAGACCAGGCTGTGCCGCCCCGTGGTGACCGCGGTCGCCCAGGCGGGTCCGCTGCTTTCGACATGGGCGTGGGCCATGGGGAATCTCCGGGGGGTGGGGACTGGACCGTAGCGCAGTCACGCTCCGCGAGGCGACGCCCAATCGCCAATCCTCTCCCACCGGGAGAGGGGGACCGCCCGGAGGGTGGTGGAGAGGGGTGCCGTCAGGAGCTTTCGCCCGCATCCCGTCTGCATGGTGCAACCCATTTCACACCCTGCACCGATCCCCCGCCACCATGCTCCACGTGGTCCCCTCCCCCTGCGGGGAAGGATCGACAACTCGGCGGCTCGCCGCCACTCTCCCTCCATGACTCTCCCGCCCCTCCCCGCGCAGCCCGCCGATACGCCCTGGCCGACCGAGGCGTGGCCGGAGGGCGCAGCTCTCCCCGCCGGCATCCCGGCGCTCCTCGACGCCGCCTTCGCGCCGGAGGCCGAGGCGAAGACAGGCCTCACCGACGCCCTGCTCATCGTCCGGGGCGGCCGTATCGTCTACGAGCGCTACGGCGAGGGTCTCGGTCCCGACAGCACCTTCCCGTCCTGGTCCAAGGCCAAGAGCATGACCCAGGCCCTGGTCGGGATGGCCGTGCTCGACGGCAGGCTCGACATCCACGCCCCCGCCGACGCGCCGGAGTGGCGGTCGCCCGGCGATCCCCGCGCCGACATCACGCTGGACCAGCTCTTACGCATGTCGAGCGGGCTGAAGTTCGTCGAGGACTATGTGCCCGGCAGCGTCTCCGACGTGATCGAGATGCTGTTCGGGTCCGGCAAGTCGGACGTCGCCGCCTACGCCGCCGCCCAGCCGCTGATCCATCCGCCGGGCGAGATCATGAGCTACGCCAGCGGCACGACCAACATCGTCGCCCGGGCCCTGGCCCGCGCGCTCGGCGCGGACCGCGACGGCTTCGAAGCCTTCATGCGCGCGCGGCTGTTCGGGCCGCTCGGCATGCGCACGCCAGTCCCGAAGTTCGATGCGGCGGGGACCTTCATCGGCTCGTCCTTCTGCTTCTGCTCGGCCCGCGACTTCGCCCGCTTCGGCCTGCTCTACCTGCGCGACGGCGTCTGGGACGGCGCGCGGCTGCTGCCGGAGGGCTGGGTCGACTACGCCCGCACCCGCACGCGCTCGAAGGACGATCCGGCCGCGCCCTACGGGGCCCACTGGTGGCTCGGCGTGGGCGGGCCCGGCAGCTTCTCGGCCAACGGCTACGACGGCCAGTACACCATCGTCGTCCCCGACCTCGACCTGGTCATGGTGCGCAGCGGCCGCACGCCGCTTGACCTGAAGGACAACCTCAAGGCCTGGGTCGGCGAGGCGATCCAGCGCATCCGGAGCGCCGCGTGAACCTGCTGAGGGTCTCTACCCAGCTGCACAAGTGGATCGGCCTGGTCGTCGGCGTCCAGGTGCTGTTCTGGGTCGCCGGCGGCGTGGTGATGACCGTGCTGCCGATCGAGACGGTGCGCAGCGAGCACCATCTCGCCGAGGTCAGGCCGGTTCCGCTGCCGCTCGAAGAACTGCTTCCTGCCGCCGAGGCCGCCCGCCGGGCCGGCGTCGCGCCGGTCGAGGCGCAGCTGAAGACGACGCCACGCGGTCCGGTCTGGAGCCTGAAGGCGGCCGAAGGCGAGCCCGTCATCGTGTCCGCCACGACCGGCCTGCCGCCCGCCCCCCTGACCGACGCCGAAGCCCGCGCCTTCGCGGGCGCCGCCTACAGGGGCGAGGGCAGGCCGATCGCCGCCCGCCTCTACGCGGCCGCGCCGCCGGAGACCGGCAGGACCGGCCCCCTCTGGCGGGTCGATTTCGACGACGCGGAGAAGACCAGCTTCTACCTCCACGCCCGGACGGGCGAGGTGGTCTCCAGGCGCTCGAATGTCTGGCGCTTCTACGACGCCTTCTGGCGGCTGCACGTGATGGACTGGAAGAACGGCGAGAACTTCAATCACCCGCTGATCGTCGTCGCCAGCCTGCTGACGCTGGTGATCGTGATCACCGGCTTCGTGCTGCTCTGGATCCGTGTCGCGCGGGACCTCGCGGGGCTCGCGCGACGCCGGAAGGCGGCCTGATATGCCGTTCAACGCCGACATCGCCGGAACCCGCTGGGGACCGGTCGACTGGCAAGCCACGCCGAGGCGCGTGCTGGCGTTCCGCGGCGTGCTGGCGCCGGACGACGCGGCCGGCCTCGACGACGCGGCCGGACCGCTGGCCATGCTGCCGATGCAGGTGGTGACGCCCGAGTGGGCGCTGGCGCTGATGAGCCGGGAGGACCCGCGCCAGACCCTGTCGGCGGACGAGAGCCGTCGCGGCGTCCACGCCAGCCAGGACAGCCGCTTCCTGCGGCCGGTGACGGCCGGCGAGACCCTGACCTGCGAAGCCGAGCTTCTGGGCGTGCGGGACAGTCGCGCCGGCGCCGTCTCGGTCATTCGCTACCGCAGCCGCGTGGGCGGCGAACTGGTCGCGGAGTCGGTCTCTGTCAGCGTGATGCGCGGCGTCGCGGTGTCGGGCGGGGACCGGCCGGTGGAAATCGACGAACCGGCCATCGCCTTCGAGCCCGTCGGCGTCGGCGAGCGCATCGACACGCCCCGCGCCTTCCCGCACCTCTATTCGGAGTGCGCGGACATCTGGAACCCGATCCACACCGAACGGACCGTGGCGCTGGCCGCCGGGCTGCCGGACATCCTGATCCACGGCACGGCGCTGTGGGCGCTGGCCGGCCTGCGCGCGGCGCCGCCGGGCGCGAGCATCACGCGGCTGGCGGCGCGCTTCCGCTCCCCCGCCTGGGCCGGCGAGCCGATGTGGCTGGAGAAGGGTCCAGTCGGCGGGCGCACGCCGTTCCGCCTGCGCGCGGAGGACGGACGGCTGCTGACCGAAGGGTTCGTCGAGGTCGCCGGGCCATAACCGAGAGCGTGACGCCCTGACGGGTTCGGGGCGCCCTGTGGCGGGCGGTCCGGTCCGCTGCGTGCTTCGACACGCGCTCGGCGCTGCTCAGCAGGACCTGGATGGATAGCCTTCCGACTATGTCATCCTGAGCCGGCCCAGCAGGCCTTGTCGAAGGATACACGGCGGTATCCATGCGCGCCCCCAACACGTCCGCCCGGGCAGAACGCGCCCTACCCCTTCGCGACGTAGACCGCCTGCGGGACCATGTACTCGAGCAGTCCCTCCATGCCGTTCTCGACCCCGAAGCCGCTCTGCTTGTGGCCGGCGAACGGGGTGTCGGGGCGCAGGTTCAGGTTCTGGTTGACCCAGACGGTGCCCGTCTCGAGCTTGCGGGCGATCTCCACCGCCCTGTCGATGTCCTTCGACCAGACCGCGCCGGCGAGGCCGTAGTCGCTGGCGTTGGCGCGGTCGATGACCTCGTCGACGTCCTTGAACTTCAGCATCGGCAGGATCGGGCCGAAGGCCTCCTCCTGGACCACGCGCTCGTGTTCCGGCGGGTTGTCGACGATGGTCACCGGCACGAAGTAGCCCTTCCCCTCGGGGATGTCGGCGCCGTGCAGGAGGGTCAGGTTCTTCGCCTTGGCGTCGTTGAGCAGGTCCATGACGCGGTCGTACTGGCGACGGTTCTGGATCGGGCCCAGCACCGTGCCCTGCTCGGCGCCGTCGCCGACCTTCACCGCCCTGGCGATGCCCAGCAGCCGGTCGCGCAGGCCGTCGTAGACGTCCTCGTGGACATAGAGCCGCTTGGTCGCGACGCAGATCTGGGCGCTGTTGAAGAAGGCGCCGAAGAAGATCTTCTGGGCCACCTCGTCGAGGTCGACGTCGGGCAGCACGATCGCCGCGTCGTTGCCGCCCAGCTCCAGCGTCACACGCTTGAGGTCCTTGGCGGCGCTGGCCATCACGCTCTTGCCGGTCGCGGTCGAGCCGGTGAAGGAGATCTTGGCGAAACCGGGGTGGCTGGTCATCAGCGGGCCCAGCTCGTCGCCGCCGCTGACCACATTGAAGACGCCCGGCGGGAAGATGTCGCGGAACAGCTCGCCGATCTTCAGCGTGCACAGCGGCGTGAAGGGCGAGGGCTTGAGCACCATGGTGTTGCCGGCGACCAGCGCCGGGCCGACCTTCCACATCGCCAGGGTGACGGGGAAGTTCCACGGCGCGATCGCGCAGACGACGCCGAGCGGCACATACCGGGTCTCGATGCGCTGGGCGTCGGAATCCTCCGACACATGCACCGGAGGCGTCATCGCCGAGACCGCCTGCAGCCAGGCGCCGGCGCCCATGACTTCCTGCTTGGCGGCGTCGACCGGCCGGCCCTGCTCGCGGGTGAACAGACGGGCCAGCTCCTCATGATGGGCGATCAGCGCCTCGCCGGCCTTGCGGACCAGCGCCTGACGCTCCTCGATCGGGGTGTTGCGCCAGGTCTTGAAGGCGCGCTTCGCGGCCTCGACGGCCGCGTCGAGCTGGGCCGCGGTGCAGTCCGGCGCCTGGGCGAAGCCCTCCCCCGTGGCCGGGTTGAACACCTCGATCGTCCGCTCGCCGGCCACCGGCTTGCCGTCGATGGTCATCACATAGTCGGCGTTGAAGTCCATCGTGGATCTCCCTGTCACAGGCCGAGGACGGCCTTGGCCATGATGTTGCGCTGGATCTCGTTGGTCCCGGCATAGATCGAACCGGCGCGATCGTTGAAGTATTTCGCCGCCACGGTCATGGCGTAGGCGGGGCCGACGCCGTCATTGCGGCCGGCGGGCGGGACGAAGCCCGGCGTCGGCCCGCCGGGCGACACCATGTGGGGCTGGTAGACCGGCGCATAGGTCCCGGCCGCCGCGAGGGCGATCTCGGTCAGGTGCTGGCTCAGTTCGGTGCCGACCGTCTTGAGCATCGAGGACTCCGGCCCCGGCGCGGCGCCGACCGACAGGGCCGACATCACCCGCAGCTCGACCGCCTCCAGGGCGTCGACCTGGGTCGTCGCCTCGGCCAGCTGGCGGCGCAGGGCGTCGCGCTCGCCGGTCGTCGCGCCGCCGGTCTCGGCCTCTACGATCGCGGCGATGGCCGCGATCCGCGCGCGGAAGCCCGGCGTGTAGGCGCTGCCGCCGCGCTCGAACTGCATCAGGTGCTTGGCCACCGTCCAGCCCTGGCCGATGGGCCCGACGGCGTTCGCCTTCGGCACGCGCACGTCGGTGAAGAAGACGTGGTTCTGGATGTGCTCGCCCGACAGCGAGACGATGGGCTGCACCTCCACGCCGGGACTGGTCATGTCGATCAGCAGGAAGGTGATGCCCTTCTGCGGGATCTCCTCCTTGCTGGTGCGGACGAGGCAGAAGATCCAGTTGGCCTCGTGGGCGTGGGTGGTCCACAGCTTGTGGCCGTTGCAGATCAGGTCGTCTCCGTCGGCGACGGCGCTCATCTGCAGCGTGGCCAGGTCCGAGCCCGATTGCGGTTCGCTGTAGCCCTGGCACCAGAAGTCGTCGCCGGCGAGCATGCGGGGCAGGAACCGGTCCTTCTGGGCCTGGGTCCCGTGGCCGATGAGCACCGGGCCGCACATGCCGATCCCCATCGGCGACACCGGCGGCGCGCCGGCGGCGGCCAGCTCGGTGGCGAAGATGTAGCGCTGGGTCACCGACCAGCCGCAACCGCCGTACTCCACCGGCCAGGCCGGGGCGACCCAGCCGCGGCGGTGCAGGATCTTCTGCCAGGCCATCCCGGTCCCGTAGTCGGCGTAGACGCTGGTCATGGTCGACCCGGCCCGCCGCAGCTCCGGCGTCAGCTCGGCGTCCAGGAAGGCGCGGACCTCGTCGCGGAACCGCTGGTCCCCGGGGCTCCATTCGATCTTCATCGCAATCCCTGCTCCGCGCATGACACGAACGGCGGCGGAGGTTGGCGCCTTGCCGCAGCGTCCGCCCAGCGGAAATCGGGCGGCGGATCACAATGTGGGAGAACCTGGAGCGGGTGAGGGGAATCGAACCCCTGACATTCAGCTTGGGAAGCT
>CALKHU010000256.1 GCA_937991555.1 uncultured Caulobacter sp.
GGCGCCGCCGGGCGGGCCTCGCCGACGGCGACGCGGATGTCCGCCTCGCTGACCTCGGCCCCCGACGACACCAGGGCGGCGATGGCCTCGATGGCCCGCTTCGCCTGGCTGCGGCCGCGGGCGTCGCCCTGCACGGAGACGCCGCCGCCGGGCGTCTCGATCAGCACCTTGAAGGCGTCCTCGATCAGGGCCGCGTGACGGCCGCCGGGTCCGAACACCGCGTGGGCGGCGTCTTCGGACAGCGGCAGGAAATCGGGTTGTCGGCTCATGCGTGTTCCAGAACGAGCGAACCCGACAGGCTGTTGCGCGTGGCCGCGTCGATGCGGACCGGCGCGATGCGGCCGATCAGATGTTCGGGCCCGTCGATATGCACGGGCTGGAGCCAGGGCGAGCGGCCGCCGATCTGGCCGGGGTGGCGGCCGGGCTTCTCGATCAGCACCGGGGCGACCATGCCGACGCGCGAGCGGTTGAAGGCCTCCTGCTGTTCCTGGAGCAGGGCGTTCAGGCGCTGAAGGCGTTCGTCGGCGACCTCCGGCGCGACCTGGCCCGGCATGGCCGAGGCCGGCGTGCCGGGGCGGCGGCTGTACTTGAACGAGAAGGCGCCGGCGTAGCCGACCGCGCGGACCAGCTGGAGGGTGGCCTCGAAGTCGCTGTCGCGCTCGCCGGGGAAGCCGACGATGAAGTCGCCGCTCATCGCGATGTCCGGCCGGGCGGCGCGGATCCTCTCGACCAGACGCAGGTAGTCCTCGGCCCGGTGGCCGCGGTTCATGGCCTTCAGGATCCGGTCGCTGCCCGACTGAACCGGCAGATGCAGGTAGGGCATCAGCTCCGGGACCTCGCCGTGGGCGGCGATCAGGGCCTCGTCCATGTCGCGGGGGTGACTGGTCGTGTAGCGGATGCGGTCGAGGCCATCGACCTTCGCCAGCTGCCGCACCAGGGCCGCCAGGCCGCCGTCGCAGCCGTCGTAGGCGTTGACGTTCTGGCCGAGCAGGGTGACCTCGCGCACGCCCTTGCCGGCCAGCACGCGGGCCTCGGCCAGGATGGCGTCCGCCGGGCGGGACCACTCGCCGCCGCGGGTGTAGGGCACCACGCAGAAGGTGCAGAACTTGTCGCAGCCCTCCTGTACGGTGAGGAAGGCGGTGACGCCCTCGACGTGGCGCTCGGCCGGCAGGGCGTCGAACTTCTCGTCGGCCGCGAAGTCGGCGCTGAGGCGTTCGCCGGTCGCCCGGTGGGCGCGGGCGATCAGCTCCGGCAGCTGGTGATAGGCCTGCGGCCCGACGACCAGGTCCACGGCCGGCTGGCGGCGCATGATCTCCTCGCCCTCGGCCTGGGCGACGCAGCCGGCGACCGCGATGGTCATCGAACCGCCGGCGTCGGCCTTGCGGTTCTTCATCAGCTTGATCTGGCCGAGCTCGGAATAGACCTTCTCGGCGGCCTTCTCGCGGATGTGGCAGGTGTTGAGCACCACCAGGTCCGCGCCCTCCGGATCGTCCGTCACGCCATAGCCGAGCGGGCGCAGGACGTCGGCCATGCGCTCGCTGTCGTAGACGTTCATCTGACAGCCGTAGGTCTTGATGTAGAGCCGCTTTTCGGGCGCGGACTGGGTCATGGCCGGCGTTATGGGGGCGCGAGGGCCGCCGATCAAGTTTCCGCACCCTTCTCCCGCAGGCGGAGGGTCGAAACCCCTACTCCTCGAGCGGCACCCCGTAGAGCTCGAGCCGGTGGTCGACGAGGCGGTAGCCGAGCTTGCGGGCGATGGCCTGCTGCAGGGCCTCGATCTCCTCGTCGACGAACTCGACGACCTTGCCGGTCTTCATGTCGATGAGGTGGTCGTGGTGGACGTCCGGCGCCTCTTCATAGCGGCTGCGGCCGTCGCGGAAGTCGTGGCGCTCGATGATCCCTGACTCCTCGAAGAGGCGCACCGTCCGGTAGACGGTGGCGATCGAGATATGCGGATCGAGCGCGTGGGCGCGGCGGTACAGCTCCTCCACATCGGGATGGTCCTGGGCCGCGGAGAGGACGCGGGCGATGACCCGGCGCTGGTCCGTCATCCGCATGCCCTTTTCGATGCAGAGCTTTTCGAGCCGGTCCAAGGCCGTCCTCCCTCCTGAGTCGCGCAAAGATAGGCGCTGGCCGGTCAGGTGTTAAGCGCGCGGCGCATCACGACCGCGTCCGCGCCCGTGGCGTAGTAGCCCTTGCGCAGGCCCACGCGCGAGAAGCCGGCGGCGTCGTACAGGGCGAGGGCCGTGGCGTTGTCGTGGGCGACCTCGAGGAACAGCGTCTCCGCCCCGAGCGTCCCCGCCACGCCGGCGGCCGCCTCGACCAGGGCCCGGCCGGTCCCGCGGCGTCGCGCGGCCGGCGCCACGGCGAGGGTGAGGATCTCCGCCTCGCCCGCGATCGCGCGGCAGAGGATGAAGCCCTCGCCCTCCGCCAGCAGCGCGAAGGCGCCCGGGGAGGCGAGCAGGTCGGCGAGGTCCGCCCTGCTCCACGGCGATGCGAAGGCGGCGGCGTGAAGCGCGGCCAGGTCGCCGGCGTCCTCGCCTCGCGCGGCCCGCAGGCGGGTCATATCGGCAGCTTCGCGTCGGGCGCCCGCAGGTAGAGCGGCCGCACCGGCCGGACCGGCGCGACGGCGGCGAGGCGGGCGACGGCCACGGGGTCGGGGCCGTCCGGGGTCTCGATACGGGCGCCGGAGAGGACGCCCGCGAGCAGGGGCGCGCCCGAGCCGACGAAGGTCGCGGGGCCGCCGGGCCAGACCTCCGCGATGCGGGCCGCGGCGTCCTCCCCGGCCAGGGCGTCCGGCGCCGAAACGGCGACGCCGTCATTGAACAGCTGCAGATAGATCTGGCCCCGGCGCGCGTCGATGGCGGCGGCGACGAAGCCTGTATGGCCGCTGGCCAGCGCCTCCAGCGTCCCGACGCCGACGACCGGAACGCCGAGGGCGGCGCCGAACCCCTTGGCGAAGGCGATCCCGACCCGCAGGCCGGTGAAGCTGCCCGGACCGACGGTGACGCCGATCCGGGTGAGGCCGGAGAAACCGACGCCCGCCTCCACCGCCAGGTCGCGGACCAGGGGCGCGAGGCGCTCCTGGTGGCCGCGCGGCATCGCCTCGGAGCGGGCGGCCAGGACCGTCTCGCCGTCGAGGATCGCCGCCGAGCAGGCGGTCAGGCAGGTGTCGAGGGCGAGGATCACCCCTTCTTCACCGTCAGCTGGATCGGGCGGGGGCCCATCGAGGCGGCCTTGGGGTCGCCGTTGCTCCAGAAGATCTCGCTGATCGTTCCCGCCGTGGCCGAGCCGCGCACGACATAGTTCACGTTCGGCGATCCGGCCGGGGTGCAGACCAGGCGGCCGGCGTAGCGGCCGACCCCCTTCTGGCACTGGTCAGGGGTGACGCCGGTGTCGGCGATCCTGCCGCCGATCCGGCCGCCGCCGGGACCTTCGACCGGCCCGCCGTAGATGAACACCGCGCCGATCCGGCCCTTCGCCGAGCGCATGTCCATCTTGAGGTCGTGCTCGCCGGTGACGCTGAGGGCCGAGGTCACCTCGACGCCGTCGACGAAGGTCTCGATGACCTGCGACCCGGGAAACAGCTTCTGGACGTCCGGGATGAAGTAGCGCGTCTCGGCGGTGAGATTGCCGACGCCCGCGTTGGTGACCCGGAACGGACCCTCGGCGGTGAGCGGCGGCGGCGGCGGGGGCGCCTGGGGCGCCGGCGCGGCGGCCTGCTGCTGCGACTCCCCGCAGGCGGCGAGCAGCAGGAGCGGGGGGATGAGGACGGCGAGGCGCATGGGCGGGTCCTGGATCGAAGGGCAGGCATGCGTGACTAGCCCCGCGACGGTCGCCGGCCAACCTTGTTTCGCGCGCCACGGGCCTCCCGCACGGCGCGGGCCGGCCGAGGCGCGCCCGGGGTCAGAGCGTCTGCTCGACCCGCGTCACTTCCGGCACATAGTGTTTGAGCATGTTCTCGACGCCGGCCTTGAGGGTGGCGGAGGAGGACGGGCAGCCCGAGCAGGCGCCGCGCATGTGCAGGTAGACCACGCCGGTGTCGGCCTCGAACCGCGAGAAGACGATGTCGCCGCCGTCCTGGGCCACGGCCGGACGGATGCGGGTGTCGAGCAGCTCCTTGATCTCCTCGACGATCTGCGCCGTTTCGCCCTCGTAGACCGTCTGGTCGTGGCCGTCGGCGGCCCCGCCCGAGAGGATCGGCGCGCCCGAGGTGAAGTGATCCATGATCGCGGCCAGCACCGGGGCCTTGAGATGCGACCAGTCGACGCCGGGGGCCCGGGTCACGGTCAGGAAATCCGAGCCGAAGAAGACGCGGACGACGTCGCCCAGGTCGAACAGGGCCCTCGCGAGCGGCGAGGCCGCCGCCTCGCCGTCGTCGCGAAACTCGCGCGCGCCGGCCGCCAGAACCTCGCGGCCGGGCAGGAACTTGAGGACGTCGGGGTTGGGCGTGGGTTCGGTCTGGATGAACATGACCCCTCCTAAATGGCCGCGCCGAGGTGGAACGGCAAGAGTGATGCCCGGGAGTCAGAATAGCTGACGGCGTAAGGAGCTGTTTAACACCCTGTCCCTAAAACCCGTATTGGTTATCACTGCTCAGAAGGGGCAATTCAGGATGAAATATCCCGCCGTTATCGCCGCCGGCCTGCTGGCCGCGGCTTCGCTCGTCGGCCCGGCTTCGGCCGCCAGCCTGCAGTCGCAGATGGAATCGTGCCTCACCAAGCACGCCAACACCCGTCAGGCGGCCGCCATCACCCTCGAATGCGCCGCCGCCGACGGCAAGCTGTCGGGCTGCAAGGTCGTCACCAGCGACTCGCCGTCGCCGGGCTTCGAGAAGGCCGCCATGTGCGTCGCCGAAGTCCTGCCGATGGCCGGCAAGACCGGCACGGTCCGCGTCCCGATCCGCTTCCCGGGCGCCTGAGTTCGGCCACTTCGACAGCGTGAGCCGCGCGTCGCCTGGCGACCTGGCTCCACTGCCATCGATATCGGGGCGCCTCCGCCGAGGCGCCCCGAACCATTTCAGAAGACCGTCTTTCCGCGACGCCCATTTTGGGGCGCGCCGTTAACCTCAAGATTACCCAATCAGGCAGATGGTCGCTCCCAACACCGTTAATGGGGGCAGGACTCTCAATGCGTATGCCGAGACTGGATGATGCGCCGCTGGCCGTGAAGATCGGCCTCGCGCCGGCTCTCGCACTGATCGCGCTGGCGCTCGTGGCCAGCGGTTCCTGGTGGATGAACCAGAACCAGAGGTCGGTTCTGACCCATGTGGTCTCGTCCGACCTGCCGCAGGCTCTCCAGCTGGCCTCGATCTCGCAGCGGATCAGTTCCGCCCACGGCGAACTCTACCGGCTGACCACCGGCAAGCTGGCGGATATCGAGACCGACCAGATCTCCGCTCGCGCGGCGGCCCTGACCGAGGAGCTCAAGGCCATCCGCAAGGAGGTCGACAAGGTCGCCGCCGCTTCCGATCCGGCCAGCAAGAAGCAGCTGGTCGCCCTTTCGAAGGAACTGGCCACCTACAACGACGCCGTCGACCTGGTCATCGGCATGCTCGACGCCGACGCGACGACCGCGGCGCAGTTCACGGTGCCCTTCCAGGATGCGTACCGGAGCATGAGCGCGACGCTCAAGAAGGCGGTCGAGGCCTCCAGCAACGCGACCGCCGCCCGCGCCCAGCAGTCGGTGAAGGAGGCGGAGACCATCGGCGCGATCGCCACCGTGCTGGTGGTCCTGGCCCTGGTCGCCGTCGCCGCCATCGCGGGCTTCCTGGTCATCGCCATCCGCAAGGGCGTCATCCGCATCGCCGCCGCCACCGAGCGGCTGGCCGGCGGCGACAACCAGGTCAATCTCGACGCCATCAAGCGCGCTGACGAACTGGGCGCCATCGTCAAGTCGCTGGTCATCTTCCGCGACAACCAGCTGCGCCTGGCCGAGCTGCACCAGCGCGAACAGGCCGCGGCCGCGGACCAGGAAGCCGCCCGCGCCAGCCAGGAAGCCGCCCGCGCCGCCTCCGCCAAGGAGCAGGCCGAGGTCGTCGACGGCCTGGCCCACGGCCTGAAGCGCCTGACCGAGGGCGACCTGACGGTCCGCCTCGACCGCCCCTTCGCGCCGGCCTACGAGACGCTGCGCGCCGACTTCAACGCCACGGTCACGCAGCTGGCCGAGATCATGCGCATCATCTCGCACCGCGCCTCGGGCATCGAGACCGCCTCCAGCGAGACCAGCGCCGCCGCCGACGACCTGTCGCGCCGGACCGAGAACCAGGCCGCCAACCTGCAGCAGACGGCGACCACGCTGAACGAGATCACCAACGCGGTGTCCCGCACGGCCGAAGGGTCGGCCCAGGCCGACAAGATGGTCACCGAGACCGGCGTCGAGGCGCGGGAGTCCGGAGAGGTCGTCCGCCGGGCGGTGTCGGCGATGTCCGAGATCGAGGCCTCCTCCAAGCAGATCTTCCAGATCACCGGCGTGATCGACGAGATCGCCTTCCAGACCAACCTGCTGGCGCTCAACGCCGGGGTCGAGGCGGCCCGGGCCGGCGACGCCGGCAAGGGCTTCGCGGTCGTCGCCCAGGAAGTGCGGGCCCTGGCCCAGCGGTCCGCCGAGGCGGCCAAGGAGATCAAGGCGCTCATCGCCTCGTCGAGCAACCAGATCAACAGCGGCGCGACCCTGGTCGGCGAAGCGGGCGAGGCGCTCGAGCGCATCGTCGGCCGCGTCGGCGACGTCACCCGCCTGATCACCGAGATCAGCGCCTCGGTCCGCGAGCAGGCGAACGGGCTGAAGGAGGTCAACATCGCGGTCAACCGCATGGACCAGATCACCCAGCAGAACGCCGCCATGGTCGAGGAGTCGACCGCCGCCTCGCACGCCATGCGCCAGGAGGCCGAGCAGCTGGGCAGCATGATCCGGCGCTTCAAAGTCGCCGACGATCACGGCGAGGAGGCCCCGGCCCGCTACGTGGCCTGACGGTCGCCACACGTCGACAGAAGGACCCGCCCGCGCCGCTCCGGCGCGGGCGGTTTCGCTTTCGGGGCCCTGGTCTCGCAGACTTCAGGGTGCGATCCAGCCACCAGACGATTACGTCTGACGCCGTCGTGCTCTAGGGTCGCCCGCGATGAACGCCCACGCTTCCCCCGAACAGGCCGCACCCGGCGCAGCCGGCGCGACGCCGGTGATGGCCCAGTACTTCGAGGCCAAGTCGCGCCAGCCCGACGCGCTGGTGTTCTTCCGCATGGGCGACTTCTACGAGCTGTTCTTCGACGACGCGATCAAGGCCGCCGCGGCGCTCGGCATCGCCCAGACCCACCGCGGCACCCATAACGGCCAGCCGATCCCGATGGCCGGCGTGCCCGTCCACGCCGCCGAGGCCTATCTCGCCAAGCTGATCCGGTCGGGCTTCAAGGTCGCCGTCTGCGAGCAGGTCGAGACCCCCGCCGAAGCGAAGAAGCGTGGCTCCAAGGCCATCGTCGCCCGGGACGTGGTGCGGATCGTCACGCCCGGCACGCTGACGGAAGAGGGGCTGCTGGATGCGCGCGGGGCCAACCGTCTGGCCGCCGTGGCGCTGCGCGCAGGCCAGGCCGCCGTGGCCAGCGTCGAGCTCTCCACCGGCGAGGTCGAGAGCCTGCTGATCGCGCCATCCGGCCTGCCGGCGGCGCTGGCGGCGTTGCAGCCGTCCGAGATCCTCGTGCCGGACCGGCTGTTCGCCGACGAGACCGTCAACCTGGCCCTGAAGGGCGCCGGCGGGCTGGTGCAGCCGGTCGCGCAGGCGCTGGCCGAGCCGTCGGCGTCGGAGACCCGGCTGAAGCGCCTCTATGGCGTCGACACCCTGGACGGGTTCGGCGGTCTCGCCGGGGCGGAGGTCTCGGCCCTCGGGCTGATCGCGGCGCATCTGGAGACCACCCAGGCCGGCAAGCTGCCGGCGCTGTCGCCGCCGAGGCGGGCGGGCGAGGCCGACGTCATGGCCATCGACCCGGCGACCCGGGCGTCGCTGGAGATCGAGAAGACGCTATCCGGCCAGCGCGACGGTTCGCTGCTCGGCTGTATCGACCGCTGCGTGACGGCCGCCGGCTCCCGGCTGCTGGCGGCGCGTCTCGCGCGGCCGTTGCTTGACCCGGCCGCCATCGACGCCCGGCTCGACGCCGTCGAATGGCTGCTCGAGCGCCGACGCCTGCGGGAGCAGCTGCGCGAGACCTTGCGCCGGTCCGGAGACCTGGCGCGGGCGCTGTCGCGCCTGGCGTTGGGCCGCGGCGGGCCGCGCGACCTGGGCTGCCTGCGGGACGGGCTCAAGACCGGCGAGGCGCTGTCGGCCATGCTGGCCGCGGAAGGGGCCCAGCTGGCGCCGCCGCCGGCCGAGATCGACGAGGCCCTTGCGGCGGTGAACCCGTCGCTGTCGGCCGATCTGTCCGGGCTGCTCGCGCAACTGGAGTTCGGGCTCGGCGCTGACCTGCCGGCCCAGGCCCGGGACGGCGGTTTTGTGGCCGCGGGCGTGCGGCCCGAGCTCGACCAGGCGCGCGCCCTGCGGGACGACAGCCGGCGGGTGATCGTCGAGCTCGAGAGCCGCCTCGTCGTCGAGAGCGGCGTGCCGCTGAAGATCAAGCACAACGCGGTGCTCGGCTATTTCGTGGAGACCACGGCGGGCAAGGCCGACCCGCTGTTCCAGCCGCCGCTGAACGCGACCTTCATCCACCGCCAGACCCTGGCCAACCAGGTGCGGTTCACGACCGTCGAGCTGGCGGACCTCGACGCGCGCATCGCCCAGGCGGGCGAACGGGCCCTGGCCATCGAGGCCGAGACCTTCGAAGCCTGGCGGCAGGCGGCCTGCGAACTGGCTCCGGCCATCCAGGCGGCGGCGCGGGCGCTGGCGACGCTGGATGTCGACGCCGCCCTTGCCGAATGGGCCGAGGACCAGCAGGCCGTGCGTCCGGTCGTCGATCGGTCCTTCGCCTTCGAGGCCGTCGGCGCCCGGCATCCCGTCGTCGAGGCGGCGGTGAAGCGGGCCGGCGATCCCTTTACGCCCAACGACTGCGCGCTGGACGGCTCGGGCGAGACGGCGGCGCGGCTGTCGATCGTCACCGGGCCGAACATGGCTGGCAAGTCGACCTTCCTGCGCCAGAACGCGATCCTGGCGGTGATGGCCCAGGCGGGCTGCTTCGTGCCGGCGCGATCGCTGAGGATGGGCGTGGTCGACCGGCTGTTCAGCCGCGTCGGCGCCGGAGACGATCTGGCGCG
>CALKHU010000257.1 GCA_937991555.1 uncultured Caulobacter sp.
TCACGCCGGGCAGTTCCTTGCCTTCCATCCATTCGAGGAAGGCGCCGCCGGCGGTCGAGACGAAGGTCATCTGGCTCGCGACCCCGGCGTGGTTCAGGGCCGCGACGGTGTCGCCGCCGCCGGCCACCGCGACCAGCTTGCCGGCCTCCGCCAGTTCGCCCGCCTTCTTCGCGGCCGCCACGGTGGCGGCGTCGAAGGGCGGCACCTCGAACACGCCCAGCGGGCCGTTCCAGATGAAGGTCCTGCTGTCGTCCATGGCGGCCAGCAGGCGCTCGACCGTCTTGGGACCGGCGTCGAGGATCAGGTCGCCGTCCTTGACCTCGTCCAGGCCCAGCACGCGCGTGGCGGTGTTCGGCTTCACCTCCGCGGCCACGACGACATCGACCGGCAGCAGCAGCTCGCAGCCCGCGGCCTGCGCCTTCTTCATGATCTCGCGGGCGGTGTCGCCCAGGTCGTGCTCGCACAGCGAGGAGCCGACCGGATGGCCCTGGGCGGCCAGGAAGGTGTTGGCCATGCCGCCGCCGATGGCCAGACGATCGAGCTTGGCGACCAGGTTGTTCAGCAGGTCGAGCTTGGTCGAGACCTTGGCCCCGCCGACGATGCCCAGCACCGGCTTCTTCGGATTGCCGAGGGCGGCGTCGAGCATCTCCAGCTCCAGCTGCATCTGCAGGCCCGGCCAGGCCGGCAGCAGGCGGGCGAGGCCCTCGGTCGAGGCGTGGGCGCGGTGCGCGGCGCTGAAGGCGTCGTTGACGTACAGGTCGCCGAACGCGGCCAGCTCAGCCACGAAGGCGGGGTCGTTCTTCTCCTCGCCGGCGTGGAAACGCAGGTTCTCCAGCAGCGCGACGCCGCCGTTCTCCAGCTTCGACACCACCTTGTAGACCGGCTCGCCGATGCAGTCGTCGGCGAAGGCGACGGGCTGCTCGAGCAGGTCCGACAGCGGGCCGGCGACGGGCGCCAGGCTCATCTCCGGCACGCGCTTGCCCTTGGGCCGGTCGAAGTGGGCCAGCAGGATGACCTTCGCGCCCTTCTCCGACAGGAACCGGATCGTCGGCAGCACCGCCCGCAGGCGGGTGTCGTCCGTCACCTTGCCGTCGGCCATGGGGACGTTGAGGTCCACGCGGACGAGCGCGCGCTTGCCGGCGAGATCAGCGGTTTCGAGGGAGCGGAAGGGCATGAAATTACCTTGGAAAGGGACCGAACTGCCAGAAGCCCAACGTCGCGCCAACGGCGAACAGAGCAAGGCACGTCCAGAAGCCCGTTGGCGAAGGTCTCCACGCGCGAAGGGCGACAATCAGGAGCGCCCCCCACGCGAGCGGGACAAGCAGAGCGACCAACGCGCCGCCGATCGAGACAGCAACACTGCTTCTGCCCTGCTCGCCCAGTGCAGCGTCAAGGAGGAGCCACAGGTTCACAATCAGGAACTGTCCTGCGGCATAGGTGAGCCAGCCGACCGGGGCCGCCATCATAGCAAGTGCGATGACGGCGGCCCGACGCTTCATCGCTACAGGAACTTCGCCATCACGAGCGCGGTGTCGCTCATGCGGGTCGCGAAGCCCCATTCGTTGTCGTACCAGCTCAGCACGCGGGCCAGCTTGCCGTCGACGACCTGGGTCTGCGGCAGGGCGGCCGTGGACGAGGCGGCGATGTGGTTCAGGTCGCTGGAGACCACCGGGTCGTTGGTCACGGCCAGCACGCCCGACATCGGGCCTTCGGCGGCGGCGACCAGGGCCTTGTTGATCTCTTCCACGGTCACGTCGCGCGAGGCGACGACCTTCAGGTCGACGACCGAGACGTTCGGGGTCGGGACGCGGATCGAGGAGCCGTCCAGCTTGCCCTTCAGTTCCGGCAGGACCAGGCCCAGCGCCTTGGCGGCGCCGGTCGAGGTCGGGATCATGCTCAGGGCCGCGGCGCGGGCGCGGTAGAGGTCCTTGTGCATGGTGTCGAGGGTCGGCTGGTCGCCGGTGTAGGCGTGGATCGTGGTCATGTAGCCACGCTCGATGCCGAACAGGTCGTTCAGCACCTTGGCCACCGGGGCCAGGGCGTTGGTGGTGCAGGAGCCGTTCGAGACGACGATGTCGTCGGCGGTCAGGGTCTCGTGGTTGACCTTGTAGACGATGGTCTTGTCGGCGTTGTCGGCCGGGGCGCTGACCAGCACGCGCCTGGCGCCGGCGGTCAGGTGGGCCGAGGCCTTGTCCTTGGACGTGAAGATGCCGGTGCACTCGAAGGCGATGTCGACGCCCAGCGCCTTGTGCGGCAGGTTGGCCGGGTCGCGCTCGGCGGTGACGCGGATCTTGCCTGTGCCGATGTCGATCCAGCCGTCGCCCGAGGTCACCGTGCCGGGGAAGCGGCCGTGCACGCTGTCGTAGCGCAGCAGGTGGGCGTTGGTCTCGACCGGACCCAGGTCATTGATGGCGACGACCTCGATGTCCTTGCGGCCATGTTCGGCGATCGAGCGGAGGACGAGACGGCCGATACGGCCGAAGCCGTTGATGGCGACGCGAAGGGTCATGCTGAGGAGGCTCCCGACGACATTTTATGAATGGCGCGGGGTTTCCGGGACATGGCCCCCGAAGTCAACCCCGCGAGGGGTATCAAGGGGTCACATCGGGTGAGGGTTTGTGACGGTTGGAGGGCTCAAAGGGCGCGGCGAGCGCCTTGCGTCCTTCGACACGCCCGCTGCGCAGGCTGCTCAGGATGACGTACTTTGAGAGCTCACCACCCACGTCATGCTGAGCAGCGACCGCAGGTCGCGTGTCGAAGCACGCAGGGCGCCTACCCCTTCACCACCCGCACCCGCGACGCCGCCTCCCGCGCATTCGCCCGCGCCGTATCCACGTCCGTGTGACGGGCCAGGGCGACGCCCATGCGGCGGCGTTCGAAGGCCTCGGGCTTGCCAAACAGGCGGATGTCGCTGCCGGGCACAGCCAGCGCCTCGGCCACGCCCTCGAAGGCCACGCCCGTCGCATCCATGCCGCCGTAGATCACCGCGCTGGCGCCCGGCTCGCGCAGGGTGACGTCGACCGGCAGGCCGAGGATGGCGCGGGCGTGCAGCGCGAACTCGCTCTGCACCTGGGTGGCCAGGGTGACGAGGCCGGTGTCGTGCGGGCGCGGGCTGACCTCGCTGAACCAGACCTGGTCGCCCTTCACGAACAGCTCGACGCCGAACAGGCCCCGGCCGCCGAGGGCGGTGGTCACCTTGCGGGCGATGTCCTGGGCGGAGGCCAGCGCGGCGGCGCTCATCGCCTGCGGCTGCCAGCTCTCGACATAGTCGCCCTTCACCTGGCGGTGGCCGACGGGCGCGCAGAAGAAGGTCTCGACCTCGCCCGACGCGCCGCCAGAAGCACGGGGCGCGCGCACGGTCAGCAGGGTGATCTCGAAGTCGAAGTCGATGCGGCCCTCGACGATGACGCGGGCGGTCTCCACGCGCCCGGCGCTCAGCGCATAGTCCCAGGCCGCGCCGATATCGGCGGGCGTCTCGACGTAGGACTGGCCCTTGCCGGACGAGCTCATCACCGGCTTGACGAAGCAGGGATAGCCGACCGCCGCGGCGCCGGCCTCGAGCTCCTCTCGCGACGAGGCGAAGGCGTAGGGGCTGGTCGCCAGGCCCAGCTCCTCGGCGGCCAGCCGGCGGATGCCCTCGCGGTTCATGGTCAGCTGCGCGGCGCGGGCGGTCGGGATGCAGGTCGCCTGCCCCGCCGCCTCGACCTCGGCCAGCACCTCGGTGGCGATGGCCTCGATCTCCGGCACGATCAGGTGCGGCTTCTCCAGCGCGATGACGGCCTTCAGCGCGGCCGGGTCGGTCATGGTCACGACGTGCGAGCGGTGCGCGACCTGCATGGCCGGCGCGTGGGCGTAGCGGTCGACGCCGATCACCTCAACGCCGAGCCGCTGCAGCTCGATGACCACTTCCTTGCCCAGCTCCCCGCAGCCGAGGAGCATGACGCGGGTCGCGGAGGGGGACAGCGGGGTGCCGAGTTTCATGTCCAATCCCTCTAGATGACCCGCTCCTCCTCGCGTCCGCGAGGAGGAGCGGAACAGAGAATGCTAGCCGAGCTTCGCCCTGGCCGCCTCGGCGACGGCTTCCGCCGTGATGCCGAACTCCTTGTAGAGACGCTCCATCGGGGCGCTGGCGCCGAAGCCGGTCATGCCGACGAAGACGCCGTCCTCGCCGATGAACCGCTCCCAGCCCATCTTCACCGCCGCCTCGACGGCGACGCGGACCCTGGCCTTGCCGATGGTCTCGGCGCGGTACTTCGCGGACTGCTTCTCGAACAGCTCCCAGCAGGGCGTCGAGACCACGCGGGTCGGCACGCCGCCGGCCTGCAGCAGCTGGCGGGCGCCCATGGCGACGCCGACTTCCGTGCCCGAGGCGAAGATCGTGACCTGGGCCGCGCCGCCCTCGGCGGCGGCCAGCTCGTAGGCGCCCCTGGCCGACAGGTTCTCGGTCGCGGCAAGCGTGCGGGCCACCGGCGTCTTCTGGCGCGACAGGGCCATCACCGACGGCGTCGTCTTCGCCTGCAGCGCCGCCTGCCAGCACTCGGCCGCCTCGATGGCGTCGGCCGGACGGAAGACCAGCAGGTTCGGCATCGCGCGCAGCGAGGCCAGGTGCTCGACCGGCTGGTGGGTCGGGCCGTCCTCGCCGACGCCGATCGAGTCGTGCGTCATCACGTGAATGACCCGGATTCCCATCAGGGCGCCCAGGCGGATCGAGGCGCGGCTGTAGTCGGCGAAGGTCAGGAAGGTGCCGCTGTAGGGGATGACGCCGCCGTGCAGGGCCATGCCGTTCATCGCCGCCGCCATGCCGTGCTCGCGCACGCCGTAGTGGACGTAGCGGCCGGCGTAGTCGGGCGCGTCGAACGGCGTCATGCCCTTGACGTAGGTGTTGTTGGAGCCGGTCAGGTCGGCCGAACCGCCGATCATCTCCGGGATCGCCGGCGTCAGCGCCGCGAGGGCCGAGCCGCTGTGGGCGCGGGTCGCGTTGGCGGACGGGTTGGCGATGTTGGCGTCGATGTGCGCCTGCAGCCCGTCGAAGGCGCCGGCCGGAAGGTCGCCCTTCATCGCGCGGACGAAGTCGGCGGCCCTCTCGCTGGCCTTCAGCCGGGCGTCCCACTTGCGGCGCTGCGAGGCGCCCTTGCGCCCCGCCTTGCGCCAGGCCGCGACGATGTCGTCGGGCAGCTCGAAGGGCGGCAGCGGCCAGCCCATCGCCTGGCGGGCCAGCGTCGCCTCCTCGTCGAACAGCGAGTAGCCGTGGCCGTGGACGTCGCCCTCCTTCGGACCCGCGCCCTTCAGGATCTTCGTCTTCACCGCGATCATCGTCGGGACCGACTGCTTCGTCGCCCAGCGCAGGGCGGCGGCGATCTTGCCGTGGTCGTGGCCGTCGACGCTCTTCACCGCCCAGCCGGCGGCCTTGAAGCGGGCTGCCTGGTCGCCGGTTTCGGAGATGGTCGCCTGCCCGTCGATCGTGGTGTTGTTGTCGTCGAACAGCACCGTCAGCTTGCTGAGCTTCAGGCGGCCGGCGAGGCTGATCGCCTCATGGCTGACGCCCTCCATCAGGCAGCCGTCGCCGGCGATGACCCAGGTGCGGTGGTCGACGAGATCGTCGCCGTAGCGGGCGTTCATCGAGCGCTCGGCCATGGCCATGCCGACGGCGGTGGCGATGCCCTGGCCCAGCGGGCCGGTGGTCACCTCGACGCCCGGCGTATGGCCGTACTCCGGATGGCCGGCGGTGTTGCTGCCCCACTGACGGAAGTTGCGGATCTGGTCCATCGTCACGGCCTTGAAGCCGGTCAGATGCAGCAGGCTGTAGATCAGCATCGAGGCATGGCCGGCCGACAGCACGAAGCGGTCCCGGTCGGCCCAGTCCGGCTTGCTGGCGTCGTACTTGAGGAACCTGGTCCACAGCACGGTGGCCACGTCGGCCAGCCCCATCGGAGCCCCCTGGTGGCCGGACTTGGCGGCATGGACGGCGTCCATGGACAGGACACGGATGGCGTCGGCCATCTTCACGGGGCTGACGGACATGCTTTGGCCTTGCTGAGTCTTAATTGCGCGGTGGGCGCCCGTTCGCACGCGGGGCGCTTTCTTTCAACCCGCCTTCCTGTCGCGTCCCGGCGCAGGCTATAGAGATTTGAACGATCAAGGAGCCGCCAGAATGACGGGAGAGGCTGAGGGAAGCGCCCTCGACCTGGCCGTGCGCCGGCTAGAGCGCGCGGTGGCGATGCTGGAAAGCCGCATGGCCGAGAAGGTCGCGGTGGCGAGCGCCGAGGCCGGCGGTCTGTTCGACCAGGACCGCGCCCGGCTGGCCGCCGAGCTCGACGCCGCCCGCGCCCGTGAACGGGCGCTCGAGGAAGCCGGGGCCCAGGCGTCCGAGGCCCTCGGCCGCGCCATCGAGGAAATCCGCGCCGCCCTCGGCGAGCCGGCGGAAGCGGAGGCCTAGATCCGATGGCCCAGGTCACCGTCAACATCAACGGCAAGCCCTACAGCGTCGGCTGCGAGGACGGCCAGGAACGCCACCTGATCGAGATCGCCAGGCTGTTCGACGCCCAGGTCCGCCAGGTCAGCCAGGATGTCGGACAGCTCGGCGAGACACGCCTGTTCCTGATGGGCGCCCTGCTGCTCGCCGACGAGATGGCCGACCTCAAGCTTCGCCTCGCCCACCTGCAGGGGGAACTGGCCCGGCTGCAGACCGACCAGGCCAAGGTCGAGGTCAAGGCCGTCGCCGCGCTCGAGAACGCCGCCAAACGCATCGAGAAGCTCGCGGGGGCGTGATACGGACAGGGACATGCACTTCAGTGCGTGTCCCTCGCAGCTTCAGGGGACACGCACTGAAGTGCATGTCCCCGGCGGAGCTTGAGCCGACCCCTTCGAGCGCCTATCTTCGTCCGCGGCGGGTCCTGCTGCGGCTCTCGTCGAAGGCAACTACATCCCAGCGACCTTAATTCACTCGAAGGGAGCTGTCCCTGCCGGGCCCCGTGGGGTCTGGTACATGGCGCCCACCTGGTCATCCAGGTCGAGGGGATTGAACCGTCCTTCACGGCTCTACGCGGCGCCGCCACCCTCTTCCCGCCAGCTCGTTGCGTGGTTCGACACGCGCCTTCGGCGCTGCTCACCATGACTATTCTGGGTTAGTCATCCTGAGCAGGCGGCGCAGCCGCCGTGTCGAAGGACGCACAGCTTGACCACCGACCCCATCCTCGCCGCCGCCAAGACCGCCCTGCGGCTGGAAGCGCGCGCGCGGCGCAAGGCGTTGATGATCGAGCATCCGGAAGCCGACTGGATGGCCGCCGACCACGCCCCGGCGATGCTGTCGGCGCTGAAGCGGACGCGCCCGGGCGTGCTGGCGATCTACAAGGCGCTCGGGGCCGAACTCGACCCGCGGCCGCTCGCCGACACCCTGGCGCGGGCGGGCTGGACGATCGCCCTGCCCGCGGTGGTCGCGGAGGCGGCCCCGCTGGTGTTCCGCGCCTGGACGCCTGGCCAGCCGCTGGTCCATGACCTGGCCGGCCTGCCCGCCCCGTCGGCCGCCGCCGAAGAGATCTCGCCGGACCTCGTGATGGTCCCCCTGCTCGCCTTCGACGCCGGCGGCGGCCGGCTCGGCCAGGGCGGCGGCCACTACGACCGGACGCTGGAGGCGATGCGGAACCGGCCCTCGCCGCCGTCGTTCGTGGGCATGGCCTACAGCGGCCAGCAGGTCGCGGCCCTCCCCCGCGAGCCGCACGACCAGCCCCTCGATGGGATTCTGACCGAGGCGGGGTATATAGGCGTCCGAAAGGACCACTGAATGCGCTTCGCCTTCTTCGGCGACGTCGTCGGCAAATCCGGCCGCGACGGTCTCGCCGACCACCTGCCCATGCTGCGCCGCCGCCTCGGGCTCGAGTTCGTCATCGTCAACGCCGAGAACGCCGCCGCGGGCTTCGGCATCACCGAGAACACCGCCCGCGAGCTGTTCGACGCCGGCGCCGACTGCCTGACGCTCGGCAACCACAGCTGGGACCAGAAGGAGGCGCTGACCTACATCGTCCGCGAGCCGCGCCTGATCCGCCCGGCCAACTATCCGATCCTGTCGGACGCGCCGGGCCGCGGCTCCAACCTGTTCCAGACCGAGAGCGGCAAGACCATCTTCGTGGTGAACCTGCTCGGCCGCGTGCACATGGACGCCATGGACGATCCCTTCGCCGCCGCCGACCGCGAGCTGGACAAGGCGCCGCTGGCCCAGGTCGCCGACGCCGTCGTCGTCGACATGCACTGCGAGGCGACGTCCGAGAAGATGGCCATGGGCCACTACTGCGACGGCCGCGCCTCGCTGGTCGTGGGCACCCACACCCATGTGCCCACCGCGGACGCCCAGATCCTCAACGGCGGCACCGCCTACCAGAGCGACGCCGGCGCCTGCGCCGACTACGACAGCGTCATCGGCAACCAGAAGGAAGAGCCGCTGCGCCGGTTCACGACCAAGATCAGCCAGGGCCGCTACCAGCCGGCGACCGGGCCGGCGACCGTCTGCGGCGTGTTCGTCGAGACCGACGACCGCACGGGCCTCGCCCGCCGCATCGAACCGATCCGGATCGGCGGCCGCCTGAGCGAGACGATCCCGGCGGTGGAGATGGCGACGGCGTGACCTAGGCGCCGCGCTGTCCCGACGCTAGAAGCCCGCAACCTCTTTCTCAACGAGACCGACAACCGACCCATGGCCGGCCACTCAAAGTTCAAGAACATCATGCACAAGAAGGGCCGCGCCGATGCGCAGCGGTCCAAGCTGTTCTCCAAGCTGTCGCGGGAAATCACCGTGGCCGCCAAGATGGGCCTGCCCGATCCGGCGATGAACCCGCGCCTGCGCCTGGCCGTGAACAACGCCAAGGCCGAGTCGGTGCCCAAGGACGTCATCGAGCGCGCGATCAAGAAGTCGCAGATGGGCGACGCCAGCGACTATTCCGAGATCCGCTACGAGGGCGTCGGCCCCGGCGGCGTCGGGATCATCGTCGAGGTGCTGACCGACAACAAGAACCGCGCCGCGGCCAACGTCCGCAGCCTGTTCTCGAAGATGGGCGGCAACATGGGCGCGACCGGCTCGGTGGCGTTCAACTTCGACCGCATGGGCGAGATCACCTATCCCGCCAAGGTCGCCTCCGAGGACGCGATGATGGAGGCCGCCATCGAGGCCGGCGCCCAGGACGTCGAGAGCGACATGGACGAGGAGGGCTCGGGCCACACCATCTACACCGCCTTCGAGGACCTCAACGAGGTCGCCGGCGCGCTGGAGAAGGTGTTCGGCGAAGCCGCCTCGACCAAGATCATCTGGAAGCCGAAGACCACCACCCCGGTCACCGGCGACGCGGTCGCGACCCTGATGAGGCTGCTCGACGCCCTCAATGACGACGATGACGTCCAGAACGTCTACTCGAACGAAGAGATCAGCGACGAGGACGCGGCGAAGCTGGGCTGACCGCCGGCGCCGACGCTACTCCGTCAGCCGCGCTTCTGGTCGCCGCGGTCGCCGTCGCCCGCCTTCACGGTCGTCTTCGCCCTGGTGCGGCGGTCGGCGGCCAGAGACTTGCCGACATCGGCGGACTCCTTGAAACGGCCATTCTCGTCGCGCCGCACGTAGCGCTTGTCGTTTCCGGTATCGATCAGTTCACGAGGCATGGGATTCTCCTTCGCCGGAAGAATCCCTGATCGGGCGGGTTGTTCCGGCCGGCGTTTGGGCGTTCTCTTCAGGGTCCCGCGAACACAGGGACGACACCATGGCCTGGCCCCCGGCCGAATTCCTGACCCTCGACTATCTTCCCGGCCTGCTGGGGGCGCTCGTCGCCGGCAGCCTCGTGGGCATCGAGCGCGGCCATCGCGGCCAGCCGGCCGGCTTTCGCACCCACGCCCTGCTCGCCGTCACCTCGGCGATGTTGATGCTGGGCGCCGGCCACCAGTACGAATGGATGAACCTCGCCGCGCCGGAGACGGTGGTCCGCATCGACCCGGTGCGCATGGCGCACGGCATCCTCACCGGCGTCGGCTTCCTGTGCGGCGGCGTGATCTTCCGCGAGGGGTTCTCCGTCCACGGACTGACCACGGCGGCGTCGCTGTGGACGACCTCCGCGCTCGGCGTGCTGTTCGGCATGGGGGTCTGGAGCCTGGCGATCGGCGGCACGGTCGTGACCCTCGCGATCCTCGGCCTGTTCCGGATGGTCGACACCTGGCTGCCGCAGCAGCAGGTCGCCGAGATCACCATCCGCTACAAGCGCGAGGGCGCGCCCGACGCCAAGGCGATCCGGGCGATGCTGCGGGGCCTCGGCCTCCATCCCTCGCCGGTCAGCAACCGGTTGACCAAGAAGGGCGCCCTGCTCGAGCATGGCGTCCGGGTGCGCGCCGGCTCGCTGAAGCAGATCGACGCCCTGGCCCTGGCGCTGCGCGACGACGCGCATGTCGTCGAGTTCGAGATCCTGCCCCGCACCCACTGACCCGGACGAAGCGCCGCGGCGGAAGCCTTTGCGCTTCGTTCACCCTTTCGCCATTGTATCGAACAGATGGCGAACACGATTCGGATTCTCGGCCTCGACCCGGGACTGCGGCGCACCGGCTGGGGCGTCGTGGCGGTCGATGGGTCGCGACTGGCCTGGATCGCCCACGGGGTGATCGCGCCGCGGGACAGCGCGCCCTTCTCCGAGCGGCTGCTGGCCCTGTTCGAGGGCGTCGAGGCGGTCATCGCCGAGCACGCGCCGCACGAGGCGGCGATCGAGGAAACCTTCGTCAACGCCAACGGCCAGTCGACGCTGAAGCTCGGCCATGCCCGCGCCGCCGCGATGCTGGCGCCGGCCCGCGCCGGCCTGGGCGTCTCGGAATACTCTGCCACCGTGGTCAAGAAGGCCGTCGTCGGCACGGGCGGGGCCGACAAGGACCAGATCGCCTTCATGGTCGCCCGCCTGCTGCCGACGGCGGGCGGACCGACGAAAGACGCCGCCGACGCCCTGGCCGTCGCGATCGCCCACGCCAACAGCCGCAAGGCCCTCCTTCGCCAAGGCTACGGAGGGCGAGCCTTCGAAGCGGCGGGACTTGTCCTGCGAAGCTCCGCCAGGAGCGAAGCAGGATGATCGGGCGTCTGCGTGGCGTCGTCGCCGAGGTCGGCGAGGAGGAGGCGCTGATCGACGTCGGCGGCGTCGGCTACGTGGTCCGCTGCGGCGCCAGGACGCTCGGCCGCCTGCCCGCGATCGGGGACGAGGCGCTGCTGCATATCGAACACCAGTGGAGCGCCGAGCAGGGGCCGCGCCTGTACGGCTTTTCGACCCGCGAGGAGCGTCGCGCCTTCGTGCTGCTGACCGCCATCCAGGGCGTCGGCCCCAAGGCGGCCATGTCGGTGCTGGACGTCTGCTCGCCCGCCGAGCTGGCCGGCGCCGTGGCGCGCGAGGACAAGGCCCTGGTCGCCCGCGCCAACGGGGTCGGACCCAAGCTGGCGCAGCGGATCGTCATCGAGCTCCGGGACAAGCCGATCAGCGACGGACCGGTGACCGCCTTCCATGCGACCATCACCGCGCACGAACCGGCGAAGCCCTCCGCCGCCGGCGAGGCGGTCGCCGCCCTGATGGGCCTCGGCATCGCCGAACCCGCCGCCCGCCGCGCCGTCGAGCAGGCCGCCCTGCGCCTCGGCGAAGACGCCGAGGTCAGCGCCCTGATCAAGGCGGGCTTGCAGGAGATCGGGCGGTGAAGGCGTTGCGTCCTTCGACACGGCCCTGCGGGCCTGCTCAGGATGACGTGATTGAATACGTCATGGTGAGCAGCGCGCAGCGCGTGTCAGACCACGCAGCGAGCGTGCGCGATGACTGACCGCATCATCTCAGGAGAAGCGTCCCCCTTCGAGGGCGCCGACAAGGCGCTGCGCCCGCAGACCCTGGCCGAGTTCGTCGGCCAGCAGCAGGCGAAGGCCAATCTGAAGGTCTTCATCGACGCCGCCCGCGACCGCGGCGAGGCGCTGGACCACGTGCTGCTGTTCGGCCCGCCGGGCCTCGGCAAGACCACCCTGGCGCAGATCGTCGCCCGCGAGCTGGGCGTGAACTTCCGCGCCACATCCGGCCCGGTGCTGGCCAAGGCGGGCGACCTGGCCGCCATCCTGACTAACCTCGAACCGCGCGACGTGCTGTTCATCGACGAGATCCACCGCCTGGCGGCCAACGTCGAGGAGATCCTCTACCCGGCGATGGAGGACCACGTCCTCGACCTGGTCATCGGCGACGGCCCCTCCGCCCGCTCGATCCGCATCGACCTGGCGCCCTTCACCCTGGTGGCGGCGACGACCCGCGCCGGTCTGCTGGCGACGCCGCTGCGCGACCGGTTCGGCATCCCGCTGCGGCTGGAGTTCTACACCCACGCCGAGCTGCAGCAGGTGCTGCTGGGCGCCGCCCGCAAGATGGGCGCGCCGCTGGCCGAGGACGGCGCGGCCGAGATCGCCGCCCGCGCCCGGGGCACGCCGCGCGTCGCCGGCCGCCTGCTGCGCCGGGTCCGCGACTTCGCCTCCGCCGACGGCGCGGCCGTCATCGACAAGGGCCACGCGGCGCGAGCCCTGGCGCGCCTTGAGGTGGATGAGGCGGGGCTGGACAGCCTGGACCGCCGGTACCTGCGCGCCCTGATCGAGAACTACGGCGGCGGCCCGGCCGGGGTGGAGACCCTCGCCTACGCCATCGCCGAGGCCCGCGACGCCGTCGAGGACGTCATCGAGCCCTATCTGCTGCAGCAGGGCTTCATCCAGCGCACCCCGCGCGGCCGGGTCGCCTGCGGCAAGGCCTACCTGCACCTGGGCCTAAAGGCCCCGCCGACCCCGCAGGGCGGGCTCTTCGAGTAGAGGAACCGCCGCGCGCCCCTCCGGGTTCTCGCTTCCGGAGGTGCCTGCTCATGATCCGGACCGTCGCGCTCTGCGCGCTCGCCTTCAGCCTCGCCGCCTGCGATGGCGGCGCGGGCAGCTGCAAGGCTCCCGTCGGCGAGACCAGGACGGCTGCGAAGACGCCGTCTCCCCCGCCGCCCACCCTGCGCCCCGATCAGGAGGGCTACGACCGCGCCCTGGCCAGGGTCGCCATCGACGACGCCAAGACCTGCGTCCAGCGCTACGCCTGGAAGCTGCGCAAGGCCGACGAGAAGACCGAGACCCTCGCCGGGGCCGCCGTCACCGCCTGCGATCCGTTCATCGCCGCCGTCACCCAGGCCGAGCAGGCCGCCTACGGCGGGCGGGATCTGAACGCCGCCCACGAGGCCAACCGCGACGCCATGGTCCGCTGGGCGACGCTGTACCTGGTTCAGTACCGCGCGGGAGTGTGCGACTGAGGCCGTGCGTCCTTCGACACGGCCCCTTCGGGGCCTGCTCAGGATGACTTGATTGAAAGGCTTCGGAACTCAAGGCTCCCTCACCAGTCATCCTGAGCAGCGCCGAAGGCGCGTGTCGAAGGACGCAACTCGCTCGACCCGAAACACAATCCATGATTGTATTTCGACATGGCCGTCTGGGTTTACATCCTGCGGTGTGCGGACGACAGCTACTACACAGGGCTGACGACCAACCTCGAGCAACGGCTCGGCCGGCATCGCGCAGGGACATTCGAGGGCTACACCTCGACCCGGTTGCCCGTTGAATGTGTCTACGTGGCCGAGTTCCAGTCGATCTATGAAGCGATTGCCTGGGAGCGCACGTTGAAACGATGGTCCCGCGCCAAGAAGGAAGCGGTCATCGCGCAGGACTGGGACCGCCTCCCGGCCCTCGCCCGCAGCTATCAGCACCATGGCCGGCCCATTGCGTCCTTCGACACGGCCCCTTCGGGGCCTGCTCAGGATGACTAGGGTCTTATGCGTCTAGCTCAGAGAAGCACTCTCTTCTAATTCATCCTGAGCAGGTCGCGCAGCGACCGTGTCGAAGGACGCAGGGCCGTTGTGACAGCAACCACCGACACCCCCTCCCCCGGCCGCTTCGACGGGCGCGCGCATATCCTGCCGGTGCGGGTCTATTACGAGGACACCGACTTCACCGGCGTGGTCTATCACGCCAACTACGTGCGCTATTTCGAGCGCGGGCGCAGCGACTTCCTGCGGATGGCGGGGGTGTCGCACAATGCGCTGGCGGATCGCGAGGACCCCGCCGCCTTCGTGGTCACGCGGATGGAGATCGACTTCCGCCGGCCGGCGCGGATCGACGACGCCCTGCGGGTGGTCACCACCTATGACGCCGTGAAGGGGCCGCGGCTGTTCATCAGCCAGAAGGTCCTGCGCGGCGACGAGCTGATCGCCCAGGCCGAGGTCACCGCCGCCTGCATCACCCTGGACGGCCGGCCGCGAAAACCGCCGCCCGGGCTCATCGACGCGGTAAAACCGTTCTTGCGTGAGGCGAATGGCTAACGCCCGTTAACGTCCGCGCCTTAGTTTCACCAAGTCCGCCGACATGATCGGCGATGCAATGCCTGACTGATCTCTGGGGGTCGCCGCTCGCATGGACGCTACCGTCGCCGCCGATACGTTCTCGATCGTATCGCTCTGGAACAACGCCGACTGGGTCATCAAGGCGGTGATGGTCGGTCTGGCCCTCGCCTCGCTGTGGTCCTGGGCGGTGATCATCGACAAGATCTTCCGCTTCACCACGCTGAACGCGGCGGCCAACAAGTTCGAGGACAAGGTCGGCTCCGGCCGGCCGCTCGAGGAGATCGCCGCGGAGTCGGGCGCCGACGCCAAGCACCCGCTGCCGCGCCTGCTCAACGCCGCCCTGCGCGAGTGGCGCGACGCCCGGGCCAAGGGCGCGCTGGGCGACACCCAGACGGCGCTGCTGATCCAGCGCATCGACCGGGTGCTGGACAGCAACATCGCCCGCGAGAGCCAGAAGGTCGAGGACGGCCTGGGCAGCCTGGCCATCGTCGCCACGGCCTCGCCCTTCATCGGCCTGTTCGGGACGGTCTGGGGCATCATGCACGCCTTCCAGAACATCGCGATCGAGAAGAATACCTCGCTCGCCGTCGTCGCCCCGGCCATCGCCGAGGCCCTGTTCGCCACCGCCATCGGCCTGGCGGCGGCCATCCCGGCCTACATCGCCTACAACAAGTTCTCGACCGACGCCGGCAAGTTCGCGGCCCGGCTCGAGGGCTTCGCCGACGACCTGTCGACAGCCATCCAGCGCCGGCTGGCGGAGAAGGTCTGAGCCATGGCCCTGTCCGCCCACGACGCTTTCGCCGCCGGCGGCGGACGGCGGCGGCGCAGGGGCCGCGGCCGCCGCGGCGCCCTGTCGGAGATCAATGTCACCCCGCTGGTCGACGTGATGCTCGTGCTGCTGATCATCTTCATGGTCTCGGCGCCGCTGCTGACCAGCGGCGTGCAGGTCGAGCTGCCCAAGACCGAGGCCGGCGCCATGCAGGACCAGTCGGAGCCGATCACCCTGACGGTGCAGGCGAACGGCAAGCTGTTCGTCGGCGAGACCGAGATCCCGTTCGCCTCGCTGAAGCCGCGCCTCGAGCGGCTGTCCCGCGCCGGCTACGACAAGCCGATCTACGTCCGTGCTGACGGCAAGGCGTCCTATGAGGTCGTCGCCCAGGTCATGGCCGCGCTGCAGAGCGGCGGTTTCACCAAGATCAACCTGATCACCGACACCGGCGGCCCCTCGTCCGGCGAAAGCCAGCGCGCGACGACCACGGAGGGTCAGTCGGGGTGAACCGGCGTCGGGAGAGGACAGGCATCGCGCCGGCCCTCCTGGTGTCGGCCGTGCTCCATGTCGGGGCGCTGGCGGCCGTCATCGTCTTCGGCGCGCTCTTCAAGGAGCCGTTCAAGATCGGCGGCGGCGTGCCTGTCACCCTCGTGGCCGAGGGCCCGCCCGAGTTCATCCAGGCCGAGGTCGCCGACACCGTCCAGGAGGCCCAGACGGAGGAGCCCGACCCTGTCGCCCCGCCGGAGCCGGAACCCGTGCCGACGCCGGCCGCCGCGCCGACTCCGACGCCCAGGCCCACGCCGACCCCGCCGAAGAAGCCCGCCGTCACCGGCAAGAAGGCCGAGCTCGACCTCGATCGCCTGCTGAGCGACGTCGAGACCGCCGCGCCGGCGAAGAAGACCACCCCTCCGAAGAAGGGCGGCGGCAAGCCCGGTCCGAAGAAGGACGCGCTCACCGTCCAGGTCGGGTCGGGCAAGCGCGTGTCGGCGGCCACGGGCGCCTACCTCGGCAGCCTGGGCAAGGAACTGAGCCGCCGCTGGAACCCCAACTGCCTGGTCGAGGGCGGCGCCGACGTCCGCGCCGAGGTCCGCTTCCGCATCTCGTTCGGCGGCAAGCTGCTCGGTCGTCCGGTGTCCTCGGAAGCCGGCACGAAGGATCCGATGGTGCGGGTCGCGTCCGAGCGCGCCATCCGCGCCGTCTACGCCGCAGAGCCTTTCGAGAACTTTCCGCCGGAACTTTACGGCGAGGAACTGATCTTTCCCTTCGACGCCCCCGCCGCCTGCGCCAACCGCTAGACCCGGAGAGCCCCGATGAGCTTCAGGACCGTGAGCCTTAGGACCGTTCTGGCGACCCTCGCCGCCCTCCTCGCCGTCGCCGCGCCGGGCCTGGCGCCGGCCCAGACCGCCGGGCAGTTCGGCGAGACGATCAGCCAGGGCGTCGTCGAACCGCTGCCCATCGCCATCCCCGCCTTCTCCGGCGGCGGCCGCGGGGGCGACATCGCCCAGGTCATCACCGGCAACCTCGAGCGGTCGGGCCTGTTCAAGCCGATCGACCCGGGCGCCCATCCGGAGCGCAACCTCGACATCGCCGTGCAGCCGATGTTCGACAGCTGGAAGACGATCAACGCCCAGGCGCTGGTCAACGGTCACGTCACCGTCGAAGCCGACGGCCGGCTGCACGTCGACTTCCGGCTCTGGGACGTCTTCACCGGCGAGCAGATGCTCGGCCTGCAGTTCACCTCGACGCCGGAGAACTGGCGGCGCGTCGCCCACAAGATCAGCGACGCGGTCTACGAGCGCCTGACCGGCGAGAAGGGCTACTTCGACAGCCGCGTCGTCTTCGTCGCCGAGAGTGGGCCGCGCGGGAACCGCATCAAGCGGCTGATGATCATGGACCAGGACGGCGCAAACCCGTCGAGCCTGACCGACGGCAGCTACATCGTCATGACGCCGCGCTTCTCGGCCAACAGCCAGGAGATCACCTACATGGCGCTGCGGCCGACGGGCTCCAGCATCTACCTGTTCAACATCGAGACCGCGCGCCAGGAGACGATCGGCAAGTTCCCGGGGATGGTCTTCGCGCCGCGCTTCTCGCCGGACGGCAATCGCGTCGCCTTCTCGGTCGAGCGGGGCGGCAACAGCGACATCTGGATCATGAACCTGACCAGCCGCGCGCAGACGCGACTGACGACCGACCCCGGCATCGACACCTCGCCCAGCTTCTCGCCGGACGGCGGCCGGATCGTGTTCAACTCGGATCGCGGCGGCTCGCCCCAGCTCTATGTGATGAACGCCGACGGCACGGGCGCGCGCCGCATCTCGCGCGGCGGCGGCCTCTACACCACGCCGGTCTGGAGCCCGAGCGGCGACTTCATCGCCTTCACCAAGCAGCAGGGCGGCGTCTTCCACATCGGCGTCATGCGGCCCGACGGCAGCGACGAGCGCATCCTGACCACCAGCTATCTCGACGAGGGTCCCACCTGGGCCCCGAACGGCCGGGTGCTGATGTTCTTCCGTGAAACGCGGGGCGGCGCGCCGCGTTTGTGGACAGTGGACATCACGGGGCGGATCCTGCGCCCGGCCCCCTACCAGGGATCCGGGTCGGACCCGGCGTGGTCGCCGCTGCTCAACTGACCGGTGAATTGTGGTCCAGACGCTTCACCCTGACGCCAATGTGAGGACAAGTCAGAGTTTGCGGTCGCATAGTTTTGTTATCTAGCGTCTCTAACGACCCGAGGGATTCAGACCAAAGGAGGAAGCTGCATGAGCTTCGACGCCAAGCGCGCGGTTAAACTGGCGCTGATCCTTGCCGCGACGGCCTCGATGGCCGCCTGCACGACGAAGCCGAAGCCGGAGCCGGGCGGCCCCGGCACGACGCCTCCGGGCCCCGGCTCCGGCTACCAGCCCGGTCCGGGGACGGCGCCGGTGGACAGCCGTCCGATCCCCGGCTCGGTCCAGGACTTCGTCATCAACATCGGCGACTTCGTCTATTTCGACCTGGACCAGTACGAGATCCGCTCGGACGCCATGGCCGTGCTCGACGCCCAGGCCGCCTGGCTGCAGCGCTACCCGTCGGTGCAGATCCGCGTCGAAGGCAACTGCGACGAACGCGGCACCCGCGAGTACAACCTCGCCCTCGGCGCCCGCCGCGCCAACGCGGTGCGCGACTATCTGGTCAGCCGCGGCGTCTCGCCGAGCCGGATCTCGACCATCTCCTGGGGCAAGGAACGGCCGATCGATCCGGGCACGGGCGAGGAAGCCTGGGCCCGCAACCGCAATGGCCACACGGTGATCGTCTCCGGGGCCCGCTAGGCCCCCGGACGGATCCGTCGACGCATCGAGGGGACCGCCGGCGCGGTCCCCTCTTTGCATTCCGGCGACACGCCGTAATTTCGTCGTCGCAGTACAGCCAATGTTCCGGACATGACGCGCAAGCCCATCATCGCCTCCGCCATCGCCCTGACCGTCGCGCTCGCCGGCGCCGCCGCCTGGTCGCAGACGCCGATGCCCGACCCGCTCGACGACCGGTCGGTGCGCCGCCTCGACAAGATGGAGAAGGTCGTCCGCGAACTGCGCTCGATCGTCTTCCAGGGCCGCGATAGCGGCAAGCCGGTGGTCGTCCAGCCCGCCGAGACCGAAGCCCAGATGCAGGCGCTGGCCGACCGGGTCAGCGATCTGGAGGCGACCCTCCAGCGGCTGAACGGCCAGAACGAGAACCTCGTCTTCGAACTCGACCAGACCCGCCGGGCGCTGGCCGAGTCGCAGGCGAACAACCGCACGCTGGCGGACAGACTGTCTACGCTCGAGGGCCGCACGGGCCAGCTCGAGGCCGCCGCCGCCAGCGAACAGGCCGCCGCGGAAGACGAGGCGGCCGCCGCCGCCGAGGACCCCGAAGCGGCCTTCGCCTCGGCCCGACAGCTGATGCTGAACGGCGACTATGACGCCGCCTACGTCGCCTTCGACACCTTTGTGAAGCGCCACGGCGACAGCGCGCGCGGACCGGAGGGGCGCTACTGGCTCGGCAAGACCCTGTCAGTGCGCGGCGACCACGCCGGCGCGGCGGGCGCCTACATCGGCGCCATCCGCGGCTGGCCCAAGACGACCTGGGCCCCGGACGCTGTGCTGGAACTGTCGCGGTCGCTGGTGGCGCTGAAGAAACCTGCCGACGCCTGCCAGACGCTCGACGAGCTCGCCCGCCGCTATCCGAAGGCCCCGGCCTCCGTACTCAGCCGCGCCGCCGTCGTGCGCGCCCAGGCGAAGTGCGCGGCCTAGCCGCGATCCTCGACCGCAGACTGCGCAGGCAGGCCGCAGCGCCGATCGCCGTCGCCCTGTCGGGGGGCGGAGACAGCCTCGCTCTGCTGCTGGCCGCGAAGACCTGGGCGGACGCGAACGGTCGCTCCATCCTGGTGCTGACCGTCGACCATCGCCTCAATCCCGCCAGTGCAGGCTGGACGGAGCGCTGCCGGGCGACCGCGGCCCGGCTCGGCGTCGCCTTCCGGGCGCTGTGCTGGGAAGGCGACAAGCCGGTCGCGGGCCTGCCCGCCGCCGCGCGGGCCGCCCGTCACGCCCTGCTCGCCGACGCCGCCCGCGCGGCCGGCGCGCGCGTGATCCTGATGGGCCACACCGCCGACGATCTGGTCGAGGCGGCCGCCATGCGCGCGCAAGGCTCGACCGTGTCCGACCCCGTCGAATGGTCGCCCTCCCCCGCCTGGCCGGAGGGCCGGGGGATATTCCTGCTGCGTCCCATGCTGGGACTCTCCCGGACGGACATCCGGGACTGGCTGCGGGCGAAGGGCGAGACCTGGATCGACGATCCGGCGAACGAGGACCCGAGGTTCGCGCGGACGAGGGCGAGAAGGCTTGTTTCCTCTCCCGCCGGGAGAGGGGGACCACGCGGAGCGTGGTGGAGCGGGCTGTCGTCAGGGGCGTTGGAAGCGGCGGACCCGACATCGACTCCGACCCTGCCGCCGCCTTGCACAGAACCCTCTCCACCACGCTCCGCGTGGTCCCCCTCCCCCGTTTGGGGAGGCCTGGCGTTGTCCACCTCCGCTCCCGCCCGCCTGGTTGCTGTCGCCTGCCTTTGCGCCGCCGGGACGTCGCGACCCCCGCGCGGGAACCGTCTCGACCGTCTCGCCGCCCGCCTGCAATCAGGCGAGGCCTTCACCGCCACCCTGGCCGGCGCGCGGATCCGGTCCGATGGAACGACCGCCCTCTACATCCGCGACACCGGCCGCGATGGCCTGCCGACGCAACGCCTGGCGTCGGGCCAGACCGCAGTGTGGGACGGCCGTTTCGAGGTCTCGGCCGATCATCCGGTGACCCTCGCCCCGCTGGCCGGCCACGCCGCGCGGCTTCCGAAGGTGGAGCGAGCGGCCCTCCGGGCGATCCCGGCTCTCGCGCGGCCATCGTTGCCGGTCGTCCTGGCGCCGGACGGGGGCGTCAGTTGCCCGATCCTTGCACAGGCCCCGTCGGTTCGCGTCCGCGCGCTCGCCCTGACCCGTTTCGAGGCGGCGGCCGGTTTCATTGACAGCGAACCCGCCGTGTGACGAATCGCGCGCGTGGCGAAACCAGCCCCGCCGCCCTATGTTCTAGGGTGACGAAGCACAGGACGAGTTTGAGCGAATGAACCTGCGGAACCTGGCCATCTGGGCCGCGATCGTGGTGGTGGCCTTCGGCGTCTGGAGCATGATGCACCAGGGCGCGGCCTCGCGCGCGCAGAGCAGCGAGATCAGCTACTCGCAGCTCCTGAACAAGGTTCAGGCCGGCGAGATCAGCAAGGCCGAGTTCCAGGGCTCCGCCGTCCGCGTGACCGGAACCGACGACAAGACGGTCAACACCGCCATCGTCCCGACCGACTCCGCCGACCTGATCAAGGAAATGCAGGCCCGCGACGTCAACGTGACGATCAAGCCGGCCGAGCGCCTGTCGCTGCTGGCCATCCTGCTGAACGCCTTCCCGGTCCTGCTGCTGATCGCCGTCTGGATCTTCTTCATGCGCCAGATGCAGGGCGGCGCCCGGGGCGCCATGGGCTTCGGCAAGTCCAAGGCCCGCCTGCTGACCGAGAACAAGAACCGCGTCACCTTCGATGACGTCGCCGGCGTCGACGAAGCCAAGGAAGAGCTGGCCGAGATCGTCGACTTCCTCAAGGACCCGAGCAAGTTCCAGCGCCTGGGCGGCAAGATCCCCAAGGGCGCCCTGCTCGTCGGCCCTCCGGGCACCGGCAAGACCCTGATCGCGCGCGCCGTCGCGGGCGAGGCCGGGGTGCCGTTCTTCACCATCTCGGGCTCGGACTTCGTCGAGATGTTCGTCGGCGTCGGCGCCAGCCGCGTGCGCGACATGTTCGAGCAGGCCAAGAAGAACGCGCCCTGCATCATCTTCATCGACGAAATCGACGCCGTCGGCCGTCACCGCGGCGCGGGCCTCGGCGGCGGCAACGACGAGCGCGAGCAGACCCTCAACCAGCTGCTGGTCGAGATGGACGGCTTCGAGTCGAACGAAGGCATCATCCTGATCGCCGCCACCAACCGTCCGGACGTGCTGGATCCGGCGCTGCTCCGCCCCGGCCGCTTCGACCGCCAGGTGGTCGTGCCGAACCCGGACGTCTCGGGCCGCGAGAAGATCCTGCGCGTCCACATGCGCAACGTGCCCCTGGCCGCCGACGTCGATGTGCGCACCCTGGCGCGGGGCACGCCGGGCTTCTCGGGCGCCGATCTGGCCAACCTGATCAACGAGGCCGCCCTGATGGCCGCGCGCAAGAACAAGCGCATGGTCACCCACAACGACTTCGAGCAGGCCAAGGACAAGGTCATGATGGGCGCCGAGCGCCGGTCGATGGCCATGAACGAGGAAGAGAAGAAGCTGACCGCCTACCACGAGGGCGGTCACGCCATCGTGGCGCTGAACGTGCCGCTGGCCGACCCGGTCCACAAGGCGACCATCGTCCCCCGCGGCCGGGCGCTGGGCATGGTCATGCAGCTGCCCGAGGGCGACCGCTACTCGATGAAGTACCAGCAGATGACCAGCCGCCTGGCCATCATGATGGGCGGCCGGGTCGCCGAGGAGCTGATCTTCGGCAAGGAGAACATCACCTCCGGCGCCTCGAGCGACATCAAGGCCGCCACGGACCTGGCCCGCAACATGGTCACCCGCTGGGGCTACTCCGACGCCCTGGGCACGGTCGCCTACGGCGACAACCAGGAGGAGGTCTTCCTCGGCCACTCGGTGGCGCGCACCCAGAACGTCTCCGAGGAGACGGCCCGCCTGATCGACAGCGAGGTCAAGCGCCTGGTTCAGGAGGGCCTCGACGAGGCCCGCCGCATCCTCACCGAGAAGCGCGATGACCTCGAGGCCCTGGCCCGGGCCCTGCTGGAGTTCGAAACCCTCTCCGGCGAGGAGATCGCCAACGTCCTGAAGGGCGTCATGCCCAACCGCGACGAGCCCGAGAACAAGCGTCCGAGCGGCCCCAGCGCCGCCGTGCCGCTCAGCCCCCGCCCGGGCGGCGTGACGGCCCGCGACGCGGAGTAGGATGCCCCGACCGCTCGTCATGGGCGTGGTCAACGCCACGCCCGACAGCTTCTCCGACGGGGGCCGCTTCCTTGAACCGGAGGCGGCCCTTCGTCATGCGCGGCGGCTCGTCGCCGAGGGCATCGACATCCTCGACATCGGCGGTGAGTCGACGCGGCCCGGCGCCGAGCCGGTCGACGAATCCGAGGAAATAGCGCGCACCGTCCCGCTGATCGCGGCCATCCGCGCCGAGAGCGCGATCCCGATCTCGATCGACACCATGAAGCCCGCCGTCGCCCGCGCTGCGGTCGCCGCCGGCGCGACGATGTGGAACGATGTCTCGGCCCTCCGCTTCTCGCCCGACGCGCCAGCGATCGCCGCGGGGGTGGGCTGCGAGGTCGTGCTGATGCACATGCTCGGCGAGCCGCGCACCATGCAGCAGGACCCGCGCTACGATGATGTGGTCGCCGAGGTCGAAGCCTTCCTGCTCGAGCGCGCCGCCGTCGCCGAGGCGGCCGGCGTGGACCGCGGGAAGATCTGGCTCGATCCTGGCATCGGCTTCGGCAAGACAGTCGAGCACAACCTCGCCCTGCTCCGCGCCCTGCCCCGCCTGTGCGGGCATGGCTACCGCGTCCTGCTCGGCGCCAGCCGCAAGCGCTTCATCGCCGCGCTGGACCCGTCCGCGACCGACGCGGCCGACCGGCTCGGCGGCTCGCTGGCGGCCCACCTGCACGGCGCCCGCGCCGGCGTCGCCGCGGTGCGGGTGCATGACGTGCGCGAGACCGTCCAGGCGCTGACGGTTCAGGCGGCGATCTGAAGCCGGAGGTCCGCGGCCTGACGCCGTGCTTCCCGGGAACCGGACGCGCTCTCCCCAACCTGGCTCTCTCCGCCGTCGTGTCCCGAACAAGCCGGGCCATGACGGAAGGGTGTCAGCCCTTCCACCCCTCCACGAGCGCATCCGGATGGCGGCTGGGCACGAAGCCGGGCTCGATTCCGTGCTCCAGCCAGACCTTGGCGCCGGCGAGCACCAGGGCGAAGCCGCCGGTGGAATCCAGCGCTCCGGCGAACTGTTCGTCACGATCCCCGTGGAAACCGCTGTTGACCACGGCTACCCAGGTCGCCTCGGGGCCCCGGGCGTCAAAGGTCCATTCGACCCGGGTCGGCGCATCCTCGTCCCAGTCGATGACGATGCGTCGGCCGGGATCGATCTCGCGCACCGTCACCCAGCTGCCGACACCGTACATCTCCCAGTCCCAGCGCACCCGCGCGCCCGGCTCGAGCCGGCCGGAGCCCCTGCTGAACCAGAATCGCGATGTCACGGCCGGATTCACGAAGGCCTCGAACACCAGCGCCGCCGGCCGGCGGATGAGCATTCCGGCCTCGGCGACCGGCGGCTTGTCGTTCGTCATGTCAGGCCCTCGCGCCAG
>CALKHU010000258.1 GCA_937991555.1 uncultured Caulobacter sp.
CGGCCGCGCGCCCCGTGACGCCGGCGCGCGCGAGTCGGTGCCCTACGATCCCGCCGCCGCCGACAGCGCCAAGCCGTTCCGCAAGCCGCGCGCGGCGCCGGCCGGCGGCAAGCCGGCCGCTGACTTCAAGGGCCCCCGGCGCGCCGGCGGCTTCAAGCCCGCCGACGGCCCGAAGAAGCCGTTCAAGGGCAAGCCGCGCGGGTGAGTTCGCGCTAGACTTGAGGGGTCTCTGACAGGAGTCGACATGCGCAAGCCGTCCCGACGTCACCTTCTCACCGGCGCCCTCGCCCTTGCGGTCGCCCCGGCGACTGTCCGCGCCGCCTCGCCCACGCCGATGACGGTGTGGAAGACGCCGACTTGCGGCTGCTGCGGCGGCTGGGTGACGCACATGTCCCGCGCCGGCTTCGCGCCGAAGGTCCTCGTGGTCGAGGACATCGTCGGGCTTTGGCGCAAGCGCGGGGTGCCCGACGCGCTGTCGTCCTGCCACCTCGCCGAGGTCGGCGGCTACACCCTCGTCGGCCACGTTCCGGCCGCCGACATCCGCAGGCTTCTGGCGGAGAAGCCGAAGGCGATCGGCCTGACCGTCCCCGGCATGCCGTTCGGGTCGCCCGGGATGGAACATCCGGCCGGCCGCAAGGAGGTCTACGAGACGCTGCTGCTGCTCCCCGGCGGCAAGACCCGGGTGTTCTCGCGCCATGGCGCCTGAGGCGCCTCAGCCCTCGAGCGTCACATAGAGCTCGTTCTCGATCACCCACTGGCCGGTGACCTTGCGCCAGGTGGCGAGATAGGTCCCGGCCATGGTCTGGTCGCCCTCGGGGTTGCGCCACAGCGCGTCCCAGCGTCCGGTCTCCGCGGCCCGCTCGCCGGCCTCGTCGAGCGCGACCGTCTGCGTCGTCCGGACGTAGCGCACGAACGACGGATCGGCGAACTGCCCGGCGAAGGCGTCGACCACCGCCTGCGCGCCCAGCACCAGCGACCCGTCGCCGGTGATCAGCTTGACGTCCGGATGCAGGAACGGTTTCAGGCGCGCCGCGTCATGCGCGGCGATCAGCCGGTTGGTCAGCTTGCGGCGGGCGCGGACGGCGTCGGCGGGCGAGGTCATTCGGCTCAGGCCGCCTCGCCCATCTCGAGCGCCGTCTCGATGGCGCGGAACAGCCTCGCCGCGTCGATCGGCTTGGCGACGTGCAGGTCCATGCCGGCGGCGAGCAGTTCGTCGACCTGGTGGGTCATGGCGTTGGCGGTCAGCGCGATGACCGGCGTGCGGCGACGGCCCTCGGCCGCCTCGCGGGCCCGGATCTCGCGCACCGCCGCGACGCCGTCGAGCACCGGCATGTGCACGTCCATCAGGATCAGGTCCCAGTCGCCGGCGGCCCACGCCTCGAGCGCCTGGGCGCCGTCCGGCTTGACCACCGGGGTGACCCCGACCTGGGCCAGCAGCGTCTCCAGCACGATCTGGTTCACGCGATTGTCCTCGGCCGCCAGCACCCTCAGGCCGGGGCGCTCGGTCGCGGGCTCGTCCTGCGCGGCGCCCGGCGCGGGGACGTCGCCCAGCCGGACCATCGGGATTTCGGCGATGAACAGGGCTCCGTCGCCCGGCTCGCCGCCGGCCCGCAGGTCTCCGCCCATCAGGCGGCAGAGGTCGCGCGAGATGGCGAGGCCGAGCCCGGCGCCGCCGTGGCGGCGCGTGGTCGAGGCGTCGAGCTGGCTGAACTTGCCGAACAGCCGGTGCGCCTGGTCCGGCGGCAGGCCGGGACCGGTGTCCTGGACCTCGATCCGCAGCAGCCCGGCCGACCAGGCCACGCGCAGCGCCACCCGGCCCCGGTCGGTGAACTTCACCGCGTTCGACAGCAGGTTGCCGACGATCTGTCGGATGCGGGTCGGGTCGCCCCGGTACAGGCCGGCCACGCCGGCGGGGATGTCGGCCTGGAACGCCAGGCCCTTCTCGGCCGCGATCACCGCGAACGGCGCGGCGGCCGCCCGGATGCAGGCCTCGAGGTCGATCTCGACGAGCTCGATGGTCATCTTGCCGGCCTCGATCTTCGAGAAGTCGAGAACGTCGTTGAGTACGTTGGTCAGGGTGACGCCGGCCTCGCGGATGATCGTCAGCCGTTCGCGCTGCCGTTCGCTCAGCTCATCGGCGGCCATGGCCTGGGCCATGCCCAGCACGCCGTTCAGCGGGGTGCGGATCTCATGGCTCATGGTCGCCAGGAAGACGCCCTTGGCGACGTTGGCCGCCTCGGCCTGGGCGACGGCCGCCCGGAACCGCTCGTCAGCGTGCACGCGGTTGAAGGCGTACTGGACGACGGCCGCGAAGAACCCGACGACGGCCAGCAGCGCGAACGCGCGGTTGGCGACCGGCTCGTCGGCGCCGCGCCACAGGGTGATCAGGATCGCGACCAGGAAGGTCCCGGCCATCGAGCCGTATCCGATCCGTCGCGACATCACGAACTCGGTCGTGCTGCTCAGCGTGACGGCGCCGAGCACGGCGATGCCGGCCAGCTCCGCGGTCGTCGCCCCTTCGGTGAGGGTGAGCAGGCCCAGCGGCAGGGCGCAGTAGATGAAGGTGTAGACGAAGGTCCAGACCGCCAGGGTCCATTCCTTGGCCGGGGTGGGGTCCGCCTCGATCCAGCGGAACAGCGCCAGCCGGTGGAAGGCCATCATGCCGAAGGCGAGGGCGGCCCAGACGGCGGCGAATCGCCATCCCAGCCAGGCCCATCCGCCCAGGGCGGCCACCGCCGTCAGGATCAGGCTCGGCCACAGGCCCCGCCGCCGCAAGGCGATGACTTCCGTCCAGGGCCTGCGGTCGTCCGGCTTCGCGGGGGGAGACGCTTCACTCACGATCGCGAGCCTGAGCGCGCCGGCTGGGAATTGCAACCGGCGGCTTAGTCATCTTCCCGACCTATCGACGGCCGGCGGACTTGGCTTCGCGCTTGGCGCGGGCGGCGGCCTTGGCCTCGGCCTTGCGCGCCTTGCGCTCTTCACGCTTCAGGGCGAGCTGGGCTTCCTCGTCGTTCATCAGGGCGAGACGGCGCTCCTCGGCGGCCTTCTCGGCGGCCAGACGCTCGGCTTCGGCGCGCGCTTCCGCCGCCTTGCGGGCCTCTTCCTTGGCCAGTTCGCGCGCCTTGCGGGTCGCTTCGCGCTCGGCGGCGAGGCGCTCCTCGCGGCTGATGAACTCGGTCGCCTGGACGGTGGGCTTGGGCTTGAACTTGGCCAGCAGGGCCTTCTTGGCTTCGGCCGCCGCCTTCTGGCGTTCGGCGAAGCCCGTGCGCAACGGGTCTTTCATCGAGTCTTTCGGTATGTGGAGAGGCCCGCTTCAAAGCGAAAAAACGCCGCCGACGCAACCCCGGCGGCCCTGCTGGCCGGCGTTTCGCCTACAGCCGAAGCGCCATGAACACATCGGCCCTCGCGTAAGGCGTCTCCCGGCGGGGCAGATCGACGAAGCCCATGGCGCGGTAGAGGCCCAGCGCCGGCCCGAGGCCGCTGTTG
>CALKHU010000259.1 GCA_937991555.1 uncultured Caulobacter sp.
CCAGATGGGGGCCTGCTTCCAGGCCCGGACGAAGACCTCCTGGGCGACGTCCTCGGCCTCGGCCGCATCGCCGAGCATCCGTTGGGCGAGCTGAAGCATGCGCGGCAGCTTGCGGGCCACGAGCGCCTGGACGGCCGCGGGATCCCCGCGGCCGACGCGCGCGACCAGCTCCTGATCCGGATCGTTCGCCGGCACCCGCTGCTCCCCGCCGATGGCGCGCCCCCCGGCCCGTCGCCGCCCCTGGAGGAGCGGCTCGCGCCGCGAAGTCAGCGACCTGCGCCACCCGGGCCGCCCATCGGCCCCCGGCGTCCGGCCTGGAGTTCGGCCTGGCTCAGCGAGCCGTCGCCGTTGACGTCCATGCGCGAGAAGCGGCGCTCGACCATCTTCTCGATTTCAGCCCGCGTCAGGAAGCCGTCGCTGTTGGCGTCGAGCATGCCGAACATGCGGCCGCCGCCACCGCCGGGGCCGCCCTGTCCGCCCTTGCCGCCCATCTCCTGGCGCTTCTTGCCGGCGGCCTCCATCTCGGCCTTCGACAGTCGGCCGTCCTTGTCTGCGTCGGCGCGCATCATCATCGCGACGCGGCTGGCCTTGAACTCCGCCAGGGTGACCTTGCCGTCGCCGTTGGCGTCCGGCCGGCCCATGCCCTGGGCGTTCGCGGCGCCGGCGCCGAGCGCCAGCAGGGCGGCCGCGAGGGTGATCGTCTTCATCGGTTGGTTGCTCCTTGTGCGCCCCTCGGAGACTTCAACGCCAGAGGCCCGGAGTTCCGTCGCCGAAGCGGATCAGAGCAGCGCGCCGCGACCGCTGCTGACCTCGGAGTAGCGATGCACGCGCACCGACTGGACGAGGCCGAAGCCGATCATCACCGTCATCATGACCGTGCCGCCGTAGCTGAGCAGCGGCATCGGCACCCCGACCACCGGCGCCAGGCCCATCACCATGGCGCCGTTGATCAGCACATAGAGGGCGAAGGTCGCGGTCAGGCCGGCGGTCGCCAGCCGGCCGAAGTGGCTGTGGCTGATGGAGGCGATGCGCAGGGCCATGAAGATCACCGCCCCGTACAGGAACAGGATCGAGAAGCAGCCGGCGAAGCCGAACTCCTCGGCCAGGGCGGCGAAGATGAAGTCGGTGTGCTTCTCGGGCAGGAAGTTCAGCTGGCTCTGGCTGCCCAAGCCGAAGCCCTTGCCCAGCAGGCCGCCCGCGCCGAGCGCGATCTTGGACTGCAGGATGTGGTAGCCGGCGCCCGAGGGGTCCGCCTCGGGATTGAACAGCACGTCGACCCGCTTTCGCTGGTACTCGTGCAGCACGAAGAAATACATCATCGGCGCGACCACCATCACGCTGCCGACGCCGGCGGCGATGAACTTCCAGGACAGGCCGGCGAGCACCATGATCGCCACGCCGGTGAACAGGATCAGCAGCGAGGTCCCGAGGTCCGGCTGGTGGGCGACGAGCAGCGTCGGCATGGCGATCAGGGCGGCGGGGACAAGCAGCCACCAGCTGGCCCGGGCGCTGTCGGCCGACATGCCGTGGTAGAAGCGGGCCAGGGCCAGCACCAGGCCGATCTTCATGATCTCGGACGGCTGGAAACGGAGCGGCCCGATCACCAGCCAGCGCTGGGCGCCCTTTGAGACGTCGCCCGCGACCTCGACCCCGACCAGCAGCACCAGGGCGACGATGTAGACCGGGTAAGCCGACCAGAACCACCATCGCAGCGGGCACATGGCCAGCACGATCATCATCACGAAGAAGATCGAGAATCGGATCAGGTGCGGGGCCGCCCATGGCGTCCACGACAGGTCCGCCGCCGAGAACATGATCAGCGCCCCGGCCCCGGCGATCAGGCAGAGCACCAGGCAGAAGGTCCAGTCGATCTCGGCGAACTTGACGATCAGGCGGTCGCGTTCGCCTGGACGGGTCAGGGCGCTGGCGGTCATCGGCGGGCTCCCGTGGGCGTCGGCGGCGGGGTCGTGGGCGGGGCCGGGGCGGGCTGGGCGGGCGGCGGCCCGGCGACGGCTTCCTCGGGCGCGGCGCCCTCGACCGGGGCCGTCTCGTCGAGCTCCGGCATCGGCATCGGCTGGGTGATGCGGGCGCGGATCTCGGGGTCCTTGAGCAGCGCCACGCGCATCACCTCGCGGGCGCGCGGCGCCGCCGCGGTGCCGCCGCCGAGGCCGCCGTGTTCGATCAGCACGGCCATGGCGTAGCGTGGCGCGTCGATCGGCGCGAAGGCGATGTACCAGTTGTGGTCCTTCAACCCCCAGCGGACGCTGGCGCTGCTGCGTGACTTGGCCTTGTCGAAGCTGCGCACCTGGGCCGTGCCGGTCTTGCCCGCCATGCGGATGTCGCCCAGGCCCAGCTGGCTGGCGCGGTAGGCGGTGCCCGAGGTGTCGTTGGCCACGGCGACCATGCCGCCGCGCACATACTCCAGGAACTCCCGCGGGTAAGGCAGGTCGACCTCGGCGTCGCCATGCGGCTGGTCGACTCCGGCGATGGACTTGATCAGGCGCGGGGTCACGGCCGTATGGCCGTTGGCGAGCCTCGCGGTCATCACGGCCAGCTGCAGCGGATTCACCGAAAGGTAGCCCTGGCCGATGCCGAAGCTCGGCGACTCGCCGGGGAACCAGATCTGGTTACGGGGGTCCCGGGCGAAGGCCTTCTTCTTCCAGGCCCGGTCCGGCACGATGCCGGCCTTCTGCCCCGGGATGCCGATCTGGAACTTCTGTCCCAGTCCGAAGGCGCGGCCGGCCTTGGCGATCGGGTCGGGGCCGATCCTCAGGGCCGTCTGGTAGAAGTAGATGTCGCACGAGTTCTTGATGGCGTCGTGCATGTTCTGGGCGCCGTGGCGGCCCCAGCAGCGCCAGGTCCGGCCGCCGTAGTACCAGCTGCCCGGGCAGTTGATCCGCGTCTCCGGATCGACGCCGGCCTCCAGCGCCGCCAGCGCGACCATCGGCTTGAAGGTCGAGCCCGGCGGGTAGGTGCCGCTCATCGCCTTGTCGAGCAGCGGCTTGCGCTCGTACTCGCTGAGCGCCTTGTACTCCGGGGTGGACAGGCCCTTGACGAAGCGGTTGGCGTCGAAGCTCGGCGTCGAGACCATGCACAGCAGGTCGCCGGTCCTGCAGTCGAGCATGACGATCGCGCCGCTCTCCTCGCCCATCACCTCCAGCGCGCGCTGCTGGATGTCGGCGTCGAGGGTCAGCCGGATCTCCTTGCCCGGCGTGGCGGGAATGTCGCCCTCGGGGTCGTTGCGCACGACGCGCCCCTGGGCGTCGACCTCCTGCTTCTGGGCGCCGGCCTTGCCGCGCAGCTCCAGATCGAAGGCCTTCTCCACGCCCTGGCGTCCGATCCGGAAGCCCGGGTTGTAGAGCAGCGGGTCGACCGTCAGCCCCTTGTCCGTCACCGCCTTGATGTCGCGGTCGTTGACCTTGGCCACGTAGCCGATGACGTGCGCGAAGGCGCCGCCGAACGGATAGACGCGGACCTCGCCCATGTCGGCGGTGACGCCGGGCAGTTCCGGCGCGCGGACGTTGATGCGGGAGAACTCCTCCCAGCTCATGTCCTCCATCACCTGCACCGGCGACTTCTTGGGCGCGCGCTTGATGTCGCGGATCAGCCGGGCCTGGCGTTTCTCGTCGAGGGGGACGAGCTGGGCGAGATCGGCGACGGTCTTTTCGACGTCCATGTCGGCCTCGCGCGAGACCAGCAGGCGGAAGTTGGGACGGTTCGAGGCCAGGGTGATCCCGTCCCGGTCGAGGATCAGGCCGCGCGGGGGCGGCACCAGGCGGAAGTTGAACTGGTTCGACTGGGCCAGCTTCTGATAGCGCTGCGCCTCGAGCACCTGCAGGTGCACCAGCCGCCCGCCCAGGGCGGTGAGGCCGAGGCCCGTCAGGCCGCCGAGCAGGAAGGCGCGGCGGGTGAAGGCGCCCTGGCGCTCGTTGACCTCGGAAAAGAAGATCGTCGGTTCGCTCACCGGAACCTCACGTCGGCGTCCTCGAACCGGTCAATGAGCCGGTGCGCGAACGGATAGAGCAGGCTGGTGGCGAGAAACTGCCAGAACACGGCGATCAGGCTGGGCGCCGACTTCACGTCCAGCATAGTGATCAGGTAGCCGCTAGCCAGGGCGACCGCGCACATGCCGGCGTACCAGGCCCACATCATCGGCCGGCTCTGGCCGGTCAACATGTTGCGCATGAACAGGGCGCCGGCATAGGCGACCAGCAGCGAGACGCCCCAGAGACCGAGCGCCCCGCCCCAGAACAGGTCGAGGAAGCAGCCGAGCACCAGCAGGGTGAACGGCGCCAGGATCGAGGGCCGGATCACCGCCCAGGCGAAGGCGCAGATCATCGGAAACACAGGCTCGGGCAACTGCAGCCCGAACACGCGGATGGGCGCCGCGAACAGGATGGTGAAGCCCGCGCAGAGCAGGGCCGGCACGCCGATCCAGCGCCACGGGTCCA
>CALKHU010000260.1 GCA_937991555.1 uncultured Caulobacter sp.
CCGCATGCACGGGCTGGACGGCGCACGCTGGCGACCGCTGGAGGCGCTGCACATCACGTTGCGCTTCTTCGGCGACGTCGCCGAGCCGATGGCCGACGACATCGACAGCGCGCTGTCGGGGATCGCCGCCCCGCCCTTCGCGCTGACGCTCGAGACGGTGGGGGCGTTCGGCGAGGGGCGGGACATCCACGCCGTCTGGGCCGGGGTCGCCGACAGCGAGCCGCTGCGCCATCTGCACGGCAAGTGCGAGACGGCGGCCCGGCGCGCCGGGATGAAGCCCGAGGCGCGCGCCTACCGGCCGCATGTGACGATGGCCTATCTGAAGCGTCCCGCGCCCGAGGCGGTGGCCCGCTGGATCCAGGACAACAACCTGCTCAAGTCGGCCCCGTTCGGCGTCGACCGCTTCGGGCTGTACTCCAGCCACCAGACCTCGGAAGGCTCCCGCTACCGGCTGGAGCGGGAGTACCGGCTGTAGGCGGTCAGTTTCCGCCTTTCCAGATGTCGACCGTCGGGTTCTGCAGCACCCCGTCGCCGCCGGGCGTGCCGGTGCCCTTGTAGCCGAAGTTGCCGCTGCCGCCGCCGCTGTCGATCAGCAGGAACTGGATCGTCTCCGGCGTCGGCCCGGGCAGCATCTTCACCTTGGTGAAGCCGGCGTCCGTGCCGTCCACGAGCGGCCGGGTGTAGGTTGTCCAGCCGTCGGAATCGGGCGCCGGAATATTCTCGACCGGGCGGCAGCCGTAGATCTTGATTGGCGCGGCGGTCGGTTCGACCTCCCAGGCCGACTCCGAAAGGCACTTGGGGTCGAGAACGATGCCGGCCGTGCCCATGGCGGAGGCGGCGGGCGCGAAGGCGAGGGCGGCCAGGGCCGCCAGCAAGAGGCGTTTCATGTCGTAGTCTCCTCAGGACGCCGGCCGCAGGCCGAGGGTGATGGTGTAGTTCATCTGCGCCGGCGCCGGCTTGCAGCTGGCGGCGGGGGCGTCCTCGCGGCAGACGCCCCTGGGCGTGTCATAGCCGACGCTGACGGCGAGCAGCTGGCCGGCCTTGCTGTAGCCCGCCGCCGTGCCGGTCGCGCCGTCGGCGTCGGCGTTCGGATCGCGGGTCCAGCCCTGTCCCGCCAGCATCGCGTCCAGCTTGCCGGCGACGGCCTGGAAGCTGGTGCCGAAGGTCTCGCCGGTGCCGGCAAAGGTGACGGTGCAGCCCGGCGCGTCGGCGAGTCCGACATAGCCGACCGGGCCGGCCGCCCAGGCGCCGGCCGCGCCGAGAACGCCCTCCGCAGAAGCTTCCAGCGCCGCGCAGGCGGAAGCGTCGCCGCGCGCCTGCGAGGCTGTTGAAAGGCCCGCCGCCAGCGTCAGGGCCAGCGTCGCGCCGAGCGCGAGCGGTGATGGTCTCATGATTATCCCCCGTCATTGCCCCGCCGCGGCGGGGCATAGATCAGACCCCGGCGACAGTCGCGGAACAAGGTTATGCCTACCCGTATTGTGGAGGCGCAGGGACTCAGAGACGGCCGGCGAACTCCGTCTCGACCGGACCGGTCATGATCACGTGGCCGTCCGACTCCCGCCATTCGATGGTCAGGTCGCCGCCGTCGAGTTCCAGCGTGGCCTTGCGGCCGGTGAGGCCGCGCCGGCAGGCGGCGACCAGCGCCGCGCACGCGCCGGTGCCGCAGGCCCGGGTCAGTCCCGCGCCGCGCTCCCAGACGCGCAGCCGGATGCGGTCCGGCGCCTTCACGAAGGCGAAGCCGACGTTGACGCCCTCGGGGAACAGCGGGTGGTGCTCGATCAGGCTGCCCGAGCCGCGCACCAGGGCGTCGTCCGGTTCGCGGTCGACGAAGAAGACGACGTGCGGATTGCCCATGCTGACGGCGCCGGGCGTGTGCAGGTGCGGGGCGTCGATCGGGCCCACCTGCAGCTCGATGTTGCGCGTGTCCATCTCCTCGGCCAGCGGGATCTGGTCCCAGCGCAGCCGGGGCTCGCCCATGTCGACGGTGACCACGTGGTCGCCGGCCCGGCGTCCGCTCAGGCGTCCCCCCTCGGCGCCGAAGGCGACCTCGTCCAGGCCGCCGGCCTCCATCAGCAGCCAGGCGACCGCCCGCGTGCCGTTGCCGCAGGCGCCGACCTCCTCGCCGGTGTTGTTCCAGAAGCGGACGTAGGCCGCCTCGCCCGGGGCGCGGGACGGCTCGATGGCGATCAGCTGGTCGTAGGGCGTGCGGGCGTTGATCGCGCGGACCTCCTCCGGCGAGGGCTCGAACGGCTGGTCACGCGCCTCGACAACGACGAAGGCGTTGCCCAGGCCGTTCATCTTGAGGAACGGACGGCTCATCGATCTGTATATAGACGACGGCGAGGACTTCGTCAGAGGGGCGGGAGCAGCATGACGGCGGACGGAGACGAAGGGCGCGGATCGTTCCGGCGCTTCCGGGCGATCCTGCGCAGCCTCTACCACGGCGCGTCGCCGACCGCCGTCCGGTTCCGGCTGGGCGTCATCGTCATCGACCTGGCCATCATCGCCTTCTTCATCGCCGCGCCGCTGATGCGCGAGTACGAGCGGGCGTTCTACGTCGTCGACTATGTCATCGCGGTCGTCATGGCCGTCGATCTCGCCGGCCGGGCGCTGGCCTGGTCGAGCGTCGGAAACTGGGCGAAGCGGCCGATCGTCTGGGTCGATCTCTTCATTCTGGCCACCCTGCTGTTCCCCGCCTGGCTGGCCAACCTGGGGTTCCTGCGGGTGCTGCGCCTGTGGACGCTGGTCGAGAGCGAGTTCTTCTGGCGGACCGTCGGGCGGCGTTACGACGATACCCGCTGGGAGGAACTGACCAAGGCCCTGACCCGGCTCGTCACCTTCGTGTTCGTCATGACCGGCTTCGTCTACGCCAGCTTCGTCGGCAAGCACGAGGGCATCAGCGGCTGGGTCGACGCGCTCTACTTCACCGTCACCAGCCTGACGACCACCGGATACGGCGACATCACCCTGCCCGGCGTCTGGGGGCGGTTGCTGTCGATCTTCGTGATGCTGGTCGGGGTGTCGCTGTTCCTGAGGCTGATGCAGCTGGTGGTGCGGCCGCACAAGGTGCTGCATCCATGCCCCGCCTGCGGCCTGCAGCGGCACGATCTCGACGCCGTGCACTGCAAGGCCTGCGGGGAACTCCTCAACATTCCCAACGACGACGCATGATTCCGTCTCTTGCCCCGGCGGATCGTCCGCCCCATTGTCGCGCGCCAGTTCCGTCGGGGATCCGAGTATGAAGTTCAAGGCGCTCGTCGCGGCCGCGTTGCTCGCCGCCACGCCCGCTCTCGCCGCCAGCACGCCGTTCGAGTGGCTGGAATCCGTCGACGGCCAGGCGGCCATGGACTGGGTCCGGGCCGAGAACGCCAAGACCCTGCCGGTGCTGACCGGCGACCCGCGCTTCGCGACGCTGCAGGCGGACGCCCTGGCCATCCTGTCGGCCAAGGACCGCATCCCGACGCCGACCTTCCACGGCGAGGAGGTCTACAACTTCTGGCAGGACGCGACCAACGTGCGCGGCGTCTGGCGGCGGACGACGCTGGACAGCTACCGGACGGATGCGCCGGCCTGGGAGACGGTGCTCGACCTCGACGCCCTGGCGAAGGCGGAGAACGCCAACTGGATCTGGAAGGGCGCCGATTGCCGGCCGGTGACGCACGACCGTTGCCTGGTCCAGCTCAGCAACGGCGGCAAGGACGCGGTCGAGATCCGCGAGTTCGACCTGAAGACCAGGACCTTCGTCGAGGGCGGCTTCCGGCTGCCGGAGTCGAAGCAGACGGTCGAATGGCTTGACGCCGACACCCTGATCCTGACCCGTGACTGGGGCCCCGGAACGACCACCGAGTCCGGCTACGGCTTCGTGGTCAAGACCCTGAAGCGCGGCCAGCCGCTGGCCGAGGCGACGGAGGTCTATCGCGGCGGCGTCAAGGACGTCAGCGTCGCCCCGACCGTCCTGCGCGACCGACGCGGCGAACGGGTCGTCCTGATCGAACAGGCCGTCGATTTCTTCCACACCCGCCACCTGTTCCTGACCGGCGACGGGGTGAAGGAGACGACGCTGCCGCAGCGATCGACGATCCAGGGCTTCGTCGACGGCCAGCTGGTGCTCACGCTCGAGGAATCCTGGCCCTACCCGCGCTTCACCGGCGACACGACGCCGAGGACGTTCGCGGCCGGGACGCTGGTGGGCATCTCGCCCGCCAATGCGCTGGCGAAACCCGCCGCGGCCGGCGCCGGCCCGGTGGTGATCAGCAACGCCTGCGACCCCTGCGTCCTGTTCGAGCCGGGGCCGCGCCAGTCGATCGACCAGGTCGCCGTGACCGACAATCGCGTCGCGGCGGTGATCTACGACAACGTCCGTGGCCGGCTGATGAGCTTCCAGTACCGTGGCGAATGGGGCTGGCGGGCG
>CALKHU010000261.1 GCA_937991555.1 uncultured Caulobacter sp.
GAACAGGAACGGCGGCAGCAGCCGGGCCATCCGCGCCCGGGCCGTTTCCGGCGGTGTCAGGCGCCGGCTCATGAATCGCAGGGCCGCGCCGGACACCAGGAACAGCAGCGTCAGCCGCCAGGGGCCGGTGGCCAGGATCGCCTCGGCCAGCCAGCCGAAGGTGTGCCGGCTGTGGATGTGCCAGTCCCAGGGCGCATAGACGAGGGCGATGTGGAACAGGATCAGCAGGCCGAAGGCCGTGACCCGGATCCAGTCCAGGTCGGCCCGGCGGGCGAAAGGCGCGGGCGCGGCGATCTCGGCGGCGGTTTGCGGGGGCGTCTGCATCGGAGCGGGCGTCTGCGACCTCAACGGGGGCCGGTCGTCACGCGGCGCCTCCTGCCAGAGAAAGGCCGCGATGGCTACCGTCCGGGCAGGGCGAGGGCGGCGGCGCGACACTTTTGTGCAGTTGCGAAGATAGCCTGTTCAAGGCGCGGATTCCAGATTATGGGCGCGGCCCGATGCAGCCAGTCTGTGTCGCGACCGGTCCGGGCTGTCGGAGGCGAGGGCCGGTTCCCTGTGAGTGCGGGCTGCGGGGCCCGCGGAACCCCGGTCCTGTCAGGGCCGGGGTTTTCTCGTTCTCCGTCATTCTCGCGCTTGTCATGGCCCGGCTTTTCCGCGCCACCGATGCGCGGTGAGGCGGAAGGGCCACTGCGTGGTTCGACATGCGCCTCCGGCGCTGCTCACCATGACGTCGCTGGATAGCCCTCCAAATACGTCATCCTGAGCAGCCGCGCAGCGGCGTGTCGAAGGACGCACGACATCGGCGGTGTTCATGGGTGGCCCGAACGCGTCGGGCCATGACGGCAGGAAGGGGCTTTCGTTCCGCCGCGTCGATCCCGCAGAATGGCCGGCATGATCACCCTCTGGCACTGCGCAGACGCCCGCTCGTTCCGCCCGCTCTGGGCGCTGGAGGAGCTCGGGATCCCCTATGACCTGAAGATGCTGCCGTTTCCGCCGCGGGTCTTCCACAAGCCCTATCTGGACGAGAACCCGCTCGGCACTATTCCGCTGCTGGTCGACGGCGAGACCCGGATGACCGAGTCCGCGGCCATGATCCACTACCTGTCCGAGGTGCACGGCGGGGGGCGCCTGTCGGTGAAGCCGGGCGAGGCCGGCTACGGCGACTTCCTCAACGGGCTGCACTTCGGCGAGGCGACGCTGACCTTTCCGCAGACGCTCGTCCTGCGCTACCGCCGGCTGGAGCCGCAGGAACGCCGCGTGCCGCAGGTCGCCGACGACTACGCGAAGTGGTTCCTGTCCCGCCTGCGGGGGCTCGAGGCGCGGCTGGCGGCCAGCGATTTCTACGCCGCCGACCGCTTCACCGGGGCCGACATCTCCGTCGCCTACGCCCTGCTGCTGGCCCACTCGCTCGGCATCGCCGACGACTTTTCACCGCCGGTGGTCGCTTACTGGGAGCGGATGAAGGCCCGCGACGGCTTTCAGCGGGCCAAGGCGGCCCAGAAGCAGGCAAGCGCGGAGCAGGGCCTGACACCGCTGGATGTGAGCAAGCTGTAGCGCGATTAGGGACATGCACTTCAGTGCGTGTCCCCCGCAGCTTGAAACTCGTGAGGCCGGTGATCACCTGCCGTGGACACGCACTGAAGTGCATCTCCCGAGTCGGCATCGCTACCGAAGCTCAAGTATTCTGGTCGGGAAGAAGCGCCGTAGCCCGGTCTTCTCATCGTAGGAGAATGTCCCGACGAACGACACGGTGGCGACCGAGAGGTCGGCGGACCGGTCGATATTTGCGTCAGCCAGGACCGCCATCCGTCGACGGTCGCTGTTGCTGAGGCGCCCGTCGTAGACCGCGACCATCACATGAGAGCACTGAGGCAGGACGTACTCCGTGTAGTGGAGGGCGTCGGTCTTCCACTCGAATTGGGCGGCGACGTTGGAGTAAGTCCCACCCCGCGTACTGCAGATATCCAACGGGCGGGCGGCGCTGCACCCCAGCAGGCCTGCGCCGGCGACCAACAGCAGCATGCGCAAGCGCACCATCGTGATTACCTGGCCTCCGCCAGGGCGTAGAGCAGGTCGACGTAGAACTTCTCCACCTCGGCCAGGCCGGCGACCTTCGAGCCCTCCTTCGGCCTGATCACCATGTATTCGTTCGGCGCGTGCTGGGCCGAGCCGTGGCCGAGGCCGGCGGTGACCAGCGGCAGTTTCAGGCGGTCGGTGAAGACATAGTAGGGCGCGCTGCCCGCCAGCCGGGGCGTGACGGTCGGGGTGACCCCGTACTTGTTGAACGTGCCGATGGCGGCCCGGACCAGCGGCGCCTCGACCGAGGTCTGGGCCGGCGGATAGCCGCTCAGCTGACTGATCTGGATGTCGGTGAATCCGCCGGCGTCGAGGTGGGCCCTGAACCTGGCCATCATCTCCTCCGGCGTCTGGTCGGGCACCATGCGCACGTCGACCTTGGCCACCGCCCTGTGCGGCAGGATGGTCTTGGTCCCCACGCCCGTATAGCCGCTGACCAGGCCGTCGATATTGAAGCTGGGGTTGAACAGGGTCTCGTAGAGGGTCTCTTCCGCGCTCATGCCGTTCATCCAGCGGTCGACCTTGAGCCCGTCCCTGCGCGCACTCTCCTCGGCCAGCCATTGCGGCAGTACGCCGTTGGCCAGCTTCTGCTCCTCGAGGTTCGGGGCGCGGATGCTGTCGTAGAACCCGGGGACGAGCACGGTGTTGCCGTCGACGGTCGTGAGGCTGGCCAGGGCGTGGGTCAGGCGCCAGGCCGGGCTGTCGAGGATCGACTTCAGCGAGCCGTGCACCTCGGCTTCCTTCGGTCCGCCGTGCGGCCCGCCCTGGCTGATAAGCTCCACATACCAGATACCCTTCACCCCCATCGGCATCGACACGGCGCCGGCCGGGGTCTGGCTGTTCATCGGGAACATGACGCCGTCGGCCTTCCTGAGGCGGTCCTCGTACTTGCCGATGATCTCCGGATAGTTCGGAGAGCCGAGCTCCTCCTCGCCCTCCGCGAGGATCATCAGGTTGACCGGCAGCTTCTTCTTCACCGCCAGGATCGAGGCGACGGCGTTGAGGAACGCGCGCTCGGGACCCTTCTGGTTGGTGGCGCCGCGGGCCATCAGCACCTGGCCGAAGCGCGGATCGTCGACCAGCTCGCCGGCGAAGGCGTCGACCTTCCAGCCGGTCGGCTCGATCGGCTGGACGTCGTACATCATGTAGACGACCAGGGTCTTCTTCGCCCTGGCGTCGAACCAGCCCCAGACGCCCGGGTGGCCCTTGCTGGGCACGATCGCGGTCTCGTGGAAGCCGAGCGCCTTGAGGTCGTTCTCGACCAGCCTGGCCATGTCCAGCACGCCGTCGTTCTGGGCGCTGATCGAGCGCTGGCGGACCCAGCGGCGCAGGTTCTCGACGTGCTCATCCTGGTGGGCGTCGATATGGGCGTAGACGGCGTCGTGCCTGCCTTTGTAGGCCGGGATGGACCTGGCGTCGAAGGCTTCGGTCGTCGAGAACTTCGTCTTCGGCGCCCGCGGCGCGTCGACCGACGCCGCCGGCTCCCGCGCCGCCGCCGGCAGGGCCACGCCCGCCGCGCCCAGTCCGAGCAGCGCGCCG
>CALKHU010000262.1 GCA_937991555.1 uncultured Caulobacter sp.
AATGTCGAGGCGCTGCGATTCCAGCGGACGGCGATCGACGGCCTGCTGCGCAGGCTCGCGGACGATCCGCGCTGGAGGACGACCGTCGCGACCACGCCGGATCGTCCGACCGGCTGGCTGAGGGGGCGCGCGACGGCCGCGGCGCAGGGGCGCGGCGACCTTGGCCGGCGTCTGACGCGGATCGCCCGCCGGTTTCCGACCGGCCGGCTGGTGATCATCGGCAGCGACACGCCCGCGATCCGGCGCGCCGACATCGCGGCCGCCTTCGACGCGCTGCGCAGCCACGATGCCGTGGTCGGTCCGGCGCGGGACGGCGGCTACTGGCTGATCGGCCTCCGGCGATCCGCCAGGGGGCCGCTCCCCTTCGACCGGGTGCGATGGTCGAGTCCCGACACACTGGCCGACACGCTCGCGCGCCTCGCGGGGATGCGCACGGCGCGGCTCCGGGTGCTCGAGGACGTCGACGACCTGGCGAGCTACCGCCGCTTCACCGCAGGCGCTCAGCGGCCGTAGAGGCGCGCGATGCGCGCGGCCGGCACGCCGGCCAGGAAGAGGGAGAGGCAGAGCAGGTTGCGGGCGCTGCGGGCGAGCCAGCCGTCCTGCCGCCATCGCCGGGCCGAGGTTTCCGCCCGGACGGGCAAGACGGTGAGCCTCTTGCGGCCGATCCGCCTCACCAGATCGACATCCTCCATGAGCGGCAGGGACCTGAAGCCGCCCAACCGCCGATAGAGGTCCCTATGGATGAGCAGGCCCTGGTCGCCGTAGGGCAGCGCCAGAACCGCGACCCGCAAGGCCACCCAGCGTTCCAGGCGCCGGGCCTGGGGCGAACCGTCGTCGAGGCCGAACCGGAAGCACGCCGCCCGCGCCGGCGCGCCGGGCGTGGCCGCATGACGGTCTACGGCCGCGCGCCAGCCGGGCTCCGGAACGGTATCGGCGTGCAGGAAGAGGAACCAGTCTCCGGACGCGGCGGCGGCGCCCGCGGCCAGCTGTCCGCCGCGACCCGGCGCGGTCCCGATGACCGCCGCGCCGGCCGCCTGCGCCAGGGCGATGCTGGCGTCCCGCGATCCGCCGTCGACGACTACGATCTCGTCCGCGGAGGTCAAGGCGGCGAGGGTCGCCGCGAGGGTGTCCGCCGCGTCCAGCGTCGGGATGATCACCGACAGGCGCAGGGCCGGCGTCAGCTGCAACTGGCCCCGCCCAGCACACAGAAGCGGGCGCAATGGGGATGGTTGAGCGCGACCACGCCCAACGCTTCGGCGAGGGTCCCGCCGAGCTCGAAACGGGGATCGTAGGGCGTCAGGGTGCAGGCGACCACAGCAGGGGCGGGAGCGCCCTTGCGCTTCACCACCATGCGGCTCGAGGCGCACATCACCGAGTCCGGCGAAAGACCCAGGATGCCCCAGCAGGCTTCCGTGATTTCCGGCGCGTCGCGCGTGGCGTCCATCTCCGGGAACAGCACGAGCCGCGAAGGGTCGTCGACATCCAGTGTCACGCCGAGGGAGGCCAGCAGGTCTCCGTAGCCCGCGCGCGCCGTCGCCTCGTCCTCGCCGGCCAGCCTGCGACCCGCGATCGCGACGGCGAAGCCTTCCCGCGCCAGCCATTGAAGACCGGACAGCCCGGGCGCCCAGGTGTCGGCGCCGCGCTCGGCCTCGTGGACGGCCTGGCTGTGGTGGTCGAGACTGACGCGCAGGACCAGCGCCTCGCCGAAGCGGCGCCGCAGATCGACGAGCTGCCGCTCGAAGCGTCGCATCGGCCGCATGGCGTTGGTCAGCACGAGCGTGCGACGCCCCGTCGCCAGGGAGGCCTCCAGCATCGGGATGATGGCCGCGTTCATGAACGGCTCGCCCCCGGTGAAGCCGATCTCGGAAGTCCCGAGGCCGAGCGTGTCGATCTCGTCGAGATAGGCCCGGACGTCCTCGAGCGAGAGGTAGGCCAGGGCGTCGTTGCGCGGCGAGCTCTCGATGTAGCAGGTCAGACAGGCGATGTTGCAGAGCGTGCCGGTGTTGAACCACAGCGTCTCCAGGCTGCGGAGCGCGACCGCCGCCCGCGGCGAGCCGTCGAGCGTGACCCGCGGGTCCTGGAACTTTCGCGGGTCGAGCCGCGGCGCTGCGGGAGACAGGAAGGGCGAATGCGTCGCCACGCTCATGGCCTGGTCTTCGGCCTGCCGCTTGTCCAACTCGTCCCTCCCGCCGTCACGATGCAAGCGTGGCACAGAGAGGCCCGGCGGGCCAAGGACTTGACGAGGCCGCGGATCAAACCATTTCGCACCGGTGACGCCGTCGGCCTGTCGGGGTTATGGTCGGGCGGCCGGGGGCAGGGGGCCTGGCCGACATGAAACGCTACCTGCCGTTGATCGCCCTGATCGCGGCCGTCATCGCCGTATTCGCGAGCGGGGCGGGCCGGCGCCTGAGCCTGGAGTCCCTCAGCGCCAACGAGGCGCTGCTGCGCGGTTTCGTCAGCGACAACCTCGCGCTGAGCCTGCTCGTCTTCATCCTCGTCTATGCCGCCGCCACCGCGGTCAGCATACCGGGCGCCGTGTTCCTTACGCTCGCGGGCGGCTTTCTGTTCGGGACGTGGGTCGGCGGTTCGGCGACCGTGGTCGGGGCGACCATAGGGGCCGTGCTTGTGTTCCTCGTTGTGCGGACCTCGCTGGGCGCGACCCTGCGGGCGCGGGCGGAAGCGTCGGGCGGCGCCCTGAAAGCGGTGATGGACGGCGTCCGCGACGGCGCCTTCGGCTACATCCTGACCCTGCGACTCATCCCGCTCGCGCCGTTCTGGCTGGTCAACGTCGCCTCGGCGCTCGCCCATGCACCGCTGCGCGCCTACGCGCTGGCCACGCTGATCGGCATCGTTCCGGCGACCTTCATCTACAGCAGCGTCGGGGCCGGCGTCGGCCAGGTGCTGGCGCGCGGGGAGGAGCCGGACCTCGGCATCATCTTCGAGCCCTATGTGTTCGGTCCGCTGATCGCGCTGGGCCTGCTGTCGCTGGGCACCACCCTCTTCCAGCGCCTTCGCGCGAAGAAGGACAACGCCGCTTGAAACCGGAACGCATCCGCGCCGATCTGGCCATCATCGGAGCCGGGTCCGGGGGACTGTCGGTGGCCGCCGGGGCCGCGCAGCTGGGCCTCAAGGTCGTCCTGTTCGAGAAGGGCGAGATGGGCGGCGACTGCCTCAACTACGGCTGCGTGCCGTCGAAGGCGCTGATCGCGTCGGCGGAGGCCGCGCACAGGGCCGCGCACAGCCAGGCGCTCGGCGTCACGGCGTCCGGGGTCGAGGTCGATTTCGCCGCCGTGATGGCCCGGGTTCATCACGTCATCGCCGAGATCGCGCCGATCGACAGCCAGGAGCGGTTCGAGGGACTCGGGGTTCGGGTCATCCGCGAGGCGGCCCGTTTCCGGGACCGACGGACCGTGGAAAGCGACAGCGTCCGGGTCACCGCTCGCAAGGTGGTCATCGCCAGTGGTTCGCGCGCCGCCGTGCCGCCGATACCCGGCCTCGACGCCGCGCCATACCTGACCAACGAGCGGATTTTCGAGCTGACCAGCCTGCCGGCCCATCTGATCGTGCTCGGCGGCGGGCCCATCGGCGTGGAGCTGGGCCAGGCCTTCCGGCGCCTGGGCTCGCAGGTCACGGTGATCGAGGCCGCCGCCATCCTGGGCCGCGAAGAGCCCGAGGCGGCGGCCGTCGTCATCGAGCAGCTCAAGGCCGACGGGGTCACCCTGCTGCCGGGACACAGGGCGGTGCGGGTCGAGCCCGGCCCGGTGGTGGTGGTGGACGGGCCCGACGGCGAGAAGCGCATCTCCGGTTCGCACCTGCTGGTCGCTGTCGGTCGCACGCCGTCCATCGAGGCCTTGAACCTCGAGGCCGCCGGCGTCGCCTTCGACCGGTCGGGCGTGAAGACAGACAAGTCTCTGCGCACCAGCAACCCGCGCGTCTTCGCCATCGGCGATGTCGCCGGACGCGGCCAGTTCACGCACCTGGCCGGGGCCCACGCGGGTCTGTTCGTGCGCAAGGCGCTGTTCGCCGCGCCGATCAACGCCGACGCCCTGGTTGTCCCGCGTGTCACCTACTGCAGCCCCGAGCTAGCCTCGGTCGGGCTGACCGAAGCCCAGGCGCGGGCCGAGCACGGCGAGGACATTCGCGTCCTGGTCCAGCCCTTCGCCGACAATGACCGGGCCCAGGCCGAGGGTGACATCCGCGGCTTCGGCAAGCTGATCACGACCAGACGCGGCAGGATACTCGGCGTGACCCTGGTGGGCGCGCACGCCGGCGATCACCTGTCGCTGTGGGTGCTGACCCTGACGGCGGGGCTGAAGCTCATCACCCTGACCGGCATGATCGCGCCCTATCCGACGCGCGGCGAGATCAACAAGCGGCTGGCCGGACAATGGTACACAGGCGCACTGTTCTCGCCGGCGACACGGCGTCTGGTGTCGGTGCTCAAGCGGTTCGGCTGACGCTCAAACAGGCCGGCGAAGCGCCCCGTCGGGGGCAAGCCGGCCGCAGGAATGACGGGGGAAACAGATGTTGAAGCTTCGGGACGGCTGGGTCGCTACGATCTGGGTGCTGGCGCTGCTGCTGCCGGTCTGGTTCCTGGTCGCCGCGCTGGGCACCAAGTTCGGGCTCCTGGACTGGCGCATCGGCTTCGGCCTGATGGTGTTCAGGCTCGGCGGACCGCTAGTGCTGGGCGTGCTCGTCCTCGCGCTCATCGGCTTGCTGCTGGCGCTGCTGGTCAAGCCGCGCAAGGGGTGGGGCCGCGCTCTCGTGGCCCTGGCGATTCCGGCGCTGGCGCTGGGCTTCGCCGCCAGCGTCATGAGCAAGGCCAGGGACATCCCGCCGATCCACGACATCGCCACGGACATCCAGGATCCGCCGGCCTTCTCCAAGGCCGTCATCGACGCGCGCGCGGCGATCGGCGGCAACCCGATCGCGCCCATGAACGTCCCCGTCCCGGCCCTGAACGGCAAGACCGTCGGGGAACTGGGCAAGGCCGCCAACCCGGGCGTGGCGCCCGTGGCGCTCTCGCTGTCCGTGCCGGACGCGACCAAGCTGGTCGCGGAGGTCGCCGCCGCCGAAGGCCTGGACGTGACCAGCGCCGGCGACGGCGTGGTCGAGGCGGTGGCCGAGACCTTCTGGTTCGGCTTCAAGGATGACGTGGTGTTCCGCGTGCGTCCGGCCGCCGGCGGGACCGGCTCGGTGGTCGACATCCGCTCGACCTCCCGCGTCGGCGTGAGCGACCTGGGCGCCAACGGCAAGCGCATCGCCGCCCTGTCGGCCGCGATCAGGGCCAGGGCCGGTTGATCCTGGCCGCCGTCGACGTGAACCCGCCGCTCGGTCTCGCCGGAACCTATGACCGCGAGGTCCCGGTCGGCGTCGACCGGGTCTGGGAAAACGTCTTTGACTGGGAGCATCTGCCGGCCCTTCACCGGGACCAGTTCCACAGCATCGCGCTGCTCGACAGCGGCGCCTGGGGCTGGCGCGCGCGAGTTCTGAACCAGCCCGGCGTCGGCGCGCCGCAGGTCATCGAGGTCCGGGCGGATCGACCCTCCGGCCGCTATGTGTCGGCCACCCTGGAAGGTCCGGGCGCGGGGTCGGAGGTCCGCACCCTGCTGACGCCTCTGGCCTCCGACCGGACCGGCGTCAGCGTCGCGTTCCACGTGCCGGAGTCTGACCCGGGCCGGCTGGCGAGGATCGGCGACCGGTACCGCGAGATCTATGCCCGTCTGTGGGACGAGGACGAAGCGATGATGGTGGAGCGTGAGCGCGCGCTCGACCGGCGTCGCATGCGACCGGCGACCGGTGACGATCCGGTCGTGCTGGGAACGCCGGAGGCCGTTCGCGCCGCCGCGCCCCTGCTGGTCGAGTTCGGCGGCGCCCGGTTCAGGATCCTGGACCTTGACGGCGAACTGGTCGTCCACGCCGCGACCTGCCCGCACTGGCTGGGGCCGTTGGACGAGGCGCCCGTCCGGGATGGTTGCGTGCGCTGCCCCTGGCATGACTATGTCTTCGACGTCAGGACCGGAAGGAGCGCGGACGGGCGCGACCTCAGACTGGCGACGCCGCCGCGGCTGGTCCTGAGCGCGGGTCAGCTGTCGCTGGTCGCCGTCCGGGCGGATCGGAAGGGACCCGTCAGCAGCGCGAAGAAGCCCGTCGCCGCGGGCGATCGCATGCCCTCGACGCCCAGCGACATGGTCTCCAGCGGCTCACGGGGCGCGGCGCGATAGCTCCCGAACAGCCGGTCCCAGGCCGAGACCAGGAAGCCGTAGTTGCTGTCGGTCTCGTCCCTGTGCACGGAGTGATGGATGCGATGCATGTCCGGCGTGACCAGGACCCGCCTCAGGCGGCGGTCCAGAGCCTCCGGAAGCGCGACACGGGCATGGCTGAACATCGCCGCCGCATTGAGCAGGATCTCGAAGACCACTACCGCGGCGGCGGGCGCGCCGAGGGCGATGACCACGGCGTTCTTCCAGAGCGTCGACAGGACCATCTCGATCGGATGAAAGCGGCCGGCCGTCGTCACGTCGACCTCCAGGTCGATGTGGTGCAGCCTGTGTACGCGCCAGAGCCATGGCGCGGCGTGGAACAGCCGGTGCTGTGCGTAGACCGCCAGGTCGAGCAGGATGATTGACAGCACAGCGGCCGCCAGCGGCGGCGCGCTCCACATGTTGAAGATCCCCCAGCCCTCGGCGGCGGCCCAGAGCGCGGCCCCGACCGTCGCCGCGGGGAAGACCAGTCGAAGCAACAGGGTGTTGAGGACCGAAAGCCCGAGATTGGTGGGCCAGCGCCGGAGTCTCGAGGGCTCCTGGCCTTTTCGCGGAACCAGAAACTCCGCGATCACCAGAAGGGCGAGGACGGCGAGGTAGGCCGACAGGCGGATCAGGGGTTCGTCCACGGGCGCTCTCTTACTGGGCCTCAGGCGGTGGCGGAACGTCGCCGCCAGGCGCCTGGAGGGTCCGCCCACTGCTCCAGGATCGATCCCGGCGACGTCAAG
>CALKHU010000263.1 GCA_937991555.1 uncultured Caulobacter sp.
CGGTGATCGGGGCCGGGATCGCCGGCGCCGCCCTGGCCCGCGCCTTCCGGGCGCGCGGCATGGAGCCTCTCATGTTCGATCCGCGCGGCCCGGGGGGCGGCGCCTCAGGCAATCCCGCCGCGCTGGTGACGCCGCGGCTGGACGCCGGACTCGGGCCGACGGCGCGGCTGTTCGCCCAGGCCTTCGCCCGCGCCGTCGACCTCTACGACGCGACGCCGGAGGCGGTGATCGCCCGCGAGGCGATGCTGCTCGAGCAGTCCCCGCGCGACGCGGCGCGCTTCGCGAAGATCGCCGCCGGCGATGTGTTCGCGGCCGGCGCGCTGGTTCCGCTGGACGCCGGCGAGACCTCGCGCCGGCTCGGCGAGCCCGCGCCCGGCGGAGTGCTGTTCCGGGACGGGCGGGTCATCGAACCGGCCCGGGTGCTGGCGGCCTGGTGCGGCGGGATCCGCGCCGAGGCCGTGGCCCGGCTGGTGCGCGAAGAGGGCCGCTGGACCCTCATCGGCGAGGACGGCGTCGCCCTGGCCAGCGTCGATGTCGTCTGCCTCGCGGGCGGACACCGCACCGGCGTCCTCTGCGATCCGGTCCGCCTGCGGCCGGTGCGCGGGCAGGCGAGCGTGGTCGCCGGCGTCCCGCCGCCCGGGGCGGTGTCCTGGGGCGGCTATGTCGCCCCGACCCGGGACGGGTTCCTGTTCGGCGCCACCTTCGATCGCGACCGCGACGACGAGGGCCTCGATCCGGCCGACGACGTCCGCAACCGCGTCACGCTGGGCGAGGGTCTGCCCCGGCTGGCGGCGGCCATCGCGGGACGCCCGCTGTCCGCCCGCGCGGGCGTGCGGGCGGCGACTCCCGACCACCTGCCGCTGGCCGGCGCCGCGCCGGGCGACGCGCCCGGCCTCTACCTGCTCTGCGGGCTGGGCTCGCGCGGCTTCTCGACCGCCCCGCTGCTGGCCGAGCACGTCGCCGCCCTGGCGACCGGCGCGGTCTCGCCGCTGCCCGGGGCGCTGGCGGCCATCGTCGCGCCGTCGCGTTTCGACGCCCGCCGTGCGCGACCGTCCTCGTCGTGACATCCTTTGCGCGCTATATAGGGTTCCAGGGACGGGGACCTGCACACGGGAGTTCCCATATGAGACGTATCGCCATCATCGCCGCCGTCGCCGGGCTTGGCTTCACCGCCGCCGGGGCTTCCGCGGTCGCATCCCCCGACACCCCGCCCCCGGCGGGCGAGCGGTCCTGCTTCTTCGCCGACCAGGTGAACGGCTGGCGCGCGGAGAAGGACGAGAAGACCGTCTATCTCGAGGTCGGTCCGAACAAGGTCTACCGCGCCGACCTGTTCTCGCGCTGCATCGGCGTCGACGACGCCCTGACGATCGGGATCCGCACGCGGGGCGGCGGCAGCAGCATCTGCGACGGCATGGACGTCGAGCTGGTCGTCAGTTCGGCGATCGGGCCCCAGACCTGCCACGTGACCCGCCTGACCCGCCTGACGCCCGACGAGGTCGAGGCCCTCAAGGCGAAGAAGAAATAGCAGGTTCAACCGGAGGGGGCGGCGGAATGTCGCACCCCCTCCGCGGAACCTCGGTATCCCCCGCGACATTACGCGCGGTGGCCGGGATCGGCGTGCTTGCGATAGAGGTCGCAAAACGCCGTTCCACGAAGCGGCGGGGGAAGCACTTTGGACGGGGAAAACTTCCAGCAGACGCGGCCTTTCCGGCCCGAGGTGTTCTTCCTCGGCCGGACGGAAGGCTGGGGCGTGGCCCGAGGGCCGACCGGACGCATCCTGCGCCGCTGCCGGATCGTCACCGACGGCCGGCTGGACGAAGCCTACCAGGCGATCCACTTCGACGAGATCTTCAGCTGGGAAGACGGCGGCCGGGACGAATGGCGCTGGGCGATGACGCGCGGCCTCAACGGCGGCTACGTCGCCGCGGAGGCGCTGGCCGGCGCCGGCATCCAGGGGCGCTACGACGGCGGCGACTACCTGCTCTCGTTCCGGCGGCCGGTGAAGGCCGCCGGCGGCGCCACGGTCCGGTTCATCAGCCGCTTCACGCCGATCTCGCCGGACGTGGCGCTGAAGACCGTCCGCATCAGCCGGTTCGGCGTTCCGTTCGCCAGCATGTCCGCGTTCCACAAGCGGGTGCTCTGACCGCCGCCGTCGCGCCCCCGCGCCGGTCTAGTGCTCGCGGCCCGAGCGCCAGAAGGTCTGGAACAGCGGCTCGACCAGGTAGTCCAGCGCCGTGCGCTTGCGCAGCGGCACCAGCACCTCGACCGGCAGGCCGGCCTGGAGGCCCGTGCGCGGCCCGCGCACCTTGCGGATACGCTCCATCTCGGACGGCGGCACGGCGACCTCGGCGCGGAAGAAGCGCTGGCCCGACTGCTCGTCCTGGAAGCTGTCGGCCGACAGCTTGGTCAGCTTGCCCTTCAGGATGGGCAGGTCGCGCTCGTGCAGCGAGGTGAAGCGCACCTGGGTGGTCTGGCCGATGCGCAGGTCGTCGGCGTCGCCGGGCGCGACATTGGCCTGGATGACCAGCGCCCGGTCCTGGGGGACGATCTCCATCAGGGTGGCGCCGGGCGACACGACCCCGCCGACGGTGAACACCGACAGGCCGACGACCTTGCCGCCCTCCGGCGCCCGCACCACCGCGCGGTCGAGCTGCTCGCGCAGGGCGACGAGCTTGGGCTGCAGTTCGTCGAGCCGGACCTGCACGTCGCGGAGCTGGCCGGTGACTTCCTCCATCATCCGGCGGTCCAGCGTCATCAGCTGCATGCGCGTCTCGCCGATGGCCTCGCCGGAGCGGGCGATCTGGGCGCGAAAGGCGCCTTCCTCGCCGGTCAGGGCGGCCTCGGACCGCTCCAGGGCGCGGACCTTGGTCATCGGGGCGTAGCCCTGGGCGGCGAGCTTGCGCAGCCCCTCGAGCTCCTCGCCGATCAGCCGCTTCTGCTCGGCGTTGGACTCGAGCTGTCGCTCGTATCCGGTGCTCTGCTCGGCCAGCTGGCTGACGCGCTGCCCCAGCACGCCGCGCTGGGCGTCCAGCGACTGGCGGCGGGCGTTGAACTGCAGCCGCTGCAGGGCCAGCGCGTCCTGGGCCAGCGCGAGGTCCTCGCCGGTGAGGCTGGCGAACTCGACCGGGGTCGCGATGGCGCCGGCGCGCGTCCGCTCCGCCGTCAGGCGGGCGCGCTGCGCGAGCAGGGAGTAGACCTCGCCCGCCGTGGCCCGTTCGGCGGCCCGCATCTCGCCGGCCGAGATCTCGACCAGCACCTGGCCCTTG
>CALKHU010000264.1 GCA_937991555.1 uncultured Caulobacter sp.
CGTCCCGGACCCGGCGAGTAACCCCCTCGCCGCTTCACCGCTCAAGCCTCATCCCCGCCGCCGCAAGAGCACTGGCCATGCGCCCTCCCCGTGCGACGGGAACGGGTGTGATCATGAATGAGGTTCTGGCGAGGGGGACAAGTCCGGCTCTGTCCCCCTGTCCGCTTTCGAGGAAACCCTTTCGGGACAGACACCTGTGTGTCTGTCCCTATGGATGGCGATCCCGGAAACAGGTGCGTTCGCGCAGCATTCGGAACTAGAGCCGTCCGGCCCTACCGCCCCGTGAACCTCCCTGGCCGCCGCTCGGCCACGGCGCGAACCCCCTCGGCGAAGTCGTCCGTCTTGCGCAGGACGGCCTGCTCGGCCGCCTCGCGGTCGGTGGCGGCGCGGATCGCCTCGACCAGCCCGGCGCGCAGGGTGGCGCGGGTGGCCTGCACCGCCAGCGGCGCGTTCTCCGCGATCTCCTGCGCCCAGGCCATGGCGTCGGCGCGCAGGCCGCTGAGGTCGGTGACGTCGTCGACCAGCCCCCAGGCCAGCGCCTCGTCGGCCTTGATCCGGCGTCCGGTCAGGAACATCAGCGCCGCCCGCTGCTCGCCGATCAGCCGCGGCAGGGCCGCCGTCGTGCCGAAGCCCGGATGGAAGCCCAGCTTGACGAAGTTGGCCGAGAAGCGCGCCTCGGGCGCGGCGACCCGCACGTCGGCGACCAGCGCCAGGCCCAGGCCCGCGCCGACGGCCGCCCCCTGGACGGCCGCGACGATCGGCTTCCTCGCGCCGAACAGGCGCGCGGCCTGGGCGTAGAGGTCCTTCGTGGAGTCCACGACCCCGGCCTCGCCCGGGGTGACAAGGTCGGCGCCGCCGCAGAACACCCGCCCGGCCGAGCACAGCAGGCTCGCGCGCAGGGTCTCGTCGGCGTCGACGTCGTCGAGCGCGTCGGCCAGGTCGCGGACCAGCTGGACGGTGACATGGTTGTTCGGCGGCCGGTCGATCTCGAGGACCGCGACATGGCCCTCGATGGAGGCCTTCACCTCGCCATAGGCGCTTCTCATCGCTTCAGCCCCAGCAGGTTGCGGGCCACGACCCATTTGTGGATCTCGGTCGGGCCGTCGTAGATGCGCATCGTCCGCAGCTTGGACTGCATCAGGTGCAGCGGCAGCTCGCGGGTCATGCCCATGGCCCCGAAGGCCTGCATAACGTTGTCGACCACCTCGTAGGCCATCTCGGTGCCGTAGGCCTTGATCATCGAGATCTCGTTGCGCACGTCGCGGCCCTGGTCGAGCTTCCAGGCGCAGTCGTAGGTCATCAGCCGGCAGGCGTGGATGCGGGTGGCGGCGTCGGCCACCCACCACTGGATCTGCTGGCGCTCGGACAGCGGCGCGCCGAACGTCGTCCGCTGCGGCGCGTACTCGATCAGCATGTCCAGCGCGCGCTGGGCCATGCCGATCGACCAGCTGGCCATCTCGATCCGGCGGGTGGAGAGGCGCACCTGCATGGGGCCGAAGCCGTTGCCCTCCTGGCCGAGCAGCTTCCAGCCCGGCACGCGGCAGTCCTCCAGCGCGATCTCGTAGCTGTACTGGCCGCCGAGCATCGGGATGCGGCGCTGGATGTTGAAGCCGGGCGTTCCCTTGTCGACGAGGAAGGCGCTGATGCCGCCGCGCGCGCCCTTCTGGCGGTCGGTCACCGCCATGACGATGGTGAAGTCGGCCTCGGCCCCGCGGGTGATCCAGATCTTGCGGCCGTTGATGACCCAGTCGTCGCCGTCGCGGTCGGCGCGGGTGATCATCCCCGCCGGGTCGGACCCGGCGCCCGGCTCGGAGATGCCGATCGCCGAGATGGTCTCGCCGGCGACATAGGGCGCCAGGTAGGCGGCCCGCTGGCGGTCGTCGACCGTGGCCATCAGCATGCGCAGGTTGGGGCTGTCCGGCGGCAGGGTGTAGGGCGTGCAGCTGTAGCCGAGCTCCTCGTTGACCCCGACCATGGCCACGGCCGGCAGGTCGACGCCGCCGACGTCCTCGGGCGCGTCGAGGCCCCAGAGGCCGAGCTCGCGGGAGACCTTGTCGATCCGCGCCTGCTCCTCGGCCGTCAGCGCCGCCGGCCCGCCCTCGGCCTCGCGCTTCAGCACCACCGGCTCGAGCGGGATCAGCTCGTCGCGGACGAAGTTCCGCACCAGCTCCTTGATCATCCGGTGCTCTTCGCTGAGCTCGAAATGCATGGCGGCGCGCTCCCTCGTTGCCGGAGCGACCTTAGGCCGCCGGGGGAGCGCGGGAAATGGCGCCGTGGCGTCAGGCGTGGCCGGAATGACCCAGGAAAGAAAAGTGGTGCCGCTTAGGTGACTCGAACACCTGACCTACGCATTACGAATGCGCCGCTCTACCGGCTGA
>CALKHU010000265.1 GCA_937991555.1 uncultured Caulobacter sp.
CGCGATGTCGGCCGAGGCGACGGTCCGGCCCTCGACAGCCGGGTCGTTGCGGGGCAGGGCGAAGAGGGCCACCGCGCCGATGCAGAGCACGGCCACCCCGACCGGCGCGGCCAGCCGCCAGTCGACGCCCTTGCCCGACTTCGGCGCGGAGCGGGTGCGCGGGCGATCGTAGGTCGCGGGGGCGTCGCCAAAGAGGCTGGCGTCCGGACGGGGCGCGGCGACGGGCGCGGCGCCCGCCGGGGCGGTGGTCGGCGCCTCGCCGAAGAGGGCGCGCGCGGTTTCACGATCCAAGGTCATGATCGTAGCCTTCCGTGTTGTTTATTCGCCGGTTCAACGAGCACCGCCGCGCGGTGGTTCCGTGTCCATGACCAGCCGATGGCCCGGGCGAGGGCGAACCGTCGCCTATTCATGGCAATACTGCTGAGCGTCCGGTCGGATACAGGCCGAGTCGCCACGCGAGGGGCTGTACGATTCGTTCGACCGACGACCGCGCGCCCCGAGGCTGTCACGACTTGGCCATGATTTGCCCTCGACCGTCCCGGCGGTGCGGACTTTGGGCAACATTCATTCGGTCGCAACGCCTGGCGCCTAGGCTCGCCTTGACCGGGATTCCCTTGCCGGGCGAACGTCGCGCTGTCGGCTGGAAGGTGGGCTCATGAAACTCCGGGCGCGGATCGCGCGGGAACTGCGGTTCTTCAAGGGACTTCAACGCACCCTCAAGTGGGTCAAGCCGATCGCGCCGGACAGCCGCAACCTCATCTGCGACGACCTCGAAGCCGCCGTCGACAAGCATCGCGACCGGCCGGCCATCACCTTCGAAGGCAAGACCCTCACCTACGGCGAGATGGACGCGCTCGCCAACCGCTATGCCCACTGGGCCAAGGAACAGGGCGTCACCCGCGGCCAGACGGTGGCGCTGTTCATGCCCAACCGTATGGACTACCTGCCGATCTGGTACGGGCTCAGCAAGGTCGGGGTGGCCACCGCCCTGATCAACAACAACCTGACCGGCGCGCCGCTGGCCCATTGCCTGAACATCTCCGGCGCGCTGCACTGCCTCGTCGACGCGGAGACCAGCCCGGCCTTCGACGCCGTCCGCGACCAGCTGACCAGGCACGTCGCCCAGTGGACGCTGGGGCCCGTCGCCGGCGACCGCCGCGACCTGACGGCCGCGCTGAAGAGCTGCAGCAACCTGCGTCCGGACCGCCTGACCGCCCGCGACGGCCTGCGGGCGAAGGATACGGCGCTCTGGATCTACACCAGCGGGACCACCGGTCTCCCCAAGGCTGCGCGCATCAACCACATGCGGGCCCAGCTTTACATGCGCGGCTTTGCCGGCTCGACCGGCGCCGTCGAGACCGACCGCATCTACCAGACCCTGCCGCTCTATCACGCGACGGGCGGCCTCTGCGCCATGGGGGCGGGGCTGCTCACGGGCGGTTCGATCGTGCTGCGCAAGAAGTTCTCCACGACCCATTTCTGGAGCGACGTCCAGGCCGAGGGCTGCACCATGTTCGTCTACATCGGCGAACTGTGCCGCTACCTGGTCAACGCCCCGGAGGATCCGCTCGAGCGCAGCCACAAGCTTCGCCTGGCCTTCGGAAACGGCCTGCGCGGCGACGTCTGGCAGCAGATGGTCGACCGCTTCGCCATCCCCCAGGTGCTCGAGTTCTACGGCGCGACCGAAGGCAACGTCTCGATGTTCAACTTCGATGGCCACACGGGCGCCATCGGGCGCATCCCGAAGTACCTGAAGAAGCGCTACAACGCCCGCCTGGTGCAGTTCGACGTCGAGACGGAGCAGCCGATCCGCGGCCCGGACGGCCTGTGCATCGAATGCGGTCCGGACCAGATCGGCGAGTGCCTCGGCCGCATCGACGCCGCCGACCCCCGCACCAGCTTCACCGGCTACGCTGACAAGGCGGCCACCGAGAAGAAGGTCCTGCGCGATGTGTTCGCGAAGGGCGACGCCTGGTTCCGCACCGGCGACCTGATGCGCCAGGACGCCGAAGGCTACTTCTATTTCGTCGACCGCATCGGCGACACCTTCCGCTGGAAGGGCGAGAACGTGTCCACCGGCGAGGTCGCCGACCGCCTGGCCGACTCCCCAGGGGTGCTCGAGGCCAACGTCTACGGCGTCGCCGTGCCCGGCCAGGACGGCCGCGCCGGCATGGCGGCGCTGACCGTCGACGACGCCTTCGACCTCGTCGCCTTCCACGCCCATGTCGAGCAGAGCCTGCCGCCCTACGCCCAGCCGCTGTTCATCCGCCTGCAGCGCCAGATCGAGACCACCGGCACCTTCAAGTACCGAAAGGTCGACCTCGTCGCCGACGGCTTCGATCCGGGCAAGGTCCGCGACCCGCTCTACTTCCGCCACCCGGAGAAGAAGGCCTGGACCAAGCTGACCAGGGCCACCTTCAGCAAGATCTGCGACGGCGGCTTCCGCCTCTGAGCCCCGCCGGATCCCGCCCGCAGGCCCGCGGGCCTGCGACCCGGCGCCGCTACCGGTAGGCCGGGTTGTAGTACCGGTCGTAGGTGTCGCGCGACATGCACTCCCAGTTGGCCTGGCCGCTGCGGTAGACCATGCCGCAGACGCGGCCGCCGTCCTGCTGGGCCTGGCGCTGCGCGTAGAGGCCCCAGATGCGGCGCATGTTGGCGGCCTCGGCGGCGCGGGCGGACTCCTCGTTGGCGCGGGCGATTTCGCGCATCTGGCGCTGCTGTTCGTCAAAATAGGCGTCGCGGTCGTTCTGCCAGGCGCGCCAGATCGGGTCGGCCTCCTGGATGCCGGACTCGGCGGCGCTCCGCATCAGGGCGATCGCCCAGATGGGGTTGTGCTTCACCACCATGCCGTTGTGGTAGAAGTGCGCCATCACGAACTTGGCGTAGGGGTGGCCGCCGTCGGCCGCGCGTTCGAAGTACCGGACCGCCCTGGGCAGGTCCTTCGGCACGCCCTCGCCGTGGTAGTAGAGCTGGCCCAGGCTGAAGGCGGCGTCGGCCATGCCCTCTTCGGCCAGAACCTGCAGGGCGGTCAGGGCCAGTTTCGTGTCCCCGCGCTTCAGGGCGCCGCTGGCGAGGATGAAGCGCTGCTCCTTCGGCAAGGTGGACGGGAAGGCGCGGGCGGCGTCGTCGCGGGCCGCCAGTTCGGCAGCGCCCGCCGAGCCGCGGCCGCCGCGCCGGACGGCGTCCAGCTTCTGGCAGGCGGGTGCGAAGCCCGCGTTGCAGGCGTCCTGGTAGGTCTTGATCGCGCGGGCGGCGTCGGCCGTCACGCCCTGGCCGGCGAGGGTCATGTCGCCGACACGGAGGCAGGAGTCGTAGTGCTTCCAGGCGCAGCCGGCGGCGAAGGAGTTGATCGCGTTGCCGAGGTGCTTGCGGTAGCCCCCGAGGCCCTCGGCGTAGATCCGGCCCTGTTCGAAGCAGCCGACGCCGCTCTTGCCGGCGCAGGCGAGACTGAACCCCTGGCGGGCCATCTCCATGTCCACCGGGCCGCCGACGCCGTCGCGGCGCATGTAGCCGGCCGCCAGGCAGGACGGATAGTCCGACTTGCTGCAGCCGAGCCCGTAGAGGGTGCGGGCGAGGGCGGGGTCGCTCGGGCGCAGGCGCTCGGCGGCCCGGCCGCAGGCGGGACCGACGCCGCCCTTCTCGCACAGGCCGCGCAGGAACTTCGCCGCGCCGGCGGGGTCGGCCTTCTTGACGCCGGTTCCGTCATGGAGCCGGTCGGCGTAGCCGACGCAGGCGGCGGCCGAGCCCTTGCCGCCCTTGCACTCCTTCT
>CALKHU010000266.1 GCA_937991555.1 uncultured Caulobacter sp.
CTTGCGCTCCATCACCGCCCGGGCCGAGGCCTTGGACAGGAAGGCGAAGGACTGGGTGACGACGAAGCCGAAGCGAACGCTCAGCAACTCGTCCCACAGGCCGGGCCGAGTCGCGGCCGGATACTCCTTGATGGCCAGGACCCCGGCGTAGCGCGCATCGGCGGCGTCCCGCAGTTCGAGCGTCTCGCGCCCGAAGATGGCGCGCACGGTGTACACCGCCGAGCCCAGGTGGCCGAACACGATCGGAACGGACGACCGTCGTCCGGTCAGGACCAGCCGCATCACCTCCATCGGCTCGGAGAACCACAGGCCCGCGCGCTCGTAGAGACCAAGCCGGCGCGGGGCGTAGCGTCCGAGGTATTGGACCAGGTCGCGCCCGGCCTCCTCGATGCGCTGGATATGGGCGACCTCGACCTCGGCCTCATTGCGGCCGGCCGATTTCAGTCGTTTCGCCAGGGCCGCGGCGCGGTCGCCTGTGTCGCGGCCTGGATGCAGAACCAGGGTGACGAACAGTTCGTTGACCCAGAGCTGTCGCCCGGCCACGCGCTCGTCGTAGAGGGCGCCGAGTTCAGCGGCGAAGGCGGAGCGGTAGCCAGTCGAGCGCTCCAGCTCGACCGGACGCCGCACCACATGGTGCCAGACCGCCAGACGGTCGTCGGCGAGGTTGCGCCAGGCCTGGTTCAGCTTGACGTGCCAGTCGTTGAGGTCGCGCGCGTCGGCGGTCTCGAAGCTGGCGCCGTCGACCTGAAACACCATCATCAGGGCGCCGCTGTCGAGCGCGACCACATGGTCCGAGACGTGCCGGGCGTAGGGCAGGTGCGGCCGCGCGTCGGCCTCCCGTCGCAGGCGCGCCGCGCTGACGCCGCCCTCAGCCACGGGACAGCTCCGCGGCACGATAGCGGCGCACGAGGGGAAGGGGCGTCGCCGAACTGCCGCCCCAGAGCGCCGCGTTGCGCGACCGGCCTTTGGTGTCGACATAGACGAAGAGCAGCCGGAAGGCGTTGTGGTCCGCCCGGCAGATCGCCCGGAACACAAGGTGCAGGGCCGGGGCGACAAGCAGATAGAGCAGGCTGCCGCCGATGAGGAAGACGACCCCGGACACGATGACGTTGACGCCCATCGCCTCCATGGGCACGCCGAGGATCATCGCGGGCCGCGTGCAGGCGAGGAACAGCGGATCCTCGGTCAGGCGTTCGTCAGCCATGGGGGCCTCCCGCGGGCAGGCGCCACAGGGCCAGGCCGACCGTCAGGCCGATGCCGAGCCCGGCGAGGATCTGGGCGAACCGTTCGGGCGAGATCAGCTTCAGGCCGAGCATCAGGCACAGGGCGACGACGGCTGACGCCGACCCGATCCACAGCCAGGGCGCGGCGGCGGTCATCACGCGCCGCCCGTGATCAGATTGACGATCTCGGCCGCGCCGAAGACCACGACGATGCGCGTCCGCACGCCGAGGACGCTGCAGGCGGTCATCAGATGCTCATCGACCGTTCTCGGAGAGAGTCCGAGCCGTTCGCCAATGCCGGAGGAGGTCAATCCCGTGGCGGCGAGTTGCAGGCATTCGCGCTGCCGATCGGTCAGGGCCTCGAGCGCCGGGGTGGATGACGCAGCGGGAAGCGAAGGGTGCGCTTTCATCCCCGAATCCAGCCGGGAAATCACGGCCGTGCGCCAGTCCGGGACCTTCCCACCGTGACTCTACGACCGGGCGCTCGCGGGGCGCCGGTGGGTGGTCTCAGCCGTCGTTGTTGGTCCCGCTGTCCTCCCGATCGGGCGCTAACAGTCTGCTCCGCCGTTGCTCGAGCCACGCGTCTGCCTCGGTGTCGCGCTTGACGGACTGATCCGCGAGATCCCTGAACATCCTGGTGAAGGTGTTGATGATCGGCCGGGCGTCGAGATCAGCGATGGCGTCCCCGGCTTCCTCATCGAACTCCTGCAGCGCCACGGCGAGGATGGTCGCCAATTTGTTGTCGGCGCACCGCAACGCGAAGGCGGGCGACCCGAGGGCGAGGGCCGCGAGAATCCCGTGCGGATCGCTGTTCGTGACCTCGGCGAAGCGGTGAATACGTTCGATGTTGATTCGCCCTGCACCGGACTCGAAATGCTCGTAGGACCGAAGCGCCATGTTCATGGCCTGGGCGACGTCGATCGACCGCATGCGCCGGTGAGAGCGGATCAGGCGCAGGCTCGAGGAGAGCACCGCATTCGTCGACTGGGTGGGCCGGGCGTCCATCTCTCGGTTTACTCCCTCGCCGTCGGCACCACGCGTTACGAACTCAGGTTCACCCCTACAGGTTGAAAAATGACTCAGCCATGCGTCAAATGAAAGTCGATAAAGATCAACAGCATAAAAGCTGCGGTTATGACGCAAGTTTCTTGCGGACGACAGTATAGGAGGCGCGGCATGACACGATTGACCCGAAGCTTGCCGGTCGCCGATCTGCGTCTCAACGTGGCCTGGAGGCGGCCGTGAGGCAGCGTGATCCCTTCGGCATGGCGCTCGCCGGCCTGCGCACCGCGCTCGAGGAAGGCCTGGCTCCCGGACAGCACCTCTCCGTGGTGGACATCGCCGCTTCGCTCGGCCTGAGCACTAGCCCGGTTCGGGAAGCTCTGTCCCGGCTGTGCGGCGAAGGCCTCGTCGAGGATCGCCGCGGTCTGGGTTACTTCACCCGCGCGGCTCCCCTGGAGGATGTTCTGGGCTTGCTGGACCTCGAAGCCGCTCATGTCCGGCTCGCGGCGCTCTGCACTCCGGTCGCTCAACCCCGCGACGGCACGGACGCGTCCGTCGAGGCGTGGATCGACGACCTGGTCGACGCCTGTAACAACCAGCCCCTGATCGAGAGCCTCGTTCGCGTGCGCCGTCGCCTGGCGCCGCTCAGACGCCTCAATGGACCGACGGAAGCGGCCGCCGGTACCGAGCCGGCGAGCGACGTTGAGGCCTATTACGCGCGTTGGCGGATCGCCGCGACGGGCCTCGCGTCCCGCGTGCGGCGGATCGATCCAGATCAGTCAAAGTATACGCGAAATATAGTTTGAATCGATTTGCTTTGCGGCGCTGATGGTTCGTCGTCGACGTTTTGTTGACCTTCAAGACAGGAGACGACCATGACCAAGAAAACCTCGCGCCTCGTGCGCCTCGGGTCCGCCCGCACCCTGACCCGCGCGGTCTCGCGCGGCGAGTTCGACGAGCTGAATCCGGTGCTGAAGTACACCATTCCGCCCAGCGAATGACCGGACGGGCCGCTTCGGCGGCCCGGACGTCCGGGCCCGGCCTCGCCCCGGGCGCCGCAACCAGAGGCCAGTCCTGACACAGGAGAGGATCCATGAAGATCCAAACCAAGACGCGCGTCCTGCGCCTGGGGGCCGCCCGTCGGCTGACCCGGGCGATCCTGATGGGCCCGTTCACCGAACTGAACCCGGCCCGCCACTGGACGATGCCGCCGGAATGACCCCAAGGGGCCGCCCGCTTCGGACGGCCCCGCCGGGCGTCCTGCCGGAGGGCGGATCGGCCGCCTTCCGTCGCAACAGGGAGATACTGATGTCAAAGCCGACGATCCATCGGCTTCTGCGCCTCGGGATGGCGCGGAACTGCGCGCGAGGCGGGCGAGGCCGATATCTGGACCTCAATCCGGCCCTCCATTTCAACCAGCCCGCGGGGTGAGGATTAATGGCGCGCTTCTCGCCGATGAGGCGCCCGATGCTGACTGCGGGTGGCTCGGGGATGGGATACACGCGGTCCGCATCGGGGTCGATCTGGTCCTGCTCGATCTCGCCGCAGACGACTATCTTTGCCTGCCGGAGTGCGGCGATCTCCGGATAGACGGTCGGCAAGTTCGGGGGTCGTTGGAAGACCTTCTTCGCTTGGCCGCCGAGGAACTGCTGCACCCCACGTCGGCGCCGGACGATCGGATCCCGCCGCCGGCCCTGCCGTCTGCCCGCCTTCCGGCTCCGCCGCCGATCCGGCCGACGCTGCGGGACGTGGCCACTTTCGCCGTCATCTGGATCGACGCGGTGCGGCGCCGGCCGACGCTTCTGGAGCTCAGCCACCGATACGCCCGGCGTGCCGGCCGCCGCTCGGATCCCGAGGCGCTTGCGGCGCGGGTCGAGGTGTTCCGGCAGTTGCTGCCGCTGGCCCCCTGGACCGGCGCCTGTCTGCTCCAAGCAGAGCTGCTGCTGCGCTTTGTCAACGCGGCGGGTCTGGACGCGGACTGGGTGTTCGGAGTCCGCACCTTCCCGTTTCTCGCCCATTGCTGGCTTCAGAACGGCGATCAGTGCGTCAGCGAGGCGCCGGAGACCCTGACTGTCTACCGGCCGATCCTGGTGATCTGAGATGGCGGCGGACTGCGCGATCATTCTCGTTGGCGACACGCCGGCCGCGCTCGACGCCCTGGTTGCGCCCGTTCGACGGCGCCTCAGCCGAGCCGGCTGGTCGCGTAAGTCGCACGACCCCTTCATCCAGGTGTTCGCTCCGACCGGCGGACGGCTGGAGGCCTCGCGGGGACTGGACGGGCACGGCGTGCTGATCGGCGAGGTCTACGACGGCGAAGGCCAGGCGCTGTCGCCGCGGTCCCGCAGCGCCTTGGGATGCCGGCGTCTCGATGCGGTTCATGCCCGCGCTGTCTGCGAGGACTACTGGGGGCGATACCTGCTGGTCCGGCGGGTCGACGGCGACGTCGCGGTGCTCCGCGACCCGTCCGGCGCCCTGGATTGCGTCGTCTGGCGCAAGGCCGGGGTGACCCTGATCACGACGAGCGCTGCGGCTGTCATCGACCCTTGGCTGCCCGACGGGATCGCGCTGGAGTGGGAGGCGGTCGCCGCCCTGGTGGGCCGCCCCGGAGAGCATCGACATCGCCTGGCCTTGACCGGACTGCAGGCGGTCGCCGGCGGCGAGCTGCGGACCATCGGGGAGGGCGTCAACCGCGCGCACCAGATCTGGCGGCCGGCGGACCTTTATCGGAACCGCGCCTCGCGTCCACCTCCGGACCTCCGAGGGGCGGTAGAACGGTCGGTGAGGGCGCTGGCGGGCGACAGGCGCTGGATCGCCGAGGTCAGCGGCGGATTGGACTCCGCCATCGTGGCGGGCGTCCTGACCGCCGACCAGCGCCGGAGCGTCGCCGCCTGGGTCAACCACTATGTCGACCAGCCGGAGGGCGACGAGCGGGCCTACGCCCGGGCGGTCGCGGGGCGGCACGGCTTCACATTGACGGAAGTCCGCCGCGACGGTCTCAGGCTCGACGCCGACCGTCTGGCGGTCTGCGCCGAAACCTTCAGGCCGCCCGCCAACGACATCGATCCCGACTACAACGACGATATCGCCGACCGGATCGAGGCGATGGGCGCCTGGGGCTCGCTGACAGGGCAGGGGGGCGACGCCGTCTTCTTTCAGATGCCGAGCCTCCTGATCGCCCTGGATGAGATTTGGGAGCGCCGAGGCCGGGCGCGAGGCGCGATCCTGCACCGGCTCGCGCGGTGGCTGCGGCGCTCCGTGTGGCCGACGGCCCTCGCCCGGGACTGGGGCGACGAAGTCCGCCATCGCGCCGGTTGGGACCATCCCTGGCTGGACGATCTGGCGAGAGTCCCGCCAGCCAAGGCGATCCAGATGTCCGCCTTGGCCTTCTGCCAAACCTTTCAGGGACCGGCGGGCCGTAGTCGGCTGGGTCCCTGCGTCAATCCGTTGCTGAGCCAGCCCGTGATGGAGGCAGGGCTGGTCCTGTCGACGGTCGATCTGACCTGGGGCGGACGTGACCGGGCTGCAGCGCGCGCCGCGTTCGAGGACGTCCTTCCGCCATCGATCCTGGATCGCCGTTCTAAAGGCGAGCTGGGCGCCTACTATGGCGGCGCGGTCGCCGCGCACCTGCCGTTCCTGCGCGACTATCTGCTCGGCGGCGCCCTGGCGGAGGCCGGGTTGATCGATCCCGGCCTGGAGGACCGCCTCACCCGGGACGCCCTGCTGTGGCGCGGCGGGCATTCCCAACTGCTCAGTCTGGCCCTGACGGAGGCGTGGGTGCGTCGCTGGCTGGAACGGCTGGACCGCCGGACCCCATGAGATACCGATCGAACCAGTTCCGGATCTGGTCGTAGTAGAGCCGAATATTCCCTGGACTCCGGAGGCCGTGTTCCTCGCCGATGAGGAGGGTCAGGGCCACGGGCCGATTCAGACGATGCAGGGCGCCGTAGAGTTGCTCCGACTGACCGAGCATCAGATCGTACTCCCCCACCACGAGAAGCGTCGGCGCCACGATGCGGTCCGCCTGCTCAAACGGGCTGTTGCGGCGATACCGGTCGGGCGCCTGCCAATAGGCGTCCCGCA
>CALKHU010000267.1 GCA_937991555.1 uncultured Caulobacter sp.
CCGAGATGTGGGAGCGGTTCTCCTACTACGGGATGCGCGGCATCCTGATCTTCTACCTGACGCAGCACTTCCTGTTCAGCGACGAGTACTCGAGCGGCATCTACGGCTCCTACACCTCGCTCGTTTACCTTCTGCCCCTGATCGGCGGCCTGCTGGCGGACCGTTATCTCGGCACCCGCAAGGCCATCGCCTTCGGCGCGCTGCTGCTGGTCGCCGGTCACGGCATGATGGCCATCGAGGGCCGCCCGGCGACCCAGACCCTGACCTACGAAGGCGCCAAGTACGAGATGGTCGTGAACGGCCGCGGCGACGCCCGCGACGTCAAGATCAAGGTGGGCGACAACACCTACGCCTTCGGCCCTGGCGAAGACGGCGGCCTGGCGATCAAGGACCTGCCGGCCGGCTCGCCGCTGCCCGCGACGCTCGCCAAGGGCTCTTTCCAGATGGAAGAGACCCGTGACAACACCTACACCGGCATCTTCTTCCTGGCGATTTCGCTGATCATCATGGGCGTCGGCTTCCTGAAGCCTAACATCTCGACGATCGTCGGCCAGCTGTATCCGCAGGGCGATCCCCGGCGCGATCCGGGTTTCACCCTCTACTACTACGGCATCAACCTCGGCGCCTTCTGGGCCTCGGTGCTGTGCGGCTACCTCGGGCAGACGTACGGCTGGGGCTGGGGCTTCGGCCTCGCCGGCATCGGCATGCTCGCCGGCTTCATCGTCTTCGTGCTCGGCAAGCCGCTGCTGCAGGGCAAGGGCGAGCCGCCGAACCCCGAACTGCTCGCCAAGCCGATGGTCGGTCCGGTCAACCGCGAAGGCCTGATCTACATCCTCGCCATCCTGGGCGTCGGCGTGGTCTGGTTCCTGGTCCAGCGCAACGCCCTGGTCGGCACCGTCCTGACCGTCAGCACCATCCTGTCGCTGGCCTTCATCGGCTGGTTCCTGGTCTTCAAGTGCGACAAGATCCAGCGCGAGCGGATGATGCTGGCCCTGGTGCTGATCTTCGGCGCCGTGGTCTTCTTCACCCTGTTCGAGCAGGCCGGCACGTCGCTGAACCTGTTCGCGGACCGCAACGTCGACCTCGCCCTCATCAGCAGCCCGTCGACCATCGAGTTCCTCGGCCAGAAATTCTTCCTCGCGACCCGCGAGATGTACCTGGCGGCCGGCTCGCCGACCGACGCGATCTGGATCGACATGGGCGTCACCGCCGCCCAGACGCAGTCGTTCAACGCCGGCTTCATCCTGATCTTCGCGCCGATCTTCGCGGCGATGTGGCTCTGGCTCGGCCGTCACAACCGTGACCCGAACCCGGTCATGAAGTTCGGCCTCGGCCTGCTGCAGGTCGGCCTCGGCTTCCTGGTCGTCGTCTGGGCGGCGGGCTCCGGCATGGTCAACCCGGCCTTCCAGATGCCGCTGCTGATCCTCGGCATGCTCTACCTGCTGCACACCACCGGCGAGCTGTTCCTGTCGCCCGTGGGCCTGTCGGAGATCACCAAGCTTTCCGTCGCCTCGGTGGTCTCGTTCATGATGGCCGTGTGGTTCCTGTCGAGCTCGATCGCCCAGTATGTCGGCGGCATCATCGCCGGCGCGATGGGCACCGAGACCGTGGGCGGCCAGGTCCTCGACCCGGCCGGCGCGCTGAAGACCTCGCTTGAGGGCTTCAACATGCTCGGCTGGGCCGGCGTCGGCGTCGGCGTGTTCTTCGTGCTCATCAGCTTCCTGATCAAGCACTGGGCGCACGGCGTGAACGACGCCGCCAACCATGCGGGCACGGAAGTCGACGGCGAGCGCCAGTCGATGCCCCACTAGGGGCGTCGACATCGACGAAACGGCGAAGGGCCCGGAGATCGCTCTCCGGGCCCTTCTTCCTTGGCCGATGGGAAGCTCCGGTTCAGGGCGGAGCCGAGGGGTCTTGATCGGCCGAGGAGCCTGTCAGCCGAACGTCTTGCGGACCCGCAGATAGACGCTCATGCCGTTCTCGTAGGTGCGGGTCTCGCGCAGGGCCAGCGCGCCGGTGGCGCGGTCGCCGGTGTAGAATTCCTGCTCCTTGATCAGCGGGCGCTCGGTGAAGTTCTTGAGCTGCACGAGGAACTGCAGGTCCCGGCGCGGTTTCCACTCGACGTAGGGCACGACGAAGGACTTCAGCTCGGTCCGCTCGACGCGGTTGTAGCGCCAGAAGGTCTCGGTGAACTGGCCGAACATGTCGACGCCCCACGTCAGCTTCCATTGCGGAAGGTCCTGGGTGAAGTGGACCTCCCAGTCGTGCGGATGCTCGGCCGTGATCCGCCGCGGGTCGAAGGTGGTCGGGTCGATGACCTCAGACTCGCGCCAGACGTAGAAGCCGCGGACCGTGCCGCCCTTCACGCCGAGGCGGTCGAGCGGCAGGGTGAAATCGATCTGGGCCTGGTCGCGAGTCCCGTCGCCGATGTTGGCGGGACGGTCGTAGCGCGTGCACAGCGGCGAAGTCGGATCGGGAATCCCCGCGACCAGCGGGCATGTCGCCAGCACCACCTCCGGCGCCCGGTCGATGGCGTCCGTGAGTTCGGTGTGGCGCAGGGTAAGGGTGACCGCGCCGCTTTCCCAGAACCGGCGCTCGTAGGCCACCTCGGCGACCCAGCCCTGCTGCGGGTTGAGATCCGGATTGCCGGTCGTGACGCCGCCGCCGGTATTGATCGCGGTGCTGGCGACGAAATCGCCGAAGTTCAGCTGGCCGACTTCCCGCTCGACACGGACGCGGACCTGGTTGCGGTCGTTCGGCGACCAGGTGAGCACCGCGCGGGGCTTGGCGAACTGAAGGCTCTTCTCCAGCTCGACGTCGCCCTCGGAGGTGATCGTCGAATACTCGTAGCGCAGGCCGCTCTCGAGCGTCAGCGTAGGGGCCATGCTCCAGGTCGCCGTGCCGAAAGCCTCGCCTCGCCGCTCCTCGACCCGGACGTTGGCCGCGGGCAGCGCCACCGGCGCGCCGTTGAAGCTGTAGGCCGTCGCCGACTCGAGCCAGTTGAAGGCGCCCTCGCCGCCGAACTCGAACGACAGGGCGTCCGACTGTCGGTAGTTTACCGAGGCCCGGCCGATGGTTTCGCCGAGCTTGCGCTCGTTGCTGAACAGCTCGACGTCGCCGGCGGCCTGGAAGCGCAGGTTGAAGTCCTGCTCGCGCCATTGCTGGATGAAAAGGCTCTCGAGCTTGGTGCGCGGGCCCAGGTCGCGGCCGTAGCGCAGGCCGATCTCGCCCTCGCGGCGCTCCTCGAACTCGCGGTCCTTGGCCGTGAACCCGGCGACGTCGAAGGTGTCGTGCTGGCCGTAGTAGAAGCGCTGGAAGAACAGGCGTCCGTTGACCCGGAACTTGCCGCCGGCCAGCGGGGCCGAGTAGGCGACGGTGCCGACGATCTGCTCGCCGTCGCCCTCCGCCTCCATCCGCCCGCGCTCGACCACCGTTCCGGCGGCGTCGCGCTGGACGAGGGGGCCGTCGCCGGCGCCGTCGTCGTGGAAGGCCGCCGCGACGAGCGAGGCCTCCAGCGCCTTGCCGTCGGCGCGCCGGGCGCCTTCCAGCCGGATGCCCGGCGAGTTGCGGCCGTCGTAGATGAAGTCGTTGACCACCGAGATCAGGCCGGTGACCGAGGCCCCGCCCTTGCGCACGATGTTGGCCAGGACGGTCTTGCCCTGCATGTCGATGCCCGGGGCGCCGCCGCGGATGACGTCGATGCGCTCGACCTGGCTGGCCGGAATGCGGCGCAGGATGCTCTGGAGGTCGTCGCTCTTGGTGGTCGGACGCTCGCCGTCGATCAGGACGTTGCCGGCGGCCCCCGTGAAGCCGCGGACGCCGGACCCGCCGTCGAAGGTGAAGCCGGGCAGGCGCGCCACCATGTCCATGGCGGTGTTCGGCTGGGCGTCCGCGAAGAAGCTCGAGGGGTAGGCGATGACGCCCTGCTCGCCTTCGGCCCCGGTCGCGGGAGGCGGGGTCGTGGCGGCCTGCGCGCTGACAGCGGCGGCGACAGCCGCCGCGGCGACGGTGACGAAAAGCAGGCGTCTCATCGGTTCACTCCCCCATGGACCCCCCGGCCCAGGATGGCAGCGAACGTGGCGGGGCATGGCCGCCGAAACACGTTACAACGCAGAAATGTGGATTAAATCGGTGAAACGTTGACGGTGATCAGTCAGCGCTAACGGACCTCAGACAGCCGTTCCTCCGACCGTCAGCCCCGTGATCTTCAGCGAGGGCTGGGCGACCCCGACGGGGACGCCCTGGCCGGCCTTGCCGCAGACGCCGATTCCCGGATCGAGCGCGAAGTCGTCGCCGATCATCGTCACCCGCGTCAGGGCGCTGGGCCCATCGCCGATCAAGGTGGCGCCCTTGACCGGGGTGGTCAGGCGGCCGTCCTCGATCAGCCAGGCTTCGGTGCACTGGAACACGAACTTGCCGTTGGTGATGTCGACCTGGCCGCCGCCGAGGTGAGAACAGAAGATGCCGCGCTTGGTCGAGGCGATCATGTCGGCCTGGCTGTCCTTGCCGCCGAGCATGCCGGTGTTGGTCATCCGCGGCATCGGCATGTGGGCGTAGGACTGGCGCCGGGCGTTGCCGGTCGGGGCCATGCCCATCAGCCGGGCGGACATGCGGTCGTGCATGTAGCCGACCAGGATGCCGTCCTCGATCAGGATGGTGCGTTCGGTCGGCGTGCCCTCGTCGTCCACCGTCAGCGAGCCGCGGCGGCCCGGCAGGGAGCCGTCGTCGAACACGGTGACTCCCGGCGCGGCGACGCGCTCGCCGATGCGGCCGGAGAAGGCGGACAGGCCCTTGCGGTTGAAGTCGCCCTCCAGGCCGTGGCCGACGGCCTCGTGCAGCAGCACGCCGTTCCAGCCCGGGCCCAGGACCACATCCATTTCGCCCGCCGGGCAATCGACGGCGTCGAGATTCACCGAGGCCTGGCGGATGGCCTCGTCGACCTGCTCCCGCCACCGGTCGGGCGAGATCCAGGCCTCGAATCCGGCTCGCCCGCCAGCGCCGGACGTCCCGGTCTCGCGACGGCCGTCGCGCTCGAGGGTGACCTGGACGTTGACCCGCACCAACGGGCGGACGTCGCGGATCAGCCGGCCGTCGGCGCGGAGGATCTCGACGGTGCGCCGCTCGCCCGCCATCGAGGCCATGACCTGGACCACGCGCGGATCGCGGCCGCGGGCGAAGGCGTCGATCTCCTGCAACAGCGCCACCTTGTCGGAGAAGCCGGGCGAGGCGACGGGATCGTCCTCGCCGTAGAGCCGGGCGTTGGTCGCCCGCGGCGCCTCGGCCGACACGCCGTCGTAGCCCCGGCGGGCGAGCCGGGCCGATTCGGCGGCGCGGCGGATGGCGGCCTCGCTGATCTCGCTGGCATGCGCGTAGCCGGCGGTCTCGCCCGCCACGACGCGAAGCCCGAAGCCTTCTCCCGAATCGTAGCTGGCCGTCTTCAGCCGGCCGTCGTCGAAGACGAAGGCCTCGCTTTCCGAGCGCTCGAGGAACAGCTCGCCGTCGTCGGCGCCGGCGAGGGCGTCGCCGAGGATCGAGCGGGCGCGTTCGGGATCGACGCCGGCGGCGTCGAGAAGCGAGGGAGCGAGGGGAGAGGCGGTCATGACGCTACAGGTAGGACGTCCGGCCGCCCTCGTCATCAGTAGTCCTGGTCGATGTCGCCCGATCCGCTGATTTCGCTCGTCAGGCTGGCAGGCTTGGCGCGCAGGGACACGCCGCCGCTGCCGGCCACGGACACCTTCACCACGCCCGTGGCGGCGATGACGGCGTCACCGCTGCCGGACAGGTCGACGACCGCGTCCCGGGCCTGCACCTCCGCCAGGTCGACGCTTCCGGAGCCGGCGATGCCGACCTTCAGCGCGCCCGCCCGGCCGCGCGCGGCGACGTCGCCGCTGCCCTGGACCGCGACGGCGAGTCGCGGCTGATCGTAGCCCTCGATGTCGAGGTCGCCGGAGCCGTTGAGACTGAAGTCGGTCACCTTCGGGGCGGTGACGGTGATGCGGACGCGGTCGCCGGCGTCCAGCACGCGGATGCCGTTGAGGTCGATGGTGACGTCGCCGCTGCTGTCGACAGCATCCCCTGTGAGGCCGAAACGGCCGCCCTCGAGCGTAATGCGCTCCACGACGTCCTTCGGCCCCTCGATCACGACCTTCGCCGCGTCGCCCTGGACGTAGGCGACGTCGGCCGGCAGGTCGAGAACCAGGCTGTCGGTCCCGTTCCACGCCAGCTCGCGGGTGACGCGCTCGGCGCTCTCGACCCGCTCGACCCGGCCGTGACCGTCGTGGTCGCGGATGCGGATGTGCCAGTCGCCGGGGATGGTCCAGCCGTTCTGCGCGATCTCCCGGCCGCCGAGGGCGGCCGCGCCGGCGAGACAGCCGACGGCCAGGATGAAGCTGGCGAAGGCGATGATGCTCATGGTGCGGATCATGGCGCGCTCCTCAGGCCTGCGGTTCGATGGCCGGCTTGAGCAGCCGGTAATGAAGTCGCCCGTACCAGACGAGCAGGTTGACGAGCAGGATGGTGACGATCGTGGTCACCGCCGCCAGCGAGGTCGCCGCCGCCATCAGGCCGATGCCGGCGAGGATGGCGGTCAGGGGGCCGCCCGGCGGTCCCATGAACGGGCCGGCCGCGAAGACGAAGCCGCCGCCGACGAAGACGCCGATCGCCGCCATGAAGAAGCCGAACAGCGCGCCGACGACGCCCATCAGGATCGGCAGCAGCACCAGGATGTCGATCGCCCCGAGACCCAGCACGGCGAAGACGGCGGCCATCGCGGCGGAGGGGTTCTTCTGCTCCTCCCAGCGCTTCACGCCGACTTCCGCCTTCAGTTCGCGGGCGAGGCGGGCCGGATCGCCGAGCGAGGCGGCCACCTCCTCCTCGCTGCGGCCGGCGGCCACGGCGTCGTCGAAGTGTGTCTCGTAGTCCGCGACGACGTCGCCGATCTGGCCGGCGGGCATACCGGCGAGGCCGGCCTTCAGGCGGGCGATGAAATCGGCGCGGGTCATGCCCTGGCTCCCAGGATGGCGTCGACGGCGCGGGTGAAGGCCGTCCATTCGGCTTTCTGCGAGATGAAGCTGGCGCGCCCAGCCTCCGTCAGCCGGTAGTATTTCCGCGGCGGGCCGCTGGGCGACTCCACCAGGTAGGTGTCGACCAGGCCGTCGGCCTGCAGTCGGCGCATCAGCGGGTAGATGGTCCCCTCCCCCATATCGATGTCCCTCGCGAGCTGGCTTGCGATCTCATAGGCGTAGCTGTCGGCGCGGTGGAGCAGGGCCAGCACGCAGAGGGTCAGGACGCCCTTCTTCAGTTGGATTTCGATGGTCTCCGGCACTCGGTCCGTCTCCAGGTTCCGGAACTGTCTATAGCACGGTATTGTGTCACGCAAGATACCTTCTTACGCCGGGTAGCTGTCTTCGCCCGGTAGCCCGCATCCCCGGATTCGGGATTTCCCTTCCGTCAAAAGGTGCTTGCGGCCGCCCCCTGCGGCGGCGAAGCGCTTGGCAAGGGGGGTCTGTTGCGCGTATTCACGCCCCCGGTAGGCGTGGAGGGCGTCGCATTGCGGACTCGCGCGCGCGGGTCTCTGAGCGGTGCTGCCGGCGCAAGAACAGATAACAACGCCTGAATCCGGCGGCCGCGAGGCCGGCGGAGGGCGAAGCGGGCCAGAGAGGGTCATGAAGGCGAAGTTTCAGGGTATCGCCGGTCTAATGGCGGGCGCCGGTGCGGCGATGTGGGGCGCATACGCCTTCGCCGAAGAACGGCTGGGGCAACCGACGCCGGGGGGGATCGGCCTGCAGCCGGCGGCTTCGCCGCTCAAGCACGAGGCCCACTTCTTCCACGACATCATCCTGCTGCCGATCATCACGGCGATCAGCCTGCTGGTCCTCGGCCTGCTGCTTTGGGTGATCTTCCGCTACAACCGCCGGGCCAACCCGACGCCGGCGAAGTGGAGCCACAACACGCTGATCGAGGTGATCTGGACCCTGGTGCCGGTCCTGATCCTGATGTTCATCGCGATCTTCTCGTTCGGCCTGCTGTTCAAGTACCACAACATGCCGAAGCCGGACCTGACGGTTAAGGTGGTCGGCTACCAGTGGAACTGGGGCTACGAGTACCCGGACCAGCAGATCCCCGAATTCATCTCGAACATGCTGCCCGAGGACGAGGTCGCCAAGCGCGGCCTGCCCAGGGACCTGTTCCGCCTGGCCTCGACCGAGCCGATGGTCGTGCCGGTGAACAAGGTCGTCCGCGTGCAGGTGACCGGCGCCGACGTGATCCACGCCTTCGCCCTGCCCGCCTTCGGTCTCAAGACCGACGCCATCCCGGGCCGGCTGAACGAGACCTGGTTCAAGGCCGAGAAGGTCGGCACCTACTACGGCCAGTGCTCCGAACTCTGCGGCGTCGACCACGCCTTCATGCCGATCGAGATCAAGGTCGTGACGCAGCCCGAGTTCGACGCCTGGGTCGCCTCCAAGGCTCCGGCCGCCGCGCCGGCTCCGGCTGCTCCG
>CALKHU010000268.1 GCA_937991555.1 uncultured Caulobacter sp.
GCCGTCGATCGCCGTCCGCTGGAATCGCAGCGCCTCGACATTACCCACCGACGCCGCCAGCCGCCGCTTGCCGGCCCCGATCGCCGGCCGGCGCGCGAAGATGACGAGGTGACTGAGGTCCGCGGGTGACGACATGCCCCTTCTTCCGCCGCCCCGCCCGCCACGTCCAGACACGCCGCCGCGACTGGCGGTCTGCGGCGGAAAGGAGACCAGAACCGCACAGAGCGCGATCGCCAGGACTGGCTGGCGGCCCGGGAGGGACTCGAACCCCCGACCTTCGCTTTAGGAAAGCGCTGCTCTATCCTGCTGAGCTACCGGGCCGCACGGGGGCGGTCATAGCGTGTGGGGGCCGGGAGCGGAACCCCGGCGAGGGCGAGGTCGGGGGATCGATGCGGTTTCTGAAGCTGCTCTACGTGCAGGTGCTGGTCGCCATCGCGCTCGGCGTGGCCGTGGGCGCCATCTGGCCCGACCTGGGCGCGGCGCTGAAGCCGCTGGCCGACGCCTTCATCAAGCTGGTCAAGCTGGTCATCGCCCCGGTGATCTTCATCACCGTCGCCGCCGGCATCGCCCGGATGAGCGACCTGAAGAAATTCGGCCGCGTCGGCGGCAAGACGCTGGTCTACTTCGAGGTCGTCTCGACCCTGGCCCTGGTGGTCGGCCTCGCGGTCGGCCTGCTGGTCCGGCCGGGCGCCGGCTTCAATGTCGATCCCGCGACGCTCGATCCCTCGGTAGGCGCCGCCTACGCCAGGAAGGCCGCCGAGGACGAGGGCATCGTCGCCTGGCTGCTGCACCTGATCCCCGACACCTTCTTCGGCGCCCTGGCCGAGGGCGAATTGCTGCAGGTGCTGGTCGTCGCCATCCTGACCGGCTTCGCCTGCGCGCGGCTGGGCCCGTTCGGCGACCGGGTCGCCGATGGCCTCGAGGCGGCCGGCAGGGTGTTCTTCTCGATCATCCACATCGTCGTCCGCGCGGCGCCGGTCGGCGCGTTCGGGGCCATGGCCTTCACCATCGGCAAGTACGGGGTCGAGGCGCTCGGCGACCTCGGCCTGCTGATCCTGACCTTCTACGTCACCAGCCTGCTGTTCGTGATCGTGATCCTGGGCCTGATCGCCCGCCTGGCCGGCTTCTCGATCTTCCGCTTCATCGCCTACATCCGCGAGGAGCTGCTGATCGTGCTCGGCACCAGCAGCAGCGAGTCGGTGCTGCCGCAGATCATGGAGAAGCTGCAGCGGCTGGGCGCCTCGCGCACGGTCACCGGCCTGGTCATCCCCACCGGCTACAGCTTCAACCTCGACGGCACCAACATCTACATGACGCTGGCGACCCTGTTCCTGGCCCAGGCGACGGGGACGGAGCTGACCTGGGTGCAGATGGCCACCATCCTCGGGGTCGCCATGCTGACCTCGAAGGGGGCCAGCGGCGTCACCGGCGCCGGCTTCATCACCCTGGCCGCCACCCTGGCCGTGGCGCCGGAGATCCCTATCGCCGCCCTGGCCCTGATCGTCGGCATCGACCGCTTCATGAGCGAGTGCCGGGCGCTGACCAACCTGGTCGGCAACGGCGTGGCGACGCTGGTGGTGGCGCGCTGGGAGGGCGAGCTCGACCGCGAGACCCTCGACCGGGAGCTGGCGCGGGGACCGTCCGCCGCGACCGCCCCGCCGGTGACCGGCGCCGAGGACTGACCAGGGTTACCGGCGGCGCGGGCGTCAGATCCTGTCAGCCGACCAGCCCGGCCGCGACCGGGTCGCCGACCTGCGCCTGGATCCAGCTGCGCATGCGGCCGAGCGCGATGGCCTCGATCTGGCGCACGCGCTCCTTGGAGACGCCGATCTCGGCCCCGATGTCCTCCAGCGTGCGCGGCTCGTCGGTCAGGCGGCGCTCGACGACGATCCGCCGCTCCCGCTCGCTGAGCCGGGACAGCGCCTCCGTCATGAGCGCCCGGCGCCGCTCGCCGTCGATGGCCGCGCCGGCGGCCGCCTCGGGTCCCTCGCCCTCGTCGACCAGCAGGCCCTGCCAGTCCTCATCGGCGTCCCCTGACACCGGCGCGTTCAGGGAGCGGTCGCCCGAGGCCATCCGCGCGGCCATGGCCTCGACGTCTTCGGGATCGAGGCCCATCTCCTCGGCGATGGTCGCCCGGGCTTCCGGCGACAGGCGGCCGTCCAGGTCGCCGAGGCGGGCGCGCAGCCGGCGCAGGTTGAAGAACAGCGCCTTGCCGGCGGACGTGGTGCCGGTGCGCACGATCGACCAGTTGCGCAGCACGAAGTCCTGCATCGCCGCCCGCACCCACCAGCCGGCGTAGGTCGAGAAGCGGACGCCCCGCTCGGGGTCGAACCGCTCGGCGGCCTGCATCAGCCCCACCGCGCCCTCCTGGACGAGGTCGGCCATCGGCAGCCCATAGCGCCGGAATCGGCCGGCCATGGAGACGACCAGCCTCATGTAGGCTCCGGTCAGCTCATGCAGCGCCGCATCGTCGCCGGACTGCCGCCAGCGCCGCGCCAGCGCCTGCTCGTCGTCGGCCGCGAGCAGCGGCGCACGCATGGCCGTGCGCAGCAGTTTTCTTTCGAGCGGATCGGCGAAACTGGCCATCTTGTCTCCTCCACCGGCTTACGGCGGAGGCGGACAAGCGGATCAGCGTCAGACAGTGCGGATTTCCAGACCGGCCATGGAGCCCTCGTCGCGCCAGGCCTTGATCAGCTCGATGAAGGCCACGGAGCCCTTGCCGTAGGGCCCGTTGCGGGCCGCCAGCGGCGACGGCTTGCCCTCGTTGTTGTAGTAGCCGGGCGTGCATTCCTCGGCGAACTTCTGCCGCTGGATGGCGCTGTCGATGATCTCCTGCACCCAGGCCGCCTCGGCCTCCTCGGTCGCCTCGACGGCCACCGCCTGGCGCTTCTGGGCCTCGGTGATGATGTAGGCCGCGTGCTTGCTCTGCTCGTTGAGCATGTGCGGATAGTTGGCGGTGAACCCCGACTGGCTGTTGCTGAAGATGAAGCAGTTGGGGAAGCCGCGGCTGTGCATCCCGTGCAGGGTCGCGACCCCGTCGGCCCATTTCTCGCTCAGGGTCTGGCCGCCGCGGCCGATGACATCGTAGCCGGCCCGGCGGGTATAGGAGGTGCCGACCTCGAAGCCGGTGGCGAAGATCAGGCAGTCGAGCTCGTACTCGACGCCGTCGACGACGACGCCCGTCTCGGTGATCCGCTCGACGCCGCGGCCGTCGGTGTCGATCAGGTGCACGTTCGGCCGGTTGAAGGTCGGCAGATAGTCGTCGTGGAAGCACGGGCGCTTGCAGAACTGGTTGTACCAGGGCTTCAGCGCCTCGGCCTTGGCCCGGTCGGCGACGACCTGGTCGACGCGGGCGCGGATGGACTCCATCTTCTGGAAGTCGGCCAGCTGGAGCAGTTCGGCCGGATCGCCGGGTCCCATCTCGCCCTTGGCGGCGCGGCGGGCGGCGGCGAGGCCGAGGTTGCGGATGATGTCGGTCCAGCCGTCGGCGACCAGGTCCTCCTTCTGCCAGCCGCCGGACACCAGGACGTTGAAGTTGTCCATCCGGTACTGCTGCCAGCCGGGTTGCAGGTTCGCGGCCCAGTCCGGATCGGTCGGACGGTTGTTGCGCACGTCGATGGAGGACGGCGTGCGCTGGAAGACGAACAGTTCCTTCGCGCCCTCGCCGAGGTGTGGCACGCACTGCACCGCGGTGGCGCCGGTGCCGATGATGCCCACCCGCTTGTCGGCCAGCTTCGTCAGCCCGCCCATCGGATCGCCGCCGGTGTAGTCGTAGTCCCAGCGGCTGGTGTGGAAGGTATGGCCCTTGAAGCTGTCGACGCCCGGAATGCCCGGCAGCTTGGGCCGGTGCAGCGGGCCATTGGCCATGATGACGTAGCGCGCCTTCATGGCGTCGCCCTTGTTGGTGCGGATGATCCAGCGGCTGGAGCCCTCGTCCCACTCCATCGCGGTGACTTCGGTCTGGAAGCAGACGTCGCGGTAGAGGTCGAAATGCTCGCCGATCATCCGGCAGTAGTTCAGGATCTCCGGCGCCCGGGTGTACTTCTCGACCGGCATGTAGCCGACCTCTTCGAGCAGCGGCAGGTAGACGTAGCTCTCGATGTCGCACGCCGCCCCGGGGTAGCGGTTCCAGTACCAGGTGCCGCCGAAGTCGCCGCCCTTCTCGATCATGCGCAGGCTCTGCACGCCGGCCTCGCGCAGCCGCGCGCCGGCCAGAAGACCGCCGAAGCCGCCGCCGATGACCGCCACCTCGACCTCGTCGGTCAGCGGCGCGCGGACGATTTCGGCCTCGATATAGGGATCCTCGAGGAAGTGGCTGAAGTCCCCCTTCACCTCGACGTACTGCTCGTTGCCGTCGGCGCGCAGCCGCTTGTCCCGCTCAGCCCGGTACTTTGCGCGCAGGGCTTCGACGTCGATGGCGGGCGCCTCGGCGATCGGTTCGGCGGTGTCGGCCATGGGCGGGTCTCCGGACGGATTTCTGACGAGCGTGACGGTTTGACCCAGCGGCAGGTCAAGTCATCGCCGTCCGAGTCGGGAAACTATAGGCAAACACCCGTTTGAATCCAAACCCGGTCTTCGAAAAGCCGCCCGGACAGCCTAGCGCGAAGGCGCGGGACACATTCCCGCACGATGAAAGCCGGCGCCCGGTTTTGACCGCTGCGTCAGTCCCGCAGGGTCAGCCCCGCCGCTCCCAGCAAGGCCGCGTGTCTGTGCAGGATGACGGCGGTGGCGATCGGCCGGACATAGTCCTCGAACCGGCCCTTGGCCTGGAAACGCTCGCGGAAGGCGCTCGTCCTGAGCTGTTGGACGATGCGGGGCGGGATGCCGCCGCCGAGGTAGACGCCGCCCGCCGCGCCGAAGGCCATCGCGAAGTCGCCCGCGGCCGCGCCATAGATGGCGCAGAACCGGTCGAGGGTCTCGACGCACAGTGGATCGGACCGGTCGACCGCCCGCGCGACGATCTCCTCCGGTTCAAGGGGCTCGACATCCTGGCCGCGCGACCGCGCGAGCGCCCAGCGCAGGTTCACGAAGCCCGGCCCTGACAGGATGCGTTCGAGCGACACGCGCCCGAACCGCTCCGTGAGCGCCCTCAGCACGCCGATATCGACGTCGTCCGCCGGGGCGAAGGCGATGTGGCCGCCCTCCGACACAATGACCGCCTCCCCCGCGCCGTCGCGCGCCACGCCGCCGACGCCGAGGCCCGTGCCGGCTCCGACAATGACCGCCGTCCTGCTGGGGTCGGGGCGCGCCGTCCCGATCAGCCCTAGGTCTTCATCCGCGAGCCAACGGAGTGACAGCGCCAGAGCGGTGTAGTCGTTGATCAGCCGCGCGCGCCGGAAACCGATGGCGGCAAGACCCGCCTCGGACATGTCCCATTCGCCGTTGGTCAGGTCGGCCCGGCCGTCGACGACGGGCCCGGCGACGGCGATCACCGCCTCGGCCGGACGTGCGCCGGACCAGCCGGCGAGATAGCTGTCGATCGCATGCTCGAGGCTGGAGACCCCTTCCCGCCCGAACCCGCGCGGGTCGTGGAGGCGCGGACGGCCGTCGACCGACTCGGCCACGGCGAACCGGGCGTTGGTCCCACCGATGTCGCCGACGAGCCTGAGAACCTTCGCCGTCACGCCGCCGTCAGTCGCTCGTCGGCGCGGTCGGACCCGCTCCCTTGAACTCACAGGCGTAGTTCGCCGCGTCATGGGGACTATTGGCGCCGGCTATCGGCTTGAACTCGCCGCCGCGGGCCCTGCATTCGGCGGCCAGCCGGTCGTACTCGCTCTGGCCCGCATCGGTTCCGGCGCTTGCGCAACCAGCCAGGGCGAGCACGCTCACGAAAAGAACAGTCGCACGCATCCCGTCACTCCAGTTGGTCCCTCGGTGCAATCTACCGCCAATCCATACAGCAGGTCCAACCCGCAGCGGCGGACCGACGTTCCGGTTGCCTTACAGACTCAGACAAGCGCCCAGGCTTCGCGGGCGCGCTCTAGTCGCGCGAGCTTGGCCTCGAACAGGGCCCAGTCATCCCGCTCGGAGATAGGGGCCCAGATGGCCTCGACCTCGTCGATCAGCAGTTCCTCGGGGTCGGTCGCCCGGAACATGGGGTCGGTGAGCCGCTCGGGGCGCTCGGGCTCAAAATCCGCCAGAAGGCGACGGAAGTCCGCGAAGCCGTCGCCGGCATAGAGGTCGCCGCGCATGCCGGCGAGGGCGCGCGCCTCGTCCCCGCAGAACCAGTCGAAGAAGAACGGCTCCCAGCGCAGGCGGTCGCCGCCCGCCTGCAGGGCCCGGAAGGCCGCGTTGACAAGCTCCACATCCTCGTCGGCGCCGCGGCTCTTCACGCCCAGCCGTCCGATCATCGCCGCGCGAAGGGCGTCCCGGTACGCCGGGGTAAAGCCGTTGAGCGCCTCCACCAGCGGATCGGACGCGGACACGAGGGTCAGGCACCCCGCCAGTTGCTGCAGGTTCCAGAACGCCGCTTCCGGCTGGCGGCCGAAGCTGTAGAGGCCGGTCTCGTCGAAGTAGGCTGCGGTGAAGTTCGGGTCGTTGCGCGGCAGGAACCGCCATGGCCCGTAGTCGAAGCTCTCACCGGTCACGACCATGTTGTCGGTATTGAGCACGCCGTGGACGAAGCCGGCGGACATCCAGCGGGCGACCAGCCTGGCCGTCCGGCGCACGACCTCGCCGAGAAGCGCCGCGGCGCGGTCCGGCTCGTCGGCCAGGTGAGGGAAGTAGGCTTCCACGCAGTGGTCGACCAGCTTGCCGATGTTGTCGGCTCGATCGAAGTAGGCCTGCCGCTGGAACGTCCCGAAGCGGATGTGGCTGTGCGACAGCCGCACCAGTACGGACGACCGGGTCGGGCTGGGCTCGTCGCCGCGCTCCAGCGCCTCGCCGGTCTCGATCAGCGAGAAGGCGCGACTGGTCGGCACGCCGAGGGCCTCGAGCATGGTCGCGGCCAGCACCTCGCGCACGCCGCCCTTCAGTGTCAGCCGGCCGTCGCCGCGCCTGGACCAGGGTGTCTGGCCGGACCCCTTGGTGGCCAGGTCCAGCAGCCGGTCAGAACCCGCCTCGCGCAACTGGGCGAACAGGAAGCCGCGCCCGTCGCCGAGATCGGGGTTGTAGGTCCGGAACTGGTGGCCGTGATAGCGCATCGCCAGCGGCTCCGGCTGGTTGCCCGGCAACGGCGCGAAGCGACCGAAATGGGCGATCCATTCCTCGTCGGTCAGCGCTTCCAGCCCGACCGTCGCCGCCGCGCGGTCGTTCCGGCGGCGCAGGATCGTGCGGGGGAAGTCGGCCGCCGCGACGGGATCGGCAAAGTCCGCCCCCATATGCATGAAGCGGGGATCGGGTCGGTAGGCGGCGGAGACGGGCATGATCCGACATCAACGCGCCGAAACCGTTCCAGGCAACCCGGTTTTGGTTGGGCGCACGCACTGCGTGTGCTAGCTGCCCCCTATGTCCCGCAAGCTCACCCTCGACTTCCTGAAGACGGAGGCCGCCTCGGGCCTCGTTCTGGCGGCCGCTGCGGTCATCGCGATCGTGCTCGCGAACTCCCCGTGGCGTGAGGCCTATTTCGCCTTCGTGAAGGCGCCCTTCACGATCCAGATCGGCGCCTTCGAGGAGACGCGCACGGTCCTCAAGTGGACGAAGGACGGCCTGATGGCCGTGTTCTTCTTCGTCGTCGGTCTCGAGATCAAGCACGAGATCCTGCGCGGGGAGCTGTCGAATCCCCGCAAGCTGGCGCTGCCGGTCCTGGCCGCTCTGGGCGGCATGGTCGTGCCCGCGCTGGTCTTCCTGGCGTTCAACCTCGGCGAGGGCGGGCGTCCGAACGGCTGGCCAATCCCGACCGCCACTGACATCGCCTTCGCGCTGGCCGCGCTGGCCATTGCAGCGCCGAAGTTGCCGCCGTCACTGCGGGTGTTCCTGCTGACCCTGGCGATTGCGGACGACCTCGGCGCGGTGGTGCTGATCGCCCTGCTGTTCACGGCGGACGTGGAGCCGGCCGCCTTGCTCGGCGCCGTGGTCGGCCTCGCCGCCATGGTCTGGATCGCCCGCCTGAAGCAGCTTCCGGCGCTTCTGTTCGCGGCGGTCTTTCTGATGGTCTGGGCCTTCACCCTGATGTCCGGCGTCAACACCTCTCTCGCCGGGGTCGCGGCGGCCTTGACCGTGCCGATCGGATCCCCGCGCGGCGAGGGCGAGGGCCGCCTCAAGCACTATATGGAGGCCCTGCACCCTTGGGTCGCCTGGGGCGTGCTGCCCTTCTTCGCGTTCGTCGCCGCCGGCGTGTCCTTCGACGCCTTCCCGGCCGAGGGTCTCCTCGCGCCCTTCCCGGTCGGCATCGCCCTGGGACTGCTGGTCGGCAAGCCGGTGGGGGTCTTCGGCGCGGCCTTGCTGGCCGCATCGCTCAAGCTGGGACAACGGCCGACCGGGTCGACCTGGCTTGAGCTGCTGGGCGTCTCGATGCTCTGCGGCGTCGGATTCACGATGAGCCTGTTCATCGGCGGCCTCGCGTTCCACGACGGCGCCGCAGCGTCAGAGGTGCAACTGGGCGTCATCGCCGGCTCGGTGTTGTCCGTCCTGATGGGCGTTCTGACGCTTCGTCTGGCCGCGGCCCGGCGCCACAGTCAATAGACCCGCGTTTTTTGACGCTCGTGCTGTCACATGGGCGCCACGAAACGGGCGTTTCCGTTATGCTGCAAGGCCTTGACGGTTGCGCATGTTTCGCGGCTCACCTTAGGTGATCGGTGTGCACATAGGGAGCTGAACGCTCCCGCCGTCTGCACGATCACTCTGCGCGGGCTCCCCACCGGCGCATCATAACGGGACAGGAAATGCGTTTCTCACAAGTTCTCCGCGCGTCGGCGTCCGCCGTCGTGCTTTCGGCGCTGTGCGCCGGAGCGGCTTATGCCCAGGAAACGGAGGCCGATGAGGCCACCGTCGACGCGATCATCGTCACCGCCCAGAAGCGTGAGCAAAGCCTGCAGGACGTGCCGATCGTGGTCACCGCCGTCGGCGAGCAGCAGCTGCAGGACGCCGGCGTCAAGGACATCAAGGACCTGACGGTTCTCACCCCCGGCCTCCTTGTCACCTCGACCTCGAGCGAGACCGTCACCACGGCGCGGATTCGCGGCGTCGGCACCGTCGGCGACAACCCCGGCCTTGAATCGTCGGTCGGCGTCGTGATCGACGGCGTCTACCGCCCCCGCAACGGCGTCGGCTTCGGCGACCTTGGCGAAATGGAGCGGATCGAGGTTCTGAAGGGCCCGCAGGGCACGCTCTTCGGCAAGAACACCTCGGCGGGCGTGATCAACGTGATCACCAAGCAACCGGAGTTCGACTTCGGCGTCGAAGGCGAGCTGACGCTGGGCAACTACGGTCAGCGCGGCGCGTCGGTCTCGGTCACCGGCCCGATCATCGAGGACGTGCTGGCCGGTCGCCTGTTCGTCGTGAAGCGCGAGCGTGACGGCTTCTACGACGTGCGCACCGGCGACGGCCCGCGCACCAACAACGAGGACGCCAACCAGAACTTCTACAGTGTCCGCGGCCAGCTGCTGGCGACGCCGACCGACACGCTCGATATCCGGGTCATCGCCGACTACACGAAGCGCGATGAAGACTGCTGCGCCGGCGTGGCCGTCGTCCGCAACCCGGTCCGCCAGGGCTTCATCGACACCCTGTCGGCCTCGGACACCGGCGTTCTGAACCCGCCCAACCCCGGGTCGCGGATCGCCTACTCCAACCGTGACACCACGCAGGAGATCGAGGACAAGGGTCTCTCGGCCGAAGTCACCTGGGACACGCCCTGGCTTGGCGACGCCACGCTGACCTCGCTGACCGCGTGGCGCGAGTTCTACAACCTCAGCGCCCAGGACAGCGACTTCTCGTCGGCTGACATCTGGTACCGCCCGACGGACGGCCGCAACTTCGTCCGGTTCGAACAGCTGAGCCAGGAGCTTCGGCTGGCCGGCCAGACCGACCGCCTCAACTGGCTGGTCGGCCTGTTCGCCGCCAAGGAAAAGCTCAACACGGGCCAGACCCTTCTGTTTGGCGATGATTACCGGTCGTACTTCAGCCTGATCGCTTCGGGCGGCCTCTCGCAGAATGCGCTTCCGGGCGTCTACTACGTGTCGGGCACGGGCCAGAGCGACCAGCATGAGCAGGAATCCGAGAGCCTCGCCTTCTTCACGAACAACTCGTTCGCGTTCACCGAGCAGCTCGAGCTGACGGTCGGCCTTCGCTACACGCGGGAAGAGAAGACGCTCGCGACCCAGTACAACAACCTCGGGACGGGCCTGCCCTGCTTCGCCCTGTCGCTGTGCCTGCCGTGGACCGACTCCAACTTCAACAACGCCGACAATGACCAGGCGCGGACCGAGAAGGAGTGGAGCGGCACCGCAAAGCTCGCCTATCGCTTCAACCCGGGCCTGATGGGCTACGTCTCCTACGCCCGTGGCTACAAGGCCGGCGGCTTCAACCTCGATCGCGCCCGCACCCTGGTCTCGACGACGGTGGCTCCGTACTACACGCTGAACAGCGACACGAGCTTCGAGGCCGAGTTCGTCGACAGCTACGAAGCCGGTCTGAAGAGCACCCTCTTCGACCGCTCGCTGCTGCTGAACTTCTCGGCCTTCATCCAGAACTACGAAGGCTTCCAGCTGAACGCCTTCACCGGCGTGAGCTTCATCGTGACGTCGATCCCCGAGGTGAACTCGAGCGGCTTCGACGCCGACTTCGTGTGGTTCACTCCGGTCGACGGCCTGCGCTTCCAGGGCGGCGTGACCTACGCCGACACCGAGTACGGCGACTTCACGGTGCCCGCTGGCGCCTCCCTGCTGCTGCCGGGCAACAACGTGTCGTTCGCTCCGCTCTGGTCGGGGTCGCTCTCGAGCAGCTACGAGACGGACCTCGGCGAGAACTTCACGCTCCGCGCAAGCCTCAGCGCCAAGTTCACGACCGAGTACAACACCGGCTCGGATCTGAACCCGCTGAAGGTCCAGGAAGACCTCACCGTGCTGAACGGCCGTATCGCGCTGGGCACGCGGGACGAGCGCTGGTCGCTTGAGTTCTGGGGTCAGAACCTGACCGACGAGGACTACTACCAGGTGGTCTTCGACGCGTCGCTGCAGAACGTCACCAGCGCGACGCCGGGAGCCCTGCCGACCACCAACGCGCTGAACGCCTTCATGGGCGCGCCGCGCACCTACGGCGTGACCCTCCGGGCCCGCTTCTAGGCCTGACGGACGGCTGAAACTGAAGGGGCGGCCCGGAGCAATCCGGGCCGCCCTTTCTCTTTGCGCCGAACGAAGCGCGACGGCGATCAGGCCAGCGCGGCCTTGAGCTTCGCCGCCGTCTCCTCGATCGCGGCGGGCACCGCGGCGCAGAACGGCGTCAGGGTGTAGAAGTCGTGGACGAAGGCCGCGTACTCGACATGCTCGGCCTGGCCCCCGGCGGCGTTGATGGCGGCGGCGTAGGCCTTGCCCTCGTCCTTGAGCGGGTCGAAGCCGGCGGTGACGACCAGCGCCGGCGCGACGCCGGCCAGATCCGCCTTCACCGGTTCAGCGCGGTTCTGCTGGGGGTGCCCGGCGGCCGCCAGGTGGTTGCCGAACCACTCCATCACCTCGGCCGTCAGCAGGTGCCCGGTGGCCAGGTCGCGGCGCGAGGCCGTGTCCTGGATCATCGCCGTCGCCGGATAGAGCAGCAGCTGGAAGGCCAGGCTGCGGCCGGCGTCGCCGCGCATGTCGAGCGCGACGCTGGCCGACAGGTTGCCGCCCGCCGAGCAGCCGCCGACGGCGATGCGCGCCGGATCGAAGCCGATCTCCGCCGCATGGTCGAACGCCCAGCGAAGCGAGGCCAGGGCGTCGTCGTGCGCAGCCGGGAACGGGTGTTCCGGCGCCAGGCGGTAGTCGACCGACAGCACCCGCACGCCCGAGGCCGCGGCCAACCGGCGCAGAAAGGCGTCATGCGTGTCGAGGTCGCCGATCACGAAGCCGCCGCCATGGAAGTAGACGAGGCCCGGGCCGACGGCCGGCGCGCCCTGCGGCGTGTAGAGGCGGGCCTTCAGAGGACCTTCGGCGCCGCCGACTTCCAGGTCGCGGACGTCGAGGTCCGTCGGCGCGCCGGCGTCCACCCCCACGCGCTGGGCGCGGTAGCCCTCGCGGATCATGGCCGGCGGCAGGGTGTTGAGCGGCGGCATCTCCACCGCGTTGGTGGCGTCCAGAAGCGCGCGAAAGCCCGGATCCATGGTCATGTCGTCGTCCCCCTTCAGACCGTCACCACGCCATCGGCGGGCGGATTGGCGTACAGGCCCTGGACCAGGGCGTCGCGGCGTTCGAGCGTCGCGCGCTGGTTCACGTAGCCCTTGTCGGTGATCTCGCCAGCGTCGATCGACGGCGGCTCGGTCATGATCACGAAGCGGCCGACACGCCGGGACGAGCCGCCCGCCGTCGCGTTGAACTCGGACAGGCGCGCCTTGATGATGGCGGTGAGCTTCTCGATGGGAGAGCCGGGCCCCGCGTCGGCCGCCAGCGCCTGCATCCCGGCCATCGACGGCCAGAAGAGCGCGCCGATGAACGGCTTGTCCTGGCCCGCGATCACGGCGTCCATCACGTAGGGGCTGCAGGCCGCGACCAGATCCGGACGCAGGGTGCCGACGCTGACCCAGGTGCCGCTGTCGAGCTTGAAGTCCTCCGTCACGCGGCCGTCGAAGACCATGCCCTTGGCGGGGTCGTCGTCGTCGAGGAACTTCGCGGCGTCGCCGAGCTTGTAGAAGCCCTCCTCGTCGAAGGCGGCCGCCGTCTTCTCGGGGTCGTTGTGGTACCCGACGGTGACCGTCGGCCCCTTCACGCGCACCTCGTACTTGGAGCCGTTGGGAACCAGCTTGATGGTCACGCCCGGCACCGGCAGGCCGACGAGTCCGACCTGCTCGGTCGCCCAGTGGGTCACCGTCACGCCCTGGGTCTCCGTCGCGCCGTACATGGTTGTCAGCGGGATGCGGTGGCCCGTCTCGGCGATCGCCAGCGCCTGCAGGCGTTCATAGATGTCGTTCGACAGCGTCGCGCCGCCGTAGCCCATGTAGCGCAGATTGCGGAAGAAGGACGCGCGCAGCACCGGATCGCGCTCCATCGCCTCGGCCAGCATGCCGAACGCGATCGGGGCCGAGCCGAACACGACAGGCGAGACCTCGTAGAGGTTCTTGATCGTGGTCTCGAACATGCCCGGGATCGGCTTGCCCTCGTCGAGGTGGACAGTGCCGCCGCTCCACAGCACGCCGTTGAAGCTGATGTTGCCCGCGCTGATGTGGCTCCAGGGCATCCACTCCAGGCTCTGGGGGACGACGTCGGGATCCGGCTCCTCCGAGCGCAGGCCCTCGCCGCCGGCGATGGTGGCGGCCATCATGCCGAAGGTCTGGGGCACGCCCTTGGGCATGCCGGTCGAGCCGGACGTGAACAGGTACTTGGCCACCGTCTCGTGGCCGAGGCTCTCGCGGGCGGCCTCGACCGCCGGGCCCGGCTTCGTCGCCAGCAGGTCGGCGAGCGGGATCGCACCCTCGCCCTCGCCGTCGGCGGTGACGAACACCAGGTCCGGGTCCGCTTCGCGAAGGGTCTGGAAGGCCCGTTCGAACATCGCGCCCGACTGGGCGAACACCACCTTCGGCTTCACCACCGAGGCGCAGTGCCTGAGGTTGGCGTGGTCGGTCGAGATCAGGCTGTAGGCCGGGCTGATCGGAGCCACCGGCACGCCGGCCGTGTAACAGCCGAGGGTGACCAGCGCGTGCTCGATGGAGTTGGCCGACAGCACCATCACGCTGTCGGCGCCCGTGAGACCGCGGTCCAGCAGCCACTGGGCGATGCTTTCCGTGGCCGCGAGCGCCTCGCCGTAGGTGACCGCGCGCCACGGGCCGTGGCCGGGCTCGCGCTGCTTCATCCAGGGGCGATCAGGATGGGCCCGGGCCTTCTCCTGGAGGAGATGGGCGATCGAGCGGGGGCCCTCGCCCGGCGCGTGGTTGGACCGCACCAGGATCGAGCCGTCCGGACGCCGCTCGACGGACACGTCGGGTCCCTTCTGCGGCAGGGGCTTGAACGGGGGCTTGGCAGACACGGCGGCGGACGCCGCGCCGTCAGCGGGGGTCATGGGCGGTTTCCTGGAGCGTTTGTTATCGTTGTTCTGTTGAGACTACCGATGCCCCTAGGGGAGTCAAACGGGCGGCGGCCAGGCATTGCGTCCTTCGACACGCCGCGCCTCACAGCCCCTTCAGCCAGCCGAGCAGCAGGCGGTTGACCTCGTCCGGGGCCTCCTGCTGGGTCCAGTGGCCGACGCCGGGCAGCACGTGCGCGCCCCGCATGCCGGGCAGGTGCGGCTTCATGAAGTCGACAGGGTTCACGCCCGGGATCATCTTCAGGACCAGGTCGCGCTCGCCGCCGATGAAAAACGACGGCTGCTCGATCCGGCGGTCGGCGAACGACTGCTGCCAGGCGAAATCCGCCTGGTGGTTGCGGTAGCGGCTGAGCGGACCGAAGAAGCCCGACTGCTCGAACTCGCTGACGAAATAGTCCGCGTCGGCCCTGGTAAGCCACGCGGGAAACGGATCGGGGTCCGGCAGACGGAGCAGCAGCGGGTCGCCGTGCTTCTTGTCCACCGGCCAGGTCCCGTCCGGCGCGTCGCCGCTGATGGCGTAGTAGAACTTGCGCAGCGACGCGCGGACGTCGGCCTCGAGCTCGGCCTCGGCGACGCCGACGTCCTGGAAGTAGACCTGATAGAAGAAGCGGCCCTTGTCGGTGAAGGCGGCCTTGACGACGTCCAGGAACATCGCCTGCGGCACGCCGGTCCAGGGCACGGACAGGCCGGCCACGGCGCTGACCCGGTCCGGCCGCGTCAAGGCGGTGTTCCAGACGATCGGGGCGCCCCAGTCATGGCCGATCAGGATGCCCGTGCCGTCCGCCGACAGATGCTCGATGACGCCGGCGACGTCCGCGGTGATCTGCTCGAGGCTGTAGTCCGGAACCTGCTTCGGCTTGTCCGAGCCGCCGTAGCCGCGCACGTCGATGGCGCAGGCGGTGAACCCCGCCGCCGCGATCGGCGCGATCTGGTGGCGCCAGCTGTACCAGCTCTCCGGAAACCCGTGGACCATGACCACCAGAGGGCCCGCCCCCTCGACCACGGCCCGGACATTGATCCCGTTGGTCGGGATGGTGACGAAGTTCGGCATGGCTTCCCCCTGGCGTTTGCCGCAGACGATCACCGGCGACGTCGGGGCAGGCAAGCGGGGCGTGTCCCGGGTGTCTTCATTCGCGTTTTCGCCGCTCCCTCACCGGCCCGTCCGGCGCCGTGGAGGACCAGTCTCCACCATTATGGACGGCCCCGGCCAGGCGGGGAGAAGCCGGCCGGAAACCGAGCAGAAGCATCGCCTCCGGCTGGTCGGCGGGGTCCCGACCGCCGACGGCCCGCCGTGCGAAGCCCTGTCTGCAATGAGCCCGGGCCGGGGCGGATTGTCCCCGATTGTCTCACCTTGTCCCGCGAGTATCCGTCCCGGGAGTCTCGCATCACCGATGTTCTCATTCTGTGCTTTCCGGTTGAGCCAGCCGGTGCTAGGCTCAACCCATGAGCGACCCGAAGATCCCAGGCGTCGAAGAAGGCGCGGCCCCGTTCGAGGACGAAGTCGAACAGCCGTTGACCGACGAGGAAGAGGCGTCGCTGCGTGAGGCCGAGGCAGATGCGGACGCCGGGCGGGTCGTGCCGCATGAAGTGGTGTCGAAATGGCTGCAGTCGATCATCGACGGCAAGCCCGAACCGCCCCCCTTCTCTTGGCGAAAGTAATCTGGACCGACAAGGCGATCGCGGACGTGGTCCGGATTGTCGATGACATCGCGGCGGAGAGGCCGAAGGCCGCGGCTCGGCTGGCGGGCAACCTCATGAAGGCAGGCGCCGGCCTCGACCTGTTTCCACGAAGGGGGGCGCGCGATCGCAGGCGGTCGACGCGAGCTGACGACCGTGCCGCCGTACCTTATCCGCTACCGGATCACCGGGCGGGCTGTCGAAATCCTGCAGGTCCGGCACGGCGCCCGGGAGCCGGACGCGGACTAGCTACCCCACCATCCGCTCGCGCCCTTCCCAGTAGGGCTTCCTCAACTCGCGGCGCAGGACCTTGCCCGACGGGTTGCGCGGCAGGGCGTCGATGAAGTCGATGGACTTGGGAGCCTTGTAGCCGGCGATCCGGGTGCGGACATGGGCGATGATGTCCTCGGCGGTGGTCGCCGCGCCCGGCTTGAGGACCACCACGCCCTTGACCGCCTCGCCCCAGCGCTCGTCCGGCACGCCGATGACGGCGGCGTCGGCGACGGCCGGGTGGCTGAACAGCGCGTTCTCGACCTCGGCCGGATAGACGTTCTCGCCCCCGCTGACGATCATGTCCTTCACCCGGTCGTAGATGTAGAGGTAGCCCTCGTCATCGAAGTAGCCGGCGTCGCCGCTCGAGAACCAGCCTTCGGGGCAGATCGCCTCCCTGGTGGCGTCCTCACGGTTCCAGTAGCCCTTCATCACGCCCCTGGCGCGGATCTGCACCTCGCCGACCTCGCCCGGCTTGCCGACCTCGCCGGTCGGCGTGAGCACGCGGATCTCGAAGCCCGGCCAGGGCTTGCCGCAGGAGCGCAGCTTGTCGCGTTCCGGCGCGTGATCCTCGGGCGGCAGGTAGGTGGCCGCGCCGATCGTCTCGGTCAGGCCGTAGAGCTGGGTGAAGCCGCAGCCGAACACGTCCTGGGCCCGGCGCAGCACTGCCTCGGAGATCGGCGAGGCGCCGTAGAAGATCTTCTGCAGCTTGCTGAAGTCCGCGCCCTCGATGGCCGGGTTCTGCAGCAGCATGTTGATGATCGTCGGGGCCAGGAAGGCGTAGTTGACCCGCTGGTCCTGCAGCCGCTCGATGATCTCGGCGGGGTTCACCTCCCGGGTGAGGATGTTGCGCACGCCCTGCAGGGTGGCGAGCAGACCGCAGTTGGTGCCGGCGACGTGGAACAGCGGCATGACGCTGAGGTTCGTCTGGCCGGCTTCATAGCGCGCCCAGCCGGCGTCGATGGCGCAGTGGAACAGGGTCTGGAAGTTGGATTCGGTCAGCTGCACGCCCTTGGGCAGGCCGGTGGTGCCGGAGGTGTAGAGCTGGATGACGTCGTCCTGCGCGTCGGCCGGCAGCCTCGGGTCGGTCGCCGGGTGGGCGGCGATCCAGCTGCGGAAGTCGGGCCAGCGCGGATGGCCGGGCTCGAACTGGACCAGACCCTTCAGGTCCGGCAGGTCGCCGGCGATCATGTCGACCACGCCGCCGAAGTCGGCGCCGACGAACAGCAGCTTCGCGCCGGCGTCCTTGAGGATGAAGGCGACCTCCGGCGGGGCCAGGCGCCAGTTGACCGGGGCGAGCGTGACGCGGGCCTTCACAGCGCCGAGCCACAGCGGGAAGAAGTCGTCGATGTTCTTGGCCAGCACGCCGATGCGGTCGCCGGGCTCAAGCCCCTGGGCCAGCAGGGCGTTGGCGACCTGGCTGGACATGGCGTCGAGCTCGCGGAAGGTCGTTTCGCGTCCCTCGAACCAGAAGGCGACCGCGTCCGGCCGCTCACGCGCCTGCACGCGCGGCACGTCGGCCACCGAACGGATATCGGCGAGGTCGGTCATGATCGCTCCCTGTCTGGCCGCGCCTCTTTTGGGCGCTGGTAAGACCAGGATGGCGAATTCCGACAAGCGCGTCGATCCTCCCCCACCTGGGGAAGGGGGACCATGCGGAGCATGGTGGAGAGGGAGGCACAGCGAACGCCGAGTCCTCCCACGCCGCGAATGACGGCCCAGGGCAGGGCGGCGGGCGGGAGCGCCTCCCGCTCCACCACCCTCCGGGTGGTCCCCCTCTCCCAAGAGGGAGAGGAACAAGGAAAGAGCCGCCGGATCGCTCCGGCGGCTCTTCGCTGTGGGTCGGTGCGTCCTTCGACACGGCCCTTCGGGCCTGCTCAGGATGACGTGCTCAGAGACCGTCATGGTGAGCAGCGGCCGCAGGCCGCGTGTCGAACCACGCAGGGCGGCAGGCCCTACTCCGCCGCCTGCGGCGGGGCGTAGCCGAGCATGGCCTTGGTTTCCAGGAACTCGTGGAAGCCGTAGTCGCCCCACTCCCGGCCGTTGCCGCTCATCTTGTAGCCGCCGAACGGCGCCATCAGGTCGCCGCCGCCGCCGTTGATCGAGACCTGGCCGGCGCGCAGCCTGGAGGCCACTTCGCGGATCTTCGCCTGGTCCGTGCCCGAGACGTAGGCCGCCAGGCCGTACTCGGTGTCGTTGCCGACTTCGATCGCCTGGTCGACGCTGTCGTAGCCGAGAATCGAGACGACCGGGCCGAAGATCTCTTCCTTGGCGATGGTCATGTCGTTGGTGACGTTGGCGAAGACGGTCGGCTTGACGAAGTAGCCCTTGTCCAGGCCTTCCGGACGGCCGACGCCGCCGGTGACCAGGGTCGCGCCCTCGTCGATGCCGGCCTGGATCAGCTTCTGGATCTTGTTGAACTGCACTTCCGACACGACCGGACCCATCTGGGCGTTGCCCTTCGGGTCGCCGACGGTGGTGGACTCGGCGGCGGCCTTGGCGATCTGGATCACCTCGTCCATGCGCTTGGCCGGGACCAGCATGCGGGTCGGGGCGTTGCAGGACTGGCCGGAGTTCATCATCACCGAGCGGACGCCGCCCGTGACGGCGGCCTGGAAGTCGGCGTCGTCGAGGATGATGTTCGGGCTCTTGCCGCCCAGCTCCTGGGCGACGCGCTTGACGGTCGGGGCGGCGTTGCGGGCGACCTCGATGCCGGCGCGGGTCGAGCCGGTGAAGGAGACCATGTCGATCTCCGGGTGGCTCGAGATGGCGGCGCCCACTTCAGGGCCGTCGCCGTTGACCAGGTTGAACACGCCCGCCGGGACGCCGGCGGCGTGCATGATTTCGGCCCAGATGTAGCCCGAGAACGGCGCGACTTCCGACGGCTTGAGCACCATGGTGCAGCCCACGGCCAGGGCCGGGGCGACCTTGCAGGCGATCTGGTTCACCGGCCAGTTCCACGGCGTGATCATGCCGCAGACGCCGATCGGCTCCTTGACGATGCGGGTCGGGCCGCGGTCCTCGACGAACTTGAAGCTCTTCAGAACGGCCAGCGCCGTCTGGGTGTGGGCGAGGCCCATGGCCGCCTGGGCGCGCTGGGCCAGCGAGGCCGGGGCGCCCATCTCCTCGGTGATGGCGTCGGCCATGTCGCCGTAGCGCTTCTGGTACTCGGCGATGATGCGCTCGAGCAGGTCGGCGCGCTCCTCGATCGAGGTCTGGGAGAAGGTGGCGAACGCCTTGCGGGCGGCCTTGGCGGCGCGGTCGACGTCGGCGGCCGTGCCCATCGAGATCTTGCCGCAGACCTCTTCGGTCGCCGGGTTGATGACGTCGAGCGTCCGCGGCGTGATGGGATCGACCCACTGACCGTCGATGTAGAACTTCGTGTAGTCGCGCATCACCATCTCCCTTGGCGTCGAGGCGGGCCCGTTCCAGGGCCTCTTCAAACGTTAGTTTAGTTATCGCGGTTCAGGTGGGGAAGGGTCAACTCGCCCGCCTCGATCGATAGTATCGTGATCAGCCCGATCAGGGCCCACAGAATGCTCACGCCGCCCAGGCCTCGCAGGCTCGCTCGAACCCAATCGACTGAGGATCGGGTGGCATGGGACGGATAGCCGTACAGCCCCAGGATGAACACCGTCGGCGTCCAGCCGGCCAGTAAGACTGCCGCATGGAGCCCTGCGGAATCGTCTTGGTCCACCCCAAGGCCCCAATACAGGACCAGCGGCCCCAGCGCGAACGCGTAGAGCGCCACCCGCCTGACCCAGACCGGCCAACGGTCGGCCGGTATTCGCTCGTGGAGCGGAGGCTTCAAAGCTGATGAACGTGCGGCTGACCGGCCACCGGGCTGCGGGCCTTCAGCACATAGTCGGCGCGGATCGAGCCGATGTAGAGGTCCTTCAGGTCCGGTCCGCCCCACGCGACATTGGTCGGGTGGTTGATCACCTCGCCGGAGGGATCGTGGCAGACCACTTCCACCGCGCCCGACGGCGTGATGGCCACGACCTTGTTGGCGGCGGGGAGGCAGACCCAGAGGTTGCCCTCGGCGTCCATGCCGACGCCGTCGGTGTAGCCGAGATCGTCGGGATGGTGGGCGGCGCCGGCCTCCGCCTGGGCCTGGGCGGCGTCGACCAGGCGGCCGAGCACGGGGCCGTAGCGTTCGCCGGGACCGAGCTTGCCCCCCGGCAGGATCTCGAAGCGCAGCACGTCGGCGGCGCTGGTCTGGGCGCAGTAGAGCCAGCGGTCGTCGGCCGACAGGGCCATGCCGTTGGGAAACTTCAGCCCCTCGGCGACGATGTCGCTCGAGCCGTCCGGGCGCAGCACGAAGATGAAGCCGTCGGCGCGGCCGTCCAGCGCCTGGGGCCAGGTCTCGGCGTGGGTCGAGTTGGCGCACCAGATGTTCCCGGCGCGGTCGAGCACCGGATAGTTGGCGCTGGTCAGCCGCCGGCCGCCGACCTCGGTCAGCAGCGTCTCGTGGGTCCCGGTCAGCGGGTCGAACCGCTGCAGCGGCCCCTCCTCCCGGTCGTAGATGCCGAAGTTGGCGATCAGGATGCGGCCCTGCAGGTCCATGTTGACGCCGTTGGGCGCGCCGCCCTTCGGACCCATGCGCACGAAGGCGCCGGAGGGATGGATCTCCGCCACCGCGCACTGATGGTCCGAGGCGAACACCCGGCCGTCCTTGCCGACGACGACGTCCTCGGGCCGGTCGATGCCGACCGCGATTTTCGTGAACGCTTCGACCGGAATGCGCGCGACCATGCCGTCCTCCCTGCTTTCGTCTTTTCCCGGCTACCAGTGCAGCCCCGGCGGGGTTCCGTCCAGCGCCTCGGCGATGCGGCGGCGGGTTCCCTCGGTCGCGCCCGGCGGCAGGTCGCGGGGGTCGAACCAGTCTCGGCGCAGGATCTCGCCCCGCGCCGTGGGCGGCGTCGGCTCCCAGTCGTCGAGGCGGTAGATCAGCACATGATCGCCGGGAAAGGTCCTGCCGTTGTCGTGGATGGACACCAGGCGCATGCGGCCGGTCGGCCGGACGCCGGCCTCTTCCTCGAGCTCGCGGACGGCCGCCTCCTCGACCGACTCGCCGCGCTCGACCCCGCCGCCCGGCATGTGCCAGCCGGGGGTGTAGCTGTGTTCGATCAGCAGGATGCGGCCCTGGGCGTCGAACACCATCACCCGCACGCCGACCGTCAGGCCGCGCAGCAGACGCATGGCGATGCGGTAGGCCGGCAGCAGCCAGCGGTAGACGACGCGCTTGAACGACATGGCGACAGCCTACGACGGGCGCTTGCGGCGCGCGAGGGCGGGGGCTAAAGCCGGGCCAGCACATTGCCCCGGGAGCTCCGACATGGTCGCCATCGGCGTCATCGCCCTCTTCATCATCGTCTTCGGCGCCCTGAACTTCTTCGAGTTCGGCCGCGTCGACTGAGCCGCCGCCGCCCGGCGGTCGAAGAGATGAACGGCGTCGCCCTCGTCACCGCCGCCGGCCGCCGCATCGGACGCGTGCTGGCCGTCGAGGCGGCGCGCGCCGGCTTCGACGTCGCCGTCCACCAGCGCATTCCCGACGCCGACGGCGAGGAGACCTCGGCCCTCGTCCGGGCCGAGGGCCGGCGCGCCGTCCTGCTCGCCGGCGACCTGACCGCGCCCGACGCCGGAACCCTGGTGGCCCGCGCCGAGGCGCTCGGCCCCGTCTCCCTGCTGGTCAACAACGCCTCGCTGTTCCTCGACGACCGTCTCGAAACGACGTCGGCCGCCGACATCGACGCCCAGATGGCGGCCAATCTCCGCGCGCCGGTGATCCTCGCCCAGGCTTTCGCCGCCGCGCTCCAGGCCGACCGCTCCGGCCTCATCGTCAACCTGATCGACCAGCGGGTCTGGCGCCCGACGCCGCAGTACTTCAGCTACAGCCTGAGCAAGGCCGCGCTCTGGCATGCGACACGGACCATGGCCCAGGCGCTGGCGCCGCGGATCCGGGTCAACGCCATCGGCCCCGGCCCCACGTTCGAATCGATCCACCAGGCGCCCGGCAGCTTCGAGGCCGAGGCGGGCGGCACGCCGCTCGGGCGGCGGGTGACGGGCGAGGACATCGGGGCGGCGCTGCGCTACCTGATTGACGCAAGGTCCGTCACCGGCCAGATGATCGCCGTGGACAGCGGCCAGCACCTCGCCTGGCGGACGCCCGACATCGTCGACTTCGAGGACTGAGGACGCCGTGGCCGCATCCCCGCTTCAAGACCCGCCCGAGGCGCCCGCCCCGATCTCGAAGGTGGTGATCACCAAGGTTTTCGTGCGCGGCCTGAAGGTCGAGGCCGAGGTCGGCGTCTATCACTACGAGTACGGCCAGACCCAGCCGCTGGTCATCGACGTGGAGCTGGACGTGGCCGCGGCCGGCGCGCGGCGTCTCGACGACACCCTGAACTACGAGACCATCCGCAACGACGCCCGGGCGCTGGCCGCGTCGGGGCACATCGAACTGGTCGAGGTGTTCGCCGAGCGCCTGGCCGAGATGTGCCTGGCCGATCCGCGCGTCACGCGGGCGAGGGTGCGGGTCGAGAAGCCGCTGGCGCTCGCGCCCGACGCCGCCGCGGCCGGCGTCGAGATCACCGCGGTCCGCGCCTGACCGCTCCCCGGCATGCGGCGCGCCTGGCGCCCCTGCGGCCCGAGACGGTCTGGCGGCTGGAGGGCGACGACCTCATCGAGACGACGGGAGGGCGCGAACGCCGCTGGCCGCTGGCGAGCGCGCGGACAATGCGCATCGCCGCCCCCGGCCCCGCCGGCCGCGCCGGAGCCTGGATCCTGTTTCCCCGCGGCCGGGTGACCCTGGTCTCGCACAGCTGGGCCGGTCCCGGCCGCTTCGAGGACCGCAGCGACAGCTACGGCGCCCTGGTCCGGGCCGTGGCGGCGCGGATGGCGGACGTCGCGCCGGCCGCGCGGATCGGCCGGGCCGAGCCCGGCGCCGCGGGCGCCCTGGGGTGGATCATCGGCCTGCTCGGGACCGGGGCGGCGGCGATGCTGCTCTTCTCGCTGAGCGCAGGCGCCGTCGGGCTGGGCGTCAGCCTGGCAGCCCGGATGCTGTTCGCCCTGATCCTGATCTTCGCGGTGACGCCCTGGCTGGCGCCGGCGGCCCCGCCGCTCGACCCGCGCGCCCTGCCCCGGTCTCTCGTTCCCTGACGCAGCGGTTTGCGTCGGCGCGCGTTTGCGGCGAGCATGCGCCGACAGTCTGGAGGCTTCCGATGACCGACACCGTTCCCGCGACGAAGCCGCACGAAGACCGCGTGCTGCCGGCGGTCGTCTACGCGCTCTATATCTTCGGCGCGATGTCGATGCTGATCACGGTGATCATCGGCCTGGTGATCGCCTACGCCAACCGCACCACCGCCGGGCCGCGGATGGCGACCCACTACGAGTTCCTGATCCAGACGTTCTGGAAGACGATCTGGTGGTTCCTGATCGGCCTGGCCGCGACGGTGGTCGGCGGGATCCTGTCGCTGGTCCTGGTCGGCCTGCCGATCCTGGCCGCCGGGATCCTGATCCTGTGTGTCGTCGGGGTGTGGTTCTATGTCCGCTGCGTGGTCGGACTGGTTTACCTGGCCCAGGACGAGGCCTATCCGCGCCCGCAGGCGTGGCTGATCTAGAGGCGCCGCAAACCCTTACTGCACAAGGAAGAGGCTGATCCGCCAAAGGCGTTCCCCTGGCGGTTGAGACGCCGTGACCCCGGCCCGTCGGCCTGTCGCACTCACCCTCGTTCGGTGCGGAAGACGCGGGGGCGGGCATGGTTTCACGGATCCTTAGAGTGCTGCTGGGGGTGGCGCTTGTTGTCGTGGGCTGGGCCATCCTGGCGCCGACGGGGCTGATCGACGTCGAGCCGCCGCACGTCCCGTTGGGCCTGTTCGAGGGGCACAGGCCGTTCATCGGATGGGGGGCGGCGCTGCTGGGGATCGTCGCCCTCCTGTCCGGCGTCCTGCCGCGCGGCGGCGGGGGCGGCGGGAAGCGCGGCGCGACGCCGGCGGTCGACTTCGAGGCGGCGCCCGCTCCGTCGGCGGCGGAAGGGGAAGCGGCTCACGGAGGTCCGGCGGCCTCCGCCCGGGCCGCTGCGCCGCCGACGGCCCCTGCCGCGGCCGCCGCGGACGAGGGGTTCGCCGCCGCCCGGGAAAGGCTCCGAAACCTGGTCCGCGACGAGCAATGGACGCCTGCAGCCGCCCTCGCCCGGCGGCTTCATTCTTTGGCGGCCACCGATGAGGAGCGGCTGATCGCGGCCCAGGACCTCGGCGACTTCGCCCGGGTCCAGGGCGCCAGCGACGAGGCCGCCGAGGCCTACGAGATGGCCCTGGCCAGCGCGCGGGGTCTGGCCGCGGCGGCGCCGGACGACCCGGAACGGATGGCGATGCTGGCGGGGGTCCTGACGGGCGTGGGCGACGCGGCGCAGGACGAGGGCCGCCTCGAGGCCGCCGTCGAGGCCTACGAGGAGGCGCTGGAGATCCGACGCGCCCTGGCCGTCGCCGACCCGGGCCACGAGACGCGTCGCGCCCTGTCGCTGGCGCTGGAACGGCTGGCCGATGCGCGCGAGGACCGGGGCCATCGCGTGCGCGCGCTCGACCTCTACCGCGAGAGCTTCGACATCGCCGGCAAGCTGGCCGCCGCCGATCCCCAGAAGTACGGCGAGGACCTGGCGGTCACGCGGCGTCGGCTGGCGGAACTGGAAGCCAGGCTGGCGGGATGACCCCCCCCCATCTCCTCTCGCAGGAGACAGTGTCGGCGGAGCCGACGGATGAGGGGTTTCTCCTACCCAGATACGAAAAAGGGGCTGAAGCGGATGCCGCTTTCAACCCCTCATCCGACCCGCTTCGCGGGCCACCTTCTCCCACAAGGGGAGAAGGGAGATTACGCCGGCACCAGTTCCCGACGCACGAGACGGGCGTAGTCGTCCATCAGGCTAAGCGAGATGGCGCCCGGGGTGAAGCGATACTCGCCGACCTCGGCCACCGGCGTGACCTCGGCGGCGGTGCCGACGATGAAACACTCCGAGAAGCCGCTCATCTCCTCCGGCTTGATGTGGCGCTCCACCACCTCAAAGCCGCGCTCCTTCGCCAGGCGGATCACCGTGTTGCGGGTGATGCCGTCCAGGAAGCAGTCCGGGGTCGGGGTGTGGATCACGCCGTCCTTGACGAAGAACACGTTGGCGCCCGTCGCCTCGGCCACATAGCCGCGGTAGTCGAGCATCAGCGCGTCGGAATAGCCTTCCTTCTCCGCCGCGTGCTTGGAGATGGTGCAGATCATGTACAGGCCGGCCGCCTTCGCGGCCGTCGGGGCCGTCTTCGGCGAGGGACGATCGTACTTGGCCCAGGCCAGGCGGACGCCCTTCTTCTTCTGCTCGAGATCGTAGTAGCTCGGCCACTCCCACACCGCGATGGCGACGTGGATCTTCGTGTTCTGGGCCGAGACTCCGATCATCTCCGAACCGCGCCAGGCGATCGGGCGGATGTAGCAGTCCGTCAGGCCGTTCCTGGCGCAGGTCGCCTTGCAGGCCTCGTCGATCTCCGACACCGTGTACGGAATCTTGAAGTCCAGGATCTCCGCCGACTTGAACAGCCGCTCGGTATGAGCCGTGAGCTCGAAGATCTCCCCGCCGTACATCCGCTCGCCCTCGAACACCGCCGAGGCGTAGTGGAGGCCGTGCGTGAGTACGTGCACCTTCGCCTCGCGCCAGGGCACGAACTGGCCGTCCAGCCAGATCCAACCGTCGCGATCATCGAAGGGAACGAGAGACATTTCGAGTATTCCTCCTTTCAAGGAAGCGGCGAGCTTAGACGCCTTGTGCGGCGCCGCGTCAAACAGATTGGCCTGATTTCATGACCATTCCGGCCGATCCACGACTGATCCTGCGGGACGAGGAGCTCGACTCCGGCCTGGAGCTTATGCTGCTGGCCGAAGCGAGCCTGTGGGCGGCCGTGGACACGGCGCTCGAGGCCGAGGCGAAGGGTCTCGGCCGGCCGCACTGGCGGGCGGCGTTCCTGCTGCGGCGCCGTCCCGGCGTCGGCGCCCGCGACCTCGCACGCCTCACCGGACTGTCCAAGCAGGCCGCCAGCCGCACCCTGAACGACCTGATGAACCTGGGACTCGCCGAGGTGGAGACCGGCGACCTGGACGCCCGGCGGCGGCCGGTCCGGCTGACCGCGCCCGGACGAGCGTTCGAGGAACGGATCGCCGAGCGCCTGCGGGCGATGATCGGCCGCGCCTACCGCACCGGCGGACTTGACGGCGTGGGCGGCGCGCGGCGCATTCTCGCGGCGCTGGCGGGACCGCGAACGGGCGTCGGCCTTCGCCGCGAGGAGACCTGAGCTTGACCGGATCGGACCGTCACCTGCTGGTGGTCGACGACGACGACCGCATCCGCGACCTGCTCAAGGAGTACCTGGCGCGGTCCGGCTTCCGGGTCACCGGCGCATCCGACGCCGCCTCGGCCGCGCGGCTGGTCGACACGCTCGATTTCGATCTGATGGTGCTCGACGTGATGATGCCCGGCGAGGACGGTTTCGCCTTCGCCCGCAGGCTGCGCGCCCGGACCGACGCCGCCGGGCGCACGCCGATCCTGATGCTGACCGCCCGCGGCGACGCCGGCGACCGCATCGAGGGCCTCAAGATCGGGGTCGACGACTACCTGCCCAAGCCCTTCGAACCACAGGAGCTGCTGCTCAGGATCGAGGCCATCCTGCGCCGCGCCGGGCCGCGCGACAGCGGGCCGAGCACGCTCGGCCTCGGCGCCTGCGCCTTCGACATCGAGCGCGGCGAACTCACCCGCGACGGCGGCCTCATCCGCCTGACCGAGGCCGAGGTCGAGCTGATGCGACGGCTGGCGCGGTCGGCCAACGTGGCCGTCGACCGGCTCGAACTGGCCCGCGACACGGCCGACGTCACCGGACGCGCCGTCGACGTGCAGGTCACCCGCCTGCGCCGCAAGATCGAGGACGATCCGAAGAACCCGCGCTACCTGCAGACCGTCCGCGGCGTCGGCTACCGCCTGGCGCCGGACTGATGCGGTTCCGGGCGCTCAGGATCTTCGTGCCGCGCGAGATCAAGCGCTGGCTGCCGACGTCGCTGTTCGGGCGCAGCCTGCTGATCATCATCCTGCCGGTGGCGCTGATGCAGCTGGTCGTCACCTGGATCTTCTTCGACGCCCACTGGCAGGCGGTGACGAGCCGCCTGTCCGACGGCGTCGCCGGCGACATCGCCTGGGCCGTCGAGAGCTACGCGGAGGATCCGCGCCCCGCCAACCTGGCCAAGATCGCCGAGCGGGCCGAGCACTCGATGTCGCTGTCGATCATCCTGGTCGAGAACAAGAAGCTGCCGCCCCGGCAGCCGGCGTCGCTGTTCGCACCGCTGGACCGGGCGCTGGACCGGGCCCTGTCGGAGAAGCTCGACGTCCCCTACTGGTACGACACGGTGCGGTTCCCGGCCTATGTCGACATCCGCGTGGCGGCGCCGGGCGGGGTGCTGCGAATCATCGCGCCGCGGGACCGCGTCTACGCCACCCAGGGCCATATCTTCCTGGTCTGGATGGCGCTGGCCACGCTGCTGCTGACCACGGTCGCCGTCCTGTTCATCAGGAACCAGGTGCGGGCCATCGAGCGGCTGGCCGAGGCGGCCGAAACCTTCGGCAAGGGCGGCGACGTCGACGACTTCAAGCCCTACGGCGCCAAGGAGGTCCGGCAGGCGGCGCAGGCCTTCATCGCAATGAAGAACCGCATCCAGCGCTACGTCGACCAGCGCACCACCATGCTGGCCGCCGTCAGCCACGACCTGCGCACGCCGCTGACGCGGCTGAAACTGGAGCTGGCGCTGGCCGAGCCGTCGAAGCGGATGGAGGCGATGAAGGCCGACCTCGCCGAGATGGAGCACATGATCGACGAGTACCTCGCCTTCGCCCGCGGGGAGTCCGGCGAGGCCGTGGAGACGATCAGCCTCTGGCGCATGCTGCACGGCGTCGGCGAGGACGCTGCGCGGGCCGGCGCCAGGGTCGAGATCAACGTCGACGCCGGGCTTGAGATCTCCGCCCGGCCGAACGCGCTGCGCCGGGCGTTGTCGAACCTGGTCATGAACGCGGCCGTCCACGCCGGCCGGATCGCGGTCTCCGTGGTCGAGACCCCGGCGGGCGGGATCGAGATCCTCATCGACGACGACGGCCGCGGCATCGCGCCCGACCAGTACGAGGAGGCCTTCAAGCCGTTCAGCCGCCTCGACGAGTCGCGGAACCAGAACGAGAAGGGCGTCGGCCTGGGCCTGGCCATCGCCCGCGACGTGGCGCGCGGGCATGGCGGGGACCTGACCCTCGATCGCTCGCCGCTGGGCGGCCTGCGGGCGGTGATGCGGCTGCCGGTCTAGCCCAGCTGCCTTGACCGGGCGGCGGCGGCCGCGACGGTGGCGGTGAGCAGCGCCTCAAGCTCGCCCTGGCCGGTCAGGACCTGCAGGCCGGCCGCGGTCGTGCCGCCGGGCGAGGTGACCTGGCGGCGGAGCTCGGCGGGATCGGCCTCGCCGGCGGCGAGGAGGGCGGCGGCGCCGGTGACCGTGGCGCGGGCCAGCGCGGCGGCGTCGGTCGCGGGAAGCCCGGCCCGCACCCCGGCGGCCTCCAGCGCCTCGATGAAGGCGTAGAGGTAGGCGGGGCCCGAGCCCGAGACGGCGGTCGCCGCGTGCATCAGGTCCTCGTCGTCGACATCGACGACCGTCCCGAGAGGCGCGAACAGGGCGTGGGCGCGCGCACGGGCCTCGTCGGCCCCGGCGTAGACCGTGACCGCGCCCTGGCCGATGGCGACAGCGGTCGTCGGCATCACCCGCGCGACGAGGCGCCCGCCGAGCACGGCGGCGATATCGGCGCTGGCGACGCCGGCGGCGACGGAGACCACGACGGCCTCGGGCGCGAGGAAGGGTTCGATCGCGGCGGCGACCTGGCGCCAGACCTGCGGCTTCACGGCCAGGACCACGGTGGCGGCGCGGACGAGGTCGGCGTCGGCGGGCGCCAGCAGCGCCCCCGCCTCGCCGGCGGCCAGCGCCTCGGGCGACGGGGCCGGATCGCGGACGATCAGTTCGTCCATCGAGACCGGGCCGGCGACGCGCCAGCCCTCGATCATGGCGCCGCCCATGCGTCCGGCGCCGACGAGCAGTACGGTTCTAGGGTCCATGACGGCGCGCTTACGCCTGTCCGACGGTCTCGAACATGCAGGCGGCCATCGCCTCGTCGGGCGTCTTGGCGCCGGCCAGCAGGAAGTCGAAGGCCGGGTAGAAGCGGTCGGCCGCCTCGACCGCGGCGTCGATCATCGAGGCCGCCTGGGCCAGGGTCGGACGGTCGCCGCCGGGCAGGCTCATCGCGTGCCGGAAGACGATCTCGCCGTCTTCGGCCCAGACCTCGAAGTGGCCGAGCCAGCAGCGCTGGTTGATCAGCGACAGCAGCTCGTAGGCCGAAGCGCGCTTGCTCTTCGGCGCCGTGCGGCCGATCGACAGGCACAGCTGCAGGCAGTCCGCCTCCGGCCGCCAGGCGAACCACAGCTCGTAGTCCTTCCAGTCGCCGGCCAGCGCGAAGGCCAGGTCGCCGTCTTCGGTGCGGTCGAACGTCAGGTTCTCGGCGACGAGAACGTGCTCGACGATCTCCAGCGGATCGAGGGCGATCAGCGCGTCGTCTTCTTCGGGATGGGGCGTGTCCATGTGGCCTCTAGATCCCTCCGACCTCGGGCCGGGCGGGGAAGCGCCCGGCGACAGCAACGGCGTCCTGACAAGGGACCGTAGACTGCTTCGCGGCGCGCGTAAGGGGGGTTCTTGCCGGGGGCGAGCCCTACTCGCCCTTCCTGGCTCGCTTCGGCGCGGGGGCGGCGGCGGGAGCGGCGGCCTTCAGCTCGGCGATCTCGGCGCGCAGCGCGGCGATCTCCGCCTTCAGGGCGTCGAACTCCTCGCGGCGAATGAGGTCCATCTCGGCGGCGAAGCGGTCAGCCTGGGCGCGGAAGGCCGTCTTGGCCTCGTCACCGGCGGCCTGGGCAAGGCCCATCGCGGCCGTGGTCAGCTTGGCGACTTCGTCGAGAAACGGATTCTGGCTGTGCATTCTGAGATCCTTCAGGGCGTCGCAACGGGCGCCCAGGCCTCCTAATATGGGAAACCGGGGGTGAAAGCGAAGAGGATCGTCGCTAATCAGGGACGACTCCTTCGGCAGCGAGGCTCGCACGTGGAATTTCCCGACTTCTCGCCCTTCGTCCCAGGCCTCCATTGGGGATCGTTCGGCATCCGCTGGTACGCCCTGGCCTATGTGGCGGGGATCCTGCTCGGCTGGCGCTACGCGATCGGCCTGGCCCGCAACGCCCGCCTTTGGGGCGGCCGCGAGCCGACCATGACGGCGCCGCAGATCGACGACCTGATCCTGTGGATCACCCTCGGCGTCATCGTCGGCGGCCGGCTGGGCTACATCCTGTTCTACTTCCCGGCGATGATCTGGACCGCCCCGCTCGAGATCCTGAAGATCTGGGAAGGCGGGATGAGCTTCCACGGCGGCCTGATCGGGGTGACGCTGGCCATGGTCTTCTTCGCCCGCGCCAACAGGCTGGACCTCTTCAAGGTCGCCGATCACGTCGCCCCGGCCGTGCCGATCGGCCTGTTCTTCGGCCGCATCGCCAACTTCATCAACGGCGAACTCTGGGGCCGCGAGACCAGCCTGCCGTGGGGCGTGACCGGCTTCCCGGGCGTGCCTGACGGCTATCCCCGACATCCGAGCCAGATCTACGAGGCGATCCTCGAGGGGCTGGTCCTGTTCCTGATCCTGCGCTGGGCGACGCACAGCAAGCTGTGGCTGCAGCGTCGCGGCGTGGTGGCCGGCCTGTTCCTCGCCGGCTACGGCCTGTTCCGGGCTTCGCTGGAGTGGGTGCGCGAGCCCGACGCGCAGATGTTCGACTTCCTGCGCGACTACCTGACCATGGGCATGCTGCTGTCGATCCCGATGATCGCCGCCGGCGCCTGGCTGATCTGGCGCGGCCTCAAGGAGCCGGCCACGATCGTCGATACGGAGAAGGCCGGCGCCTGATGAGTCTGCTTGAACGCCTGCGGGCCGAGATCGAGGCGAGCGGCCCGATCAGCGTGGCCGAGTACATGCACCGCTGCCTCAACGACCCCAGGGACGGCTATTACGCCACGCGGCCGGCGCTGGGGGACCAGGGCGACTTCATCACCGCGCCGCTGATCAGCCAGATGTTCGGCGAGTTGCTCGGCCTCTGGGCGGTGGAGACCTGGACGCGGCTGGGCAAGCCGGCGCGCTTCCGGCTGGTCGAGATGGGACCCGGCGACGGCACGTTGATGAGCGACCTGCTGCGCGCCGTGCGGCTGGCGCCGGACTTCGTGGCGGCGGCTGACCTGTGGATGATCGAGACCTCGGCGCCGCTGGCGAAGATCCAGGAGGCCAGGCTGGCCGGCGCCGTCCTGACCCCGCAGTGGGCGAAGACCCTCGACGGCATTCCCGCCGGCGCGCCGGTGATCCTGATCGCCAACGAGCTGCTCGACTGCCTGCCGGCGCGGCAGTTCGTCCATGCCGGCGGCGGCTGGGTCGAGCGGCTGGTGGGCGTCGGGCCGGACGGCGCGCTGGCCTTCGGCCTGGCGCCGACGAAGGACGGTTCGACGCCGCCGCCCGACAGCCCGATCCTCGAGGTGTCCGACGCCCAGGAAGCGATGGGCGAGGCGCTCGGGGCGCTGGTCGCGCGCGAAGGCGGCGCGGCGCTGCTCATCGACTACGGCCGCGGCCAGCCCGAGTTCGGCGACACGCTGCAGGCGCTGAAGGGCCACGAGAAGGTCGACCCCCTCGCCTTCCCCGGCGAGTCCGACCTGACCGTCTACGCCGACTTCCCGGTCGTCCGGGACGCCGCGCGGAAGGCCGGGGCGGCGGCGACCGACGCCATCCCCCAGGGCCTGTTCCTGGGCATGCTGGGCATCCAGCACCGGGCCGAGACCCTGAAGGCCGCGCGTCCGGACCGGGCCGAGGTCATCGACCGGCAGCTGGCGCGGCTGGTCGCGCCCGACCAGATGGGCGAGCTATTCAAGGCCGCCTGCATCCATTCGCCGGGGCTGGTTCCGCCGGGCTTCGAGGCGGCGGCGTGAGCCTGCCCGTCGTCCAGAGCGGGAAGCTGTCCGCGGTGGGGGGCGTCCGCCATGCCTTCTTCACCCGAAGGGGCGGCGTCTCGATGGGACTGTACGACAGCCTCAACGTCGGGCGCGGTTCGCGCGACGAGCCGGCGGACGTGGCGGAGAACCGGAGGCGGGCGGCGGCCTGGTTCGACCTGCCGTCCGCCGCGCTGAACACCTGCTACCAGATCCACTCGGCCATCGCGGTGAAGGCCGACCGTCCCTGGGGTGACGAGCGGCCCGAGGCCGATGGCGTGGTCGCGGACCGACCAGGGATCATCTGCGGCGCGCTGTCGGCCGACTGCGCGCCCGTGCTGCTCGTCGACCCCGAGGCGCGCGTGGTCGCCGCCTGTCACGCCGGCTGGCAGGGGGCGCTGAACGGCATCGTGGGCTCGACGGTCGAGGCCATGCGGGCGCAGGGCGCGGATCCCCGGCGCATGATCGCCGCCATCGGCCCCTGCATCGGGCCGCAATCCTACGAGGTCGGGCTGGAGTTCCTGGAGCGGTTCGAGCGGGAAGCGCCGGGATCGACCCGCTTCTTCGCGGCGGGCGTCAGCGACGACAAGCGCATGTTCGACCTGCCCGCCTTCGTGCTGTGGCGTATCGAGCAGGCCGGGATCGGCGACGCCGAATGGGTCGGCCGCGACACCTGCGCCGAGGAGGCCGACTTCTTCTCCAATCGCCGCGCCGTCCGGCGCGGCGAAGGGGACTACGGCCGGCTGCTGAGCGCGATCGCCCTGGCCTAATTTATACGGGCATTGCGCCTTCGACTCGCCATATCGTTGATTTGCATGTAACGCTTCGGGCGATCGCGCGCGTCCGGAGGGGCCATGCTGCATCCAGTGATCCTGAGCGGCGGCGCCGGGGAGCGCCTCTGGCCGGCGTCGACACCCGGCAGACCCAAACCGTTCCTGCCGCTGACCGGGGGCGAGACGACCTTTGCGGGCGCGCTGGCGAGGGCGGGGGCCCTGCCCGCCGCCGGCCCCGTCACCGTGGTGTCCGGCCGCCGGCACGAGGCGGCGGTGCGCGCCGGGCTCGCCGGGCAGGACGCCGTCGTCATCCTCGAACCCGAGCCCCGCAACACCGCCCCGGCCATGACGGCGGCGGCGCTTGTGCTGGCCGCGCGGGACCCGGACGCCGTCCTGCTGTTCCTGCCCGCCGATCACCTGACGCCCGATGACGAGGTCTTCGCGAGGCACGTCGAAGCCATGGCGGCGCAGGCCGAGGCGGGACGCATCGCCCTGCTGGGCATGACCCCCACGGGTCCGTCGCCGGCCTATGGCTACGTGCTCGCCGGGCCCGGCGCCGCAGGATCGCGTCCCGTCCGCCGGTTCGTCGAAAAACCGGACGTCGCGCGCGCGACGGCGCTGATCGCCGAGGGGGCCCTGTGGAACGCGGGCGTGTTCTGCCTGCGGGCCGATGTCCTCGTCGAGGAGATGCGACGACAGGCGCCGGGCGTCCTGGCTGCGGCGGCCGAAGCGGTGCGCCTCAGCCGGCGGGT
>CALKHU010000269.1 GCA_937991555.1 uncultured Caulobacter sp.
CCACGCGGCTGTCGATGTCGAAGATCATCGTCGCGCGCTGCGCGGCGTCGTAGGCGGGCCACGCCGGAATCGCCCCGGTGTTCGGATTTCCGGTCTTCGCGAAGGCCACCCAGGCGGCGCTCATCTGCCGGGCCATCAGCTGCGGCTCCGGTCCCGGGCCGAGTAGAACGCGGCTGGATTCGACGGTGTCGAACACGAGCGGGATCTCCAGCGTATGCGGCGAGCGGAACGGGCCCACCGGCGTCTCCCAGGCCAGCAGATAGAGGAACGCCGGCGCGCCGCCCTGGGCCGCCTTGCGCTCGGCGATCTCGACGGAGCCGGCGAACATCCGGCCGTAGGTGGTCAGGTGCGTGGCGAGATAGGTCGGGCTGTCTTGCGGGAAGTCCTTGCGCAGCGCCGCCAGCACCTGCGGCGCCTTCGGCCCGTAGATCGCCGCGGCCATCTTCTCCAGCCCGGCGTCGTCCAGCCGTCCGAACCAGGGGGCGGAGGCCATGAACAGCGTCATCTCGTCCTTGTTGATGCCGATCATCACCGGCACGTCGCGGGCGGCAGCCGGCGCGGCGGGATCCCAGGGCTGGGCCGGCAGCACGTCGCCGTCGACGACCGGCGAGAAGCCGGAGCGGTCGAAGCCGGCCCCCGGCTGATCCGCCTCGGCCGCGCGGGCCGCGGCGAGAACCTTGTCCCAGGGCGTGGCGCGCAGGCCGGCGACATCGCCGTCGGCGAGCCCGAGCGACTTGTAGAGGCTGGTCCGCAGACCTGCGGCCCGCTCGCGGGGGACGGCGCGCACGCCCGGGCCGCTCTGGATGATCGCCCGATGGAACAGGCCCTTCGCCCGCGGCATGGCCAGCAGGTAGCTGACCTTCGCGCCGCCTCCGGACTCGCCGAAGATGGTGACATTGTCCGGATCGCCGCCGAAGGCCGCGATGTTGGCCCGCACCCACTCCAGCGCGGCGACGAGGTCCAGCATGCCGGCGTTGCCCGAGCCCGGGACCTCCGGCAGGTCGAGGTAGCCGAAGACGCTCAGGCGGTGATTGACGGTGACCACGACCACGTCCTGCGCGGCCAGGTTCGCGCCGTCGTACATCGGCCACTGGCCGGAGCCGTAGGCGAAGCCGCCGCCATGGAACCAGACCATGACCGGCTTCCTGCCGCTGACGCTCCTGGTCCAGACGTTCAGGTACAGGCAGTCTTCGCTCTGGGCCTCGACGTCGGCGCGGGCCGGGAACACCTGCTGAAGCGCCTTGCCGAGCTCCGAGGTCGGGTTCACCGACGACGGGGAGGGGTTCTGGATCGCGGTGTGGCCGAAGGCCGATCCATCGCGCACGCCGCTCCAGGCCGCGGGCGGCGCCGGCGGGGCGAAGCGCAGATCACCGACGGGCGGCGCGGCGTAGGGTATGCCCTTGAACACCAGCGCCGCATTCGGGGCGACGGCGCCTGACACCCGGCCCTGGCGGGTAGTGACCGACGGCGGGGAAAGCCTGGCCAGCGCCGGCCCGGCGAGTGCGGCGCCGCCGACAGCGGTCCAGCCCAGCAGGGCCCGGCGGGAGAGGGCGTGGCGCGCGATCGTCATGGCTTTCCTCCGATTTTAGAAACACCGGTATCCCAATTTCGGCCGCCCCGTCGAGATTCTCGCGAACAGTTGTTCGAGGGGCCTTCCGCTCCGTGCGTGAACAGCGATAACGTCCCGCCAACCAGACAAGGGAGATACGCCATGAAGGCCGCCGTCCTGCGCGAAGTGGGCAAGCCGCTGCAGATCGAGGAGGTCTCGATCTCCAAGCCGGGCCCGCACGAGGTGCTGATCCGCACGGTCGCCGCCGGCGTCTGTCACTCCGACCTGCACTTCGTCGAGGGCTCCTACCCGCACCCGCTGCCCGCCGTGCTCGGCCATGAAAGCGCGGGCGTCGTCGAGGCGGTCGGCTCCGAAGTCCGCACCGTGAAGCCGGGCGACCACGTCATCACCTGTCTGTCGGCCTTCTGCGGCCACTGCGCCCACTGCGTGACCGGCCACATGGCCCGCTGCATCAGCGGCGACGTCCGCCGCGCCAAGGACGACGCGCCGCGGCTCGGCAACGGCCTCAACCAGTTCCTGAACCTGTCGTCCTTCGCCGAGCAGATGCTGATCCACGAGCACGCCTGCGTCGCCATCCGCAAGGACATGCCGCTCGACCGCGCCGCCCTCATCGGCTGTTCGGTGACCACCGGCGTCGGCGCCGTGGTGCAGACGTCCAGCGTACGCGCCGGCGAGACCGTGGCGGTCATCGGCTGCGGCGGCGTCGGCCTGGCCGCGGTCAACGGCGCGGCGATCGCCGGCGCCGGCCGCATCATCGCCATCGACATGCAGGGGTCCAAGCTGAACCTCGCCAAGGCGTTCGGCGCCACCGACGTGATCAACGCCAGCGAAGTGGACCCCGTCGCCGCGGTCATGGAGCTGACCAAGGGCGGCGTGCAGCACAGTTTCGAGGCCATCGGCCTGAAGAAGACCACCGAACAGGCCTTCAAGATGCTGGCCCGCGGCGGCACCGCCAACGTCATCGGCATGATCCCGGTCGGCACGATGATCGAGCTGCACGGCGCCGACTTCCTCGGCGAGAAGCGGATCCAGGGCTCGCTGATGGGCTCCAACCGCTTCCCGGTCGACATGCCGCGCCTGGTCGACTTCTACATGTCGGGCAAGCTGCACCTCGACCAGATGATCTCCCAGCGCCTGAAGCTGGAGCAGGTCAACGATGCGCTCGAGGAGCTGAAGCGGGGCGAACTCGCCCGCTCGGTCATCACCTTCGACGCCTGACCCCCGCGACGCCCGTCCCGGCGACCGCCGGGGCGGGCGCGCTCACGACCTCACGCCCGGGTAGTTCCACCGGCGCAGCGCCGCAACCAGCCGGTTGAAGCTGGTGTAGGTCTCCTGGTAGGCGGCGATCATGCTGGGCTTCATCAGGCCCGCTTCGGTCACCACGACGCCGCTGCGGCCCTTGCGCTCGCACAGGCCGTCGCTGACCAGCAGATTCACGTAACGGCGCGTGGTCTCGTAGGGCACGCCGATCGAGCTGGCCACGGACATCACGCTGACCGGCCGGAAGCCCGCCTGGCCCGAGGCCGGCGGCGCGCCTTCGCGGTTCGCCACCGCGATCGCCGTGAAGATGATCCCCTTGAGGAGGTCGCCGTCGTGGGCGCGGGCGATGATCTCGACGCCCCGGATGAAGAACTCGCCGGCGAGGCGCGCGGCGATGTCGTATTCGTCGGCCGGTACGACCCTGTTTTCGTCGACGCTCAAGTCACCGCAGGGGCGCCAGACCCCTTCCTCAGCCCAGGCCCAGCCTTCCGGACTCCCGGCAGGATTGCAACCGGATTCCTCACAGTGGGTATCTTCTCCCTCCCTTGCGCGTGAAGCCGCGTATGCTTGCCTTGGAGTTGAAATCCAGGGGGTCTCGCGTCGCGGCCGCGGAGCCGGCCGCCGGCCCGGGTCATCCGGTTCGGTCGTCCATCCACGCGACTAACTGGACCGGCGCCGTCGCAGGGCAAGGGCGCCGGGCAGGACGCCATCCCCCGAGCGTGTGGCGCCGCCTCCGGTTCCGGGCCTCAGGGCCGGACGGCGCGCCGTTCAGGGCGGTCGGCCTGCCCCCCCGATGCGGCCGCCCGAAAGCGTCCCCGGCCCGGTCACGGGTCGGGGACTGCTCTCACGTCGCCAGATCCACGCCGCCGTCGATGAGGTCGCGGAACAGCGCGCGCAGGTTTTCGAGGTTACGGCGGTGGGTGGCGGTCATGCTCTTGCTGGCCAGCACATCGGCCGGCACGAAGATCCCCGACTCGTTTCGCGTGCAGAGCCCCTGGTTGATGAGGCCGTTCACATGCCGCCGCGTCGTCTCGTACGGGAGCGATAGTTCCAGCGCCAGGGCGTGGACGCTGATCGGACGGCGCAGGTCGTCCGGCACGGTATTCCGGGTGTGGGCGTAGGCCAGGGCGGCGGGGTCGGTCGGCCTCAGATGGCGGGTGTTGGCGTCGACCACGGCGAGAAAAATGACGCCCCGCAGGATGTCGCCGTCGCCCACTGCGCGCGCCAGAAGATCCACCGACTTCAGGAAGAACCGCGTCGACGCCCTCAGCGCCAGCCGCCCATGGTCATTCTCGCTGTCGTCGGACAACCCGCCCCTCCTCGCCGCCTGCGACACAGAGCCTGTGCATACGCGAGGGTAATCGGGGCGCGCATCCCGGTTGTATGCCCGAATTGGGTAAGTCGAACCCAATCTGGGTGACGCACCCTATTCGGCCGCGTGCCGGTCCGGCGCGCGGGCCGCCTCGATCTCGGCGGCGCGCGCCTCGACGAGCTGGACGATGTGGTCGACCATCTTGTCGTTGTCCATCTTGTGGTCGGGCTTGCCGGCCACATAGACCATGCCCGAGCCCTTGCCGCCGCCGGTGAAGCCGAGATCGGTCATCAGCGCCTCGCCGGGTCCGTTCACGACGCACCCGATGATCGACAACGACAGCGGCGTGGAGACATGCGCCAGCCGCTCCTCCAGCTTCTCGACGGTCTCGATGACGTTGAAGCCCTGCCGCGCGCAGGACGGGCAGGCGATGATGTTCACGCCGCGGTGGCGCAGGCCGAGCGACTTCAGCATGTCGAAGCCGACCTTGATCTCCTCGACCGGATCGGCGGCCAGGCTGACCCGGATGGTGTCGCCGATACCGGCCCACAGAAGGCTGCCCATGCCGATCGCGGACTTCACGGTGCCGGTCCGAAGGGCGCCGGCCTCGGTGATGCCCAGGTGCAGCGGGCAATCGATGGCCTCGGCGAGCTGCTGGTAGGCGGCCACGGTCATGAAGATGTCCGAGGCCTTCACGCTGATCTTGAACTCGTGGAAGTCGTGGTCCTGCAGGATGCGGGCGTGGTTCAGCGCGCTCTCGACCATCGCATCGGGGCAGGGCTCGCCGTACTTCTCGAGCAGGTCCCGTTCCAGCGAGCCGGCGTTGACCCCGATCCGCATCGAGCAGCCGTTGTCGCGGGCGGCCTGGATGACCTCCCGCACGCGGTCGGGACTGCCGATGTTGCCCGGATTGATGCGCAGGCAGGCCGCGCCGGCCTCGGCGGCCTCGATCCCGCGCCGGTAGTGGAAGTGGATGTCGGCGACAAGCGGGACCTTTGCCTCCCTGGCGATGGTCCGGAACGCGGCCGTGGAGTCCTCGTCGGGACAGGAGACGCGGACGATGTCGGCGCCGGCTTCCTCGAGCTGACGGATCTGGCCGATGGTCGCCGCGGCGTCGGCCGTCAGCGTGTTGGTCATCGACTGCACGGCGATCGGCGCGCCGCCGCCGATCGGGACGGAGCCGACATGGATCTGGCGCGACGGCCGCCGGTCGATCCGGCGCCAGGGGCGGACGTGGGTGTGGTCGTCGTGGCTCATGCAGGGGCCAAGGTAAGCGTCCGGAGCCGGTTTCCCAAGTGACATTCCGCCGACGGCGGGCGCGGATCGCCGCTAGCCGGACAGCGCCGAGACGTTGGCCTTTGTCGCCGGCATCACGCCCTTCAGGGCCCCGGCGACAAAGACATCGACCGCCGTGGGATCGGTGACCTCCACCGCCAGGCCCTTCACGTTGGGCAGGCGGAAGGCCTCGCCCGGCGCCAGCGCGCCGCCGAAGTAGACCGCGCCGTCCGGACCGCTGACGGTCAGGAACGTCTGCCGGCGAACCTGCAGCGTCACGGTGGAGGCGGCGGCGGGGGCGCCGTAGATCCTGCCCTTGGCGGCGAAGGGCGTGCCCACGGGAACGTCCGACTGCGCGGCGGCGGCGGCCTCGGCCTCCTTGCGGGCCCGGGCGGCGGCGCTCACGGCGTCGGCCGAGCCGCCGGCGGCGGCGGCGTCTTCCAGGCCCGGCGTCTCGTAGACCGGCGGGGTCGAGGCTTCGGTCGGCGCCGGCAGCGGCGCCCCGATCGCGGTCGGACCGGTCGAGGCGAC
>CALKHU010000270.1 GCA_937991555.1 uncultured Caulobacter sp.
ATCGCCTCCGCCTGCGGCGTCGACGTCCCGGCGACGATCGAGGCCCGATCCTCGCACCGGATGCTGGCGCGGGCCGACGCCTGGACCAACCTGCTGCGGCTGACCAGCGCAGGCTTCGCGGCCGCTGTCGGCGGCGCGGACAGCATCGTCCTCGGCGCCTTCACCGACGCCATCGGCCTGCCCACCGCCTTCGCCCGGCGGCAGGCGCGCAACACCCAGCTGGTCCTCATGGAGGAGAGCCACCTCGGCCGGGTCGCGGACCCCGCCGGCGGCGCCTGGTATCTCGACACCCTGACCGACCAGCTGGCCCGCGCCGCCTGGAGCCAGTTCCAGGCGATCGAAGCGGCCGGCGGCGTCGTCAAGGCGCTGGAGACCGGCCTGGTCGCCCGCTCCGTGGCCGCCGCCCGCGATGCGCAGGCGGCCGCCTATGCCGACAAGTCGCGGAAGATCCTCGGCGTCACCGCCTTCCCGAATGCGGAAGACAAGGCGCCGGAGACGGCCGCCGCGGATCCGGCAGCCTTCGCCGCCGGCGCGCCCGACGCGCGGCTGCCGGGACCGGACTCGAGCTGTCCCGCCCTGACCGCCATCCGTTTCGCCGCCGCGTTCGAGGAGGCCTGAACCATGAGCACCTTCCCCGACTTCACGACGGTCGCCTTCGCCGCTGACGGCGGTCCCGCCACCCCCGCCGCCGGCGAGGCCTGGCAGACGCCGGAAGGCATCCCCGTCGCTCCGGCCTACGGCGCCGACGACGTGAAGGGCCTCGACTTCCTCGGTGGCTACCCGGGCCTGGCCCCGTTCGCCCGCGGCCCTTACCCGACGATGTACGTCACCAACCCCTGGACCGTGCGGCAGTACGCGGGCTTCTCGACCGCCGAGGACTCGAACGCCTTCTACCGGCGCAACCTGGCGGCCGGCCAGATGGGCCTGTCGGTGGCCTTCGACCTCGCCACCCACCGCGGCTACGACAGCGATCATGAGCGGGTGAAGGGCGACGTCGGCATGGCGGGCGTCGCCATCGACAGCATCCTCGACATGCGCACCCTGTTCGACGGCATTCCGCTCGACAAGATGAGCGTGTCGATGACGATGAACGGCGCGGTGCTGCCGATCCTGGCGCTCTACATCGTCGCCGCCGAGGAGCAGGGCGTTCCGCCGGAGAAGCTCTCCGGCACGATCCAGAACGACATCCTCAAAGAGTTCATGGTGCGGAACACCTACATCTATCCGCCCGCGCCCTCGATGCGGATCATTTCCGACATCTTTTCATATACTTCGCGCAATATGCCGAAGTTCAACTCGATCTCGATCAGCGGCTATCACATGCAGGAGGCCGGCGCGACCGCCGACCTCGAGCTGGCCTACACCCTGGCCGACGGCATCGAGTACGCCCGCGCCGGCGTCGCCGCCGGGATGAGCATCGACCAGTTCGCGCCGCGCCTGTCGTTCTTCTGGGCGATCGGCATGAACTACTTCATGGAGGTGGCGAAGATGCGGGCCGCGCGCCTGCTCTGGGCCCGCCTGATGAAGCGCGAGTTCGACCCGAAGGACGACCGCTCGCTCTCGCTGCGCACCCACAGCCAGACCTCCGGCTGGTCGCTGGCGGCCCAGGACGTGTTCAACAACGTCGCCCGCACCTGTGTGGAGGCCATGGCCGCCGTCAACGGCCAGACCCAGAGCCTGCACACCAACAGCCTCGACGAGGCGCTGGCCCTGCCGACCGACTTCTCGGCCCGGATCAGCCGCAACACCCAGCTGTTCCTGCAGATGGAGAGCGGCACAACGGCCGTCGCCGACCCCTGGGGCGGCAGCTACTACGTCGAACGGCTCACACACGACCTGGCCGCCCGCGCGCTCCAGCACATCGAGGAGGTGGAAGCTCTGGGCGGCATGGCGAAGGCCATCGACCAGGGACTGCCCAAGCTGCGTATCGAGGAGGCCGCGGCCCGCACCCAGGCCCGCATCGACAGCGGCAAGCAGAGCCTGGTCGGCGTCAACCGCTACCGCCCGGAGGTCGCCGACGACATCCCGGTGCTCAAGGTCGACAACACCGCCGTTCGCAACGCCCAGATCGAAAAGCTGAAGCGACTCAAGGCCGAACGGAACGAAGCCGAGACGCAGGCGGCGCTCGACGCGCTCGAGGCCGGGGCCCGCGGCGACGGCAACCTGCTGGCGCTGTCGGTCGACGCCGCCCGCGCCAAGGCGACCGTCGGCGAGATCAGCTATGCGCTGGAGAAGGTGTTCGGCCGCCACCGCGCCGAGATCAAGTCGATCCAGGGGGTCTATGTGTCGGAGGCCGGCTCCAACGCCACCGTGGCCCGCGCCAAGGCGATGGTCGAGGCCTTCGAGCAGGCCGACGGCCGCCGCCCGCGCATCCTGATCGCCAAGATGGGCCAGGACGGCCACGACCGCGGCCAGAAGGTGATCGCCACGGCCTTCGCCGATCTCGGCTTTGACGTCGACATCGGCCCGCTGTTCCAGACCCCGGCCGAGGCCGCCCGCCAGGCGGTGGAGAACGATGTCCACGTCGTCGGCGCCAGCTCGCTGGCCGCCGGCCACCTGACCCTGGCTCCCGAGCTCATCGCCGAGCTCGGCAAGGCCGGCCGCCCGGATATCATGACGGTGATCGGCGGCGTGATCCCGCCGCAGGACTTCCAGGCCCTGCGCGACGCCGGCGTCACCGCCATCTTCCCGCCAGGCACGGTGATCGCCGAGGCGGCCATCGACCTGCTGGAGAAGCTGAACAAGCAGCTGGGCTACGATCAGGCCGGCTGAACTGCGCCCGCACCGCCGGGACCAGGCTCAGGCCGCCCGGCGTTGCAGCCGTGCACGCAAAAGGCTGAGCAGGAACAGGGCGACCAGGCCGACGAGCAGGATCAGCCACAGCGCCACGGCCTGGCCGGCGAGCGGCAGGCTGGCGTTCGAGAAGGCGAAGCCCCAGCCGTGCTGCGTGAGATCGCGGAAGTCCGATCGCCAGACCGCGTAGACCAGTCCGCCGAACAGGATCGCCGCGACGATGCTCAGGCCCGTGCGTCGACGGCGGGGCCGGTGAAGCACCGAGTCGAGCCCGTCCGGCACGCCGTGGCGCGTCTCGATATCCTTCTGCATGGTGGTGGCGGCCATCAGATGGCCCTGCCAGAGCACGTCAGCGATGTCGCCGACCACCGGCACGTCCGACAGCAGCATGTCAACGCCGAGGAACCCGGCCATCTTGGCCAGGGTGGTGAAGGACGCACCGCCCCGGGCCGCGCTCCACAGCAGGAACAGGCCCGCCCCGGCGCTGTAGAGGATGCCCGCGCCCGGAATCCAGGTCAGCAGGCCGTCGAGGCCGACGCCGAACGGCCCGAAACCGATCACCCGGTCGGACAGCTTCTTGATGGTCTCGGCCGACCGATAGGCGCTGTGGGCGCGTTCCCTGCTCATGAGCCCTCAACGTCGGTCGTCATGGCCCGGTTTCGCCACACCGTTCAGGGCTTCGGGCTCTTGCCCAGGAAGACGACCCTGCGCTTCTCCTTGCCGGCGCGGACGCGGGCCATCAGGTCGCGATACTCCGCGCTGTTCATCGCCTGCTCTCGCGAGCCCTCGAAATAGATGGTCTCATCCATGTGCCGCAGCAGCAGGTCGGCCGCCCATTTGTGGCCCGTGAACAGGGCGTCGATGATGCCGCCGGCCTTGGGGATGTAAGGGGTCAGGGTGTCGATCGCGAGGATCAGCGTCATCTCGGCAAGGACCATCGGCGCGGCGCGGGCGCGCACGCCGTCGATGACCAGCACCAGCCCGGCGCCGGCGCTGTAGGCCGAGCCGAGCGGCGGCACGAAGCCGAGCAGGGCGTCGAGGCCTACGCCGAACGGGCCGATCTTGATGACCCCGTCCGACATCTTCTTGGTCCGGTCGATGCTGTTCCGGATGTTGTGCAGATCCAGGTGCGACCGCGCGAGGAACATCGAGAGGCTTCTCCCGGGGCGCGCGACGCGCCCCCGCGCGCCACTCTGCCCCAGCCGCGTTCATCCTCAAAGACTGTTGCGCCGCTTTTCCCCCGCCGCGCAACGCCATCGGCCGCCGGGTTCGCCTGACAGGAGAACGCTCGCGCCGGGACGCGATTAGCCTTAATACTCGGACGTCGTTGCAGGAGCAGGCGGATGCTGGTCACGACCACCCCGTTCATCGAGGGTCGGCCTGTGAAGGAGTACAAGGGCGCGATCTACGCCCAGTCGATTCTGGGCGCCAATTTCGTGTTTGACCTGATGGCCGCCATCCGGGACTTCATCGGCGGCCACTCGCGATCGTACGAGCGCCTGCTCGCCAAGGCCCGCGAAGACGCGATGAAGAACCTGGTCAAGGAAGCCGAGAAGCTCGGCGCCAACGCCATCATCGCCATGGACCTCGACTACAACACCGTCGGCCCGCAGGCGCAGATGCTGATGGTTTCGGTTTCGGGAACCGCGGTGGTGATCTGAGCCCGATCGGGCTCTCCCCCAGGCCACGCCGTGACCCGACTTGTTCGGGCCATGACGGCAGAAGACAAGGGCCGCTTCCCTATCGGGCACGGCCCTCCTAGAACCACCCTGTGAGCCGCATCCCCGACATCGCCGATCTGGAGGCCCGCATCGTCGCGGGCGAACGCGCCGCCCTGGCGCGGGGAATCACCCTGGTCGAGAGCCACCGGGCGGACCACCGCGAGGCGGCGCGCGACCTGCTCGAACGCTTGATGCCGCACACCGGCCGCGCCCAGCGGCTCGGCATCACCGGCGTCCCGGGGGCCGGCAAGTCGACGACCATCGAGGCCCTCGGCTGCAACCTGACCGCCGCCGGCCACAAGGTCGCGGTGCTGGCCGTCGACCCCTCGTCCAGCCGGACCGGCGGCTCGATCCTCGGCGACAAGACGCGGATGGAGCGGCTCGCCGTCGATCCGGACGCCTTCATCCGCCCCTCCCCGTCCGGCGGCGCGCTCGGCGGCGTGGCCCGCAAGACGCGCGAGGCGATGCTGCTGTGCGAGGCGGCGGGCTTCGACGTGGTCATCGTCGAGACGGTCGGCGTCGGCCAGTCCGAGACCGTCGTGGCCGACATGGTCGACCTGTTCATGGCGGTGCTGATCCCGGGCGGAGGGGACGAGCTTCAGGGCATCAAGAAGGGGCTGATCGAGATCGCCGACCTGATCCTGATCAACAAGGCCGACGCCGATCCGCCCCGGGCCGAACGGTCCGCCCGCGAATACCGGGCCGCCCTGCATATCCTCACGCCGCCCTCGCCGGACTGGACGCCGCCGGTGCTGACCGCGTCCGGTCTGACCAACACGGGTCTCGACGCCCTCTGGCGGCAGATCGAACGCCATCGCGAGATCATGACCGCCAACGGCGAGCGCGCCGCCCGCCGGGCCGGCCAGAATGCGCGCTGGATGTGGGCGATGGTGCTCGACCGCCTCGAGGACGCCTTCCGGACCCACCCCGACGTCGCCGCGCTGTCGCACGACCTTGAACGCCAGGTGAGGGCCGGACGCGTGCCGGCGTCGGCGGCCGCCGACCGGATGCTGAAGGCCTTCGGCCTGTAGCCTGCGAAGCTAGTGGACGGCGGCTTCGGCGAAGCGCTTCGCTTGGGCGATCCAGGCTTCGCGGCCGATGCGGCCCATCAGCCTCATCTCCTTGTCGAACCGTTCGACGTCGGCCTCGGACCAGGCCGCGATGTCGGCGAAGCGGGTGACGCCCCGCTCGGCCAGCGCCGCGGCCAGCTTGGGCCCGATGCCCGAGAGGCGGGTAAGGTCGTCCGGCTCGACGGCCGGCGTGTCCAGCATGGCGTCAGCCACGACCTCCAGCTCGACGGCGGCGACTTCGACGATGTCCGCAGCGGTTTCAAGGGCGGTCTCGACCGTCCCGGCCGTGATCTCGACCATCGCCTCGCAGGCGCCCGCCGCCAGGGCGACGGTCTCCTCGACCGCATCCACGGCCGGCGCGGCCGCCTCAGCCGACACCGGCGTCAGCAGCGGCGGCGTGGGCAGGACGGCGAGCGCCTCCAGGTTGGTGGGCTTGA
>CALKHU010000271.1 GCA_937991555.1 uncultured Caulobacter sp.
AATCGAACCAGCGACACGCGGATTTTCAATCCGCTGCTCTACCAACTGAGCTACCCAGGCCTAGGCCGCGAACGGCCCCGCCGATCGCGGGAGGCCGCGTCTATAGAAGAGGCTTTCCGGCAAGTCCAGCCGGGACCGCTATCCTTCGTCGTTTTCGTTGAAAGGCCTGTCGCCGCCCTCGTCCTCTTCCACCGCGGGGATGGCGTAGGAGCCCGAAAACCAGCGCTGCAGGTCGACGTCCGCGCAGCGCTTGGAACAGAACGGACGCCAGGCCTGGACGACCGGCTTGCCGCAGATGGGGCAGCCGGCGCTCATCGGGCGATCACCTCGCACCGGTCGTTCGGCCAGCCTTCGCGGGGCTCGAGCGAGAATCGCGCGCCCAGACGGTCGGTCGCCGCCGGGCGCAGGGATTCGAACGCGCCGAGCACGGCCGGCGAGGCCAGCGCCGTCAGGCGTCCGCCCGGCGAGGCCCGGCCCTGCCGCTCCAGCGCCCGGGCCAGGTCCAGCGCGCCGGACGCGGCGGTGAGCCGGCCATTCGAATCCAGCAGCAGGTCGAGCACCGGCCGTCGCCGCCTCGGGACGGTCAGGGTCAGGGCGCCGAAGCGGCTGATCTTGTCGATGGCGACGCCCGGGTTGTCGGGGGCGAAGGCGGCGCGCGCGGCCCCGTCGATGGCCTTGCCGTCGTGGCCGCGGCCGACGAGGTCGAACACCACCAGCCCCCCGAGCCCCTTGAGGCGCAGCAGGCGCGCGGCCATGCCCAGGGCGGTCAGGTTGGCGTGACGGGCGGCGCGCTTGCTGTCCACGCCGCCCCGCCCGCCCAGATCGACGTCGATCGAGACCAGCGCCCGGGTCGGTTCGATGGCGATCGAGCCGCCGCCCGGCAGCGGATGGACGGTCTCCAGCGCCTCGGCCTGGGCCGCGTCGGCCGCTTCCCGGGCGGCGGCGCCCTCGACGATCGCCGCGCCCCTGGCCAGCATCTCCAGCTCGGCTTCGATGTCCGGCGCGGCCTGGAGCAGCACCGGAGCGCCTTCCGCGGCGCCGATCATCCTGACCGTGGCCAGCTTGTCGCGACGCGGCTCGCTGCGGATCTCGACCTCGACGGACGAGCCGCGCACGGGCGGGGATTCGTCGGCGCGGAGAGAGAGCAACGCCTCCGCTCCCCCCGGCAGGTCCAGGAAGGCGGCGCCGATAGCCTTCTCGACGCTGCGCACCCGCGCCACGCTGCGCGCGCCGAGGCGCAGGGCCGGCGCATCGCCGTCGCGGACGATCAGCAGCCGTTCAGGCCGGCCGTCGACGGCCACGACGCCGCGCGTCTCGCCGATGCAGCGGTCAAGGAAGACGGTCCGTTCGCTCACAGCACCCCGCCCCGCCAACCGAGCCCCTTGAGCAGGTTCAGCGTCTCGTAGAGCGGCAGGCCGACCACGGAGGTGAAGGAGCCGCGCAGGTCGGTGACGAAGGCCCCGGCCAGCTTGTGAATCTTGTAGGCGCCAGAGGCGTCGGTCCAGTCGCCGCCGGCGATGAAGGCGTCCAGTTCGGCGTCCGTGATACGCTTGAAGGTCAGGCGGCTTTCGACGACGCGAGACGCAACGCGGTCGCCGGGACCGACGACGGCGACGCCGGTCAGCACCCTGTGCGCGCGGCCGGACAGCAAGCCGATCATGCGCCGGGCGTCCGCCTCGTCCTCGGGCTTGCCCAGGATGCGGCGGCCGACGGCGACGATGGTGTCGGCGGCGAGGACGTAGGCACCGGGATGGCGCGCGGCCACCGCCCGCGCCTTCTCTAGGCCCAGGCGCTCCACCAGCCGGCGCGGGGTCTCGTCGCGCAGCGGGGTCTCGTCGATGTCGGCGGGGTCGACGAGGTCGGGCGTGATGCCGACCTGTCCGAGCAGTTCCAGGCGTCTCGGGCTGGCGCTCGCAAGCACCAGCGCGCCCGACTTCAGGCTCACTTGAAGCGGTAGGTGATGCGGCCCTTCGTCAGATCGTAGGGCGTCATCTCGACCAGCACCTTGTCGCCGGCCAGCACACGGATGCGGTTCTTGCGCATCTTGCCCGCGGTGTGGGCGATGATCTCGTGATCATTCTCCAGCTTCACGCGGAAGGTGGCGTTGGGCAGCAGTTCGCTGACCGTGCCGGGGAACTCGAGCAGTTCTTCTTTAGCCATACGGCCTCTCGTTGTGCTCAGCCGGGACATCCCAGCCGGGAGCGGAAATCCAATAAGCAAACGGCCCGCGCCGAAGATTCGGGTCGCGAGCCGCAGCTCCAGACCCACAGTATAACGCGTCTATCCCCCGAACGTCGATGCTTTGCCGAAACGCTCGCGAATCCGGCGGGCCAGCTCGTCGCGGACCGCGCGGTACGCCTCGAGCCGCTGCTCGCGACTGCCTTCGGCCAATGTCGGATCCAGCGTCGGCCAGTACTCGATGTCGACCGCCCTCCCCCGCGACAGTTCGACGGCGCGGTGCTGCGCTTCGGGGGTCAGGGAGATGACATGGTCGAAGGAATCGTCCTCGAGGTCATCGAAGATCTTCGGCCTGAAGCCGCTGAGGTCGCCCCCAATCTCGTCGATCACCGCCGCGGCGAAGGGATCGACCTCCGTCTCCCCCGGCTCGCGCTTGAGGCCGACGCTGTCGACGTAGACCCGCGTGCCGAAGGCCATCTTCATCAGGGCCTCGGCCATCGGCGAGCGGACCCGGTTGAAGTTGCAGGCGAACAGGACCGCCCCGGGAAGCCCCTCCACCGTGCGTCAGCCCCGCCAGTGCAGGGCGCAGATGAGGGTGAACAGGCGGCGTGCGGTGTCGAGGTCGGTCCTGACCTTTCCTTCCAGCCGGGCCTGGAGCAGCGACGAGCCCTCGTTGTGCAGCCCGCGCCGGCCCATGTCGAGCGCCTCGATCTGCGCCGGCGTGGCGTTCCGGATCGCCTGGTAGTAGCTCTCGCAGATCATGAAGTAGTCGCGGATCACGCCCCGGAACGGCGACAGCGACAGCAGGTGCGTCTGGTCGAATCCGCCGTCGGCGCCGACGATGTGCAGGGCCAGCCGGTTCTCGACCAGCGCGATCTTGAGGTCATAGGGCCCGCCAGCCGCGCCTTCCGGCTGGAAATAGTTGTCCTCGAGCAGGTCGAAGATCGCGATCTGCCGCTCCTGCTCCTGGTCGCGCGAGACGGCGGCGAGGGAATCCTCGTCGATCTCGATGCTCTGCAGGCGGTGCGCGGCGCGGTCGTCGGTCATGGGCAAACCGACCTTTAGTGCAACAGGGACCCGTTCGTCATCCTGAGGCGCCGCGCAAAGTCGGGGCGCACGCCGCTTTCACGGCGGAATGTGGCGTGTGTCCCTACTTTTTCAGCCGGATCGCCGCGCTCAGGGCGTGCGCGGGCAGCCCCTCCGCTTCGGCCAGGGCGGCCGTGTGCGGCCCCAGAACACCGAACGACGCGGCGTCGCACTTCACGATCGAGGTGCGCTTGAGGAAGTCGTAGATCGACAGCCCGGACTGGAAGCGGGCCGCGCGGCTGGTCGGCAGCACGTGGTTGGAGCCGGCCACATAGTCGCCGATGGCCTCGGGCGTGAACCGGCCGAGGAAGATGGCCCCGGCGTGGCGCACCCGATCGGCAAGGGCTTCCGGATCGGCGGTGCAGAATTCGACGTGCTCGGGCGCGATCAGGTCGACCAGGCCCGGGCTCTCCGCCAGCGGCGCGATGATGATCGCGCCGTGGTCGCGCCAGGAGGCGGCGGCGTCCTCGCCCGTGGCGATCTCGCCGATCGCCTTCTTGACCGCCGCTTCGACGGCTTCGGCGAAGGCCGCGTCGTCGGTGATCAGGATCGACTGGGCCGCCGGGTCGTGCTCGGCCTGGGACAGCAGGTCGGCGGCGATCCAGTCGGGGTCGTTGTCCTTGTCCGCGACGACCACGATCTCGGACGGCCCGGCCAGGGCGTCGATGCCGACCACGCCGTACAGGCGCCGCTTTGCGGCGGTGACGAAGGCGTTGCCCGGGCCGACGATCTTGTCGACCGGCGCGATGGGCCCCGCGCCATAGGCCAGCGCGGCCACGGCCTGGGCCCCGCCGATGCGCCAGATCTCGGTCACGCCCGCTTCCTTGGCCGCCGCCAGCACGGCCGGCTGCAGCTTGCCGGGCGGGGTGACCATGGCGATGCGGTCGACGCCGGCGACCTGGGCCGGGACGCAGTTCATCAGCACGGTCGAGGGATAGGCCGCCCGGCCGCCCGGCACATAGACGCCGACGGCCTCCAGCGGCGTCCAGCGCCAGCCGAGTTCGACCCCGGCCTCGTCGATCCACCGCTGGTCCGCCGGGCGCTGGCGGGTGTGATAGGCGCGGATGCGGGCGGCCGCGAAGGCGATAGCCTCGCGTACGGCGGGCTCGCAAGCGGCGGCCCCGGCCTCGATCTCCTCGGCCGTGACGCGGATGGTCTCCTCGGTCAGGTCTGCGCGGTCGAACTTGCGGCTGTAGTCGAGAACGGCCTCAAGGCCGCGCAAGCGCACCGCCTCCAGCACCTCGGCCGCCGCGGCGTCGACATCGGCGGGCGAACCCCGGCGCTCGTTGAGGAACGCCCGGAAGGCGGCGGCGAAGTCGGGATCGGTGAAAACGAGGCGGCGCATGACCGGCGCATATAGGGCATGGCGCGCGCGAGGCGAAGGGCGGGCGGCCGGTTACCGCGACGTGGAGCAGCGGCGCGCTTCTACCCCTCGTGCTTCGGCGTCCTCGGCGTCGACCAGGGATCCGAGACATCGGCCAGGATCAGGTCCACGCACTCAACCTCGGCCCGCAGGTCGCCGCCGCCGGCGAAGGTGAAGACGACGGCCCCGCCGGGGGATTCGCCGGGCTCGAAGGTGATGCTCAGCAGCACAACCACGGCGCCCCGGGCGTCGCGGCGCAGCTTGCGGCTCTTGACGCCGAGCACGCCGCCGAGCTGGAGGCCGGTGCGGACGCGCTCGCGCGCCTTGCCGCCCGCCTCCCAGCGGTAGCGGTTCAGGGCCAGCGTCAGCCGCCGGGCGCGGGGATCGTAGGCGATGTCGCCGATCCTGCCGACGGCGTCCTGCAGCGCGGCCGAGATCACGGCCAGATCATCGGCGTCCTCGGCCAGCAGGCGGAGCGGCGCGGGATCGGGCATCGTCAGGCGTCCATCTCCGGGATGGCGGCGTCGCCCTTGATGCGGCGGATGTTCGCCCCGCAGGCGCCGAGCTTCTCCTCGAGCCGCTCGAAGCCCCGGTCGAGGTGATAGACCCGGCCGACCACGGTCTCGCCGCGCGCGGCCAGGCCCGCGATCACCAGGCTGACCGAGGCCCGCAGGTCGGTGGCCATGACCTGGGCGCCCTCGAGGTGGTCGACCCCGCGCACGCGCGCCTCGCCGCCGGAGACGGTGATGTCCGCCCCCAGCCGCGCCAGTTCCGGGGCGTGCATGAAGCGGTTCTCGAAGATGGTCTCCCGGATGATGCTCTCGCCGTCGGCCAGGGTCATCAGGGCCATGAACTGCGCCTGCAGGTCGGTGGCGAAGCCGGGGTAGACGCCGGTGTCGATGTTCACCGCCTTCAGGCGGGCGCCGTTGCGGCGGATGATGACGCCGTCATTGGTCCGCTCGACGCCGGCCCCCGCTTCCTCGAGCTTGACCAGCAGGGCCTCGATCAGGTCGGCCCGGGTGTTGGTCAGGCGGACTTCGCCGCCGGCCATCGCCGCGGCGACGGCGTAGGTGCCGGCCTCGATGCGGTCGGTGATCACCGCATGGGTGGCGCCGCGCAGCCTGTCGACGCCGGTGATGGTGACCGTCGTCGTGCCGGCGCCCTCGACACGGGCGCCCATCTTGTTCAGGCACTCGGCGAGGTCGACGATCTCGGGCTCGCAGGCGGCGTTCTTCAGGACGGTGACGCCCCTGGCCAGCACGGCGGCGAGCATGGCGTGCTCGGTGGCGCCGACGGACACGAACGGGAACTCGATCTCGGCTCCGGTCAGGCCCCGCGGGGCGGTCGCGTAGACGTAGCCTTCGTGCAGGTCGATCTTGGCGCCGAGCGCCTCCAGAGCCTGCAGGTGCAGGTCGACCGGCCGCGCCCCGATCGTGCAGCCGCCCGGCAGCGAGACCTTCGCATGGCCGGTGCGGGCGATCAGCGGGCCCAGGACGTTGAAGCTGGCCCGCATCTGACGGACCAGGTCGTAGGGCGCGAAGGAACTGACGATCTCCGGCGTATGAAGCACGGTCTCCGGGCCGTCCGGGCCCGTCTTCTCCTCGATCATCGCGCCGAGACGGGTCAACAGGTGGCCGAGGAACCGGGTGTCCGCCAGGCGCGGCATGTTGGTCAGGCGCAGCGGCTCGTCCGTGAGCAGCGAGGCCGCCATCAGCTTGATGGCGGAGTTCTTGGCGCCGCTGATCGGGATTGCTCCGTTCAGCCGCGCGCCGCCGACGATCGCGATGCGGTCCATTCAGGCCCCTCGAAACGCCGGCAGCTTCCGGCGGCGGATGAGTTGAGGGCGGGGTTCTAGCGGGCGCAAGCCCCCGCGCAAGAGTCACTTGTAATTGATGGCGGGCCCGCGCGTCCGGTCAAATGAAGTTCCCGAGGAGAATCCGACCGGCTCCCGGCGAGTCAGTCCTCGTCGGGCTTCCGCGCCGCGGCGGCCGGCGGCGCCTTTCGGCGGCGCAGGTTGGCGCGCAGGGCCTGGGCCAGCTTCTGTTCGCGCCGCTCCTTGTCGGACAGGGGTTTGACGGGCTTGTCGGCCATGAGCCGATCACTGCGATGACGGGAAGTGAGGCGTCAAGCGGATTAGGGCTTCCAACGCCGGGCGAGTTTCGCTATCAGGCGCGCCTCGCCTTTCGCCGCCGTAGCTCAGTGGTAGAGCGCATCCTTGGTAAGGCTGAGGTCGGCAGTTCAATCCTGCCCGGCGGCACCACTCTTCGAGAGTCAACGACACAGCCCCGCAGCGACATCGCGCGGGGCTGTTGCGTTTGGCGGTTCCGGCGTGACCGCCGCTGTGGTCCGCTGGACGTTCGCAGAATCGGAGCCGCGACGCGCCCATGACCCGCCACCGCAGACGAGACGGCGAACTGGTTCCGGAAGGTGTGCCCGTCCGCGCGCTGCACTCCGGCTGGATGGACCTGCTGGTGGCCACGGTGACGGGGCCGGACGGCTCGACCTACGAGCGGTTCGTCGAGGACCATGGCCGCGCCGTGGCCGTGCTGCCCTACAATCCCGCGACGAAGACGGCGCTTCTGGTGACCATGCCGCGCGCGGCCCTTCAGGTCGCCGGCGGGGCGCCGGTGGCGGAGGCGCCCGCCGGCATGGTCGAACATGGCGAGGATCCCCTCGGCTGCGGCCTCCGCGAACTGCTCGAGGAGACCGGCCTGGACCTGTCCGATCTGGAGCCGGCCGGCGCGATCTGGGTCTCGCCGGGCACGACGACCGAGCGGATCGACCTCTTCCTCGCCGCCTATGACGACAGTCAGCGCATCGGCGCAGGCGGCGGGCTCGCGAGCGAGAACGAGAACATCACCGTGCTCGAAGTCCCGCTCGGGGAGCTCTGGGCGATCTGCGAGCAGGCCGACGTTCCGTCGGACGCCAAGACCCGCGTTCTGGTGCAGACCCTGCGCGCCCGTCGGCCGGAGCTGTTCCCCTAGGACTCCCGCCGCGGGGCGCGATCGCCGAACCACCAGGCCAGGGCGGTGGAGGCGGAGAAGGCGATGGTCTCGACCGCGGTCCGCACCACGGCGGACGCCGTGTCGCCCTCAAGCGCGCCGCCGGCGGCGGCGAGGAACAGGCCGGCGAACAGCACCCACAGCAGAAGCGTCAGGGCCGGCCGGGTCAGCGCGCGGACCGCCGCCACCCAGGGCCAGGCGGTCTGCAGCGCCGCTTCGGCGCGGATCGAGTCGGACAGGCCGGTCCACGACCCCTCCGCCTGGGTGCGGGCCAGCGCCTGCCGGGCCGCCTCGGCGCGATCGGACCGCGCGCCGGCGGCGATCTGCAGGTCGTGGGCCCAGCGGTCCTTCTCGTGGGCCATTTCGAGCTGACGGTCGCGCCGCTTCTCGCGGGTTTCGAAGATGGCCAGGCCGCGGTTGAGGATGGATCCGACGGCTCCGAAGGCGGCGCCGAGCGCGCCCCCGGCCAGGCCCGAGCCGGCGAGCCCGGCGGCGGTGGTGACGATGTCCATGCTGTCTCTCCTCA
>CALKHU010000272.1 GCA_937991555.1 uncultured Caulobacter sp.
ACGAGCGATATGGATCGTCAGAACATCCGCATCCGGCTCAAGGCCTTCGATCACCGCGTGCTGGATCATTCCACGCGCGAGATCGTGAACACGGCCAAGCGCACGGGCGCCACCGTCAGGGGGCCGATCCCCCTGCCCACGCTCATCGAGAAGTTCACCGTCAACCGTTCGCCGCACGTCGACAAGAAGTCGCGCGAGCAGTTCGAGATCCGCACGCACAAGCGCGTGCTGGATATCGTCGACCCGACCCCGCAGACCGTGGACGCGCTGATGAAGCTCGACCTGTCGGCCGGCGTCGACGTCGAGATCAAGCTGTAGGGGGCCGACCGACTATGACTCTCCCCGCCAACCGCACCGGCGTGCTCGCGAAGAAGGTCGGCATGACCCGCTTCTTCGACGAGACCGGCCAGCACGTTCCGGTGACCGTGCTCAGCCTCGACGGCTGCCAGGTCACGGCCCAGCGCACCGTTGAGAAGGACGGCTACACCGCCCTCCAGCTCGGCGCCGGCGCCAAGAAGGCCAAGAACGAATCCAACGCCATGCGCGGCCACTTCGCCAAGGCTCAGGTCGAGCCCAAGCGCGTCGTCGCCGAGTTCCGCGTCAATGCGGACGCGCTGATCGACGTGGGCGCGGAGTTCACCGCCGACCACTTCGTCGCCGGCCAGAAGGTCGACATCCAGGGCGTCACCGTCGGCAAGGGCTTCGCCGGCGCCATGAAGCGCTGGAACTTCGGCGGCATGCGCGCCACCCACGGCGTCTCGGTCTCGCACCGCGCGCACGGCTCGACCGGCAACCGCCAGGATCCGGGCCGTACGTTCCCGGGCAAGAAGATGGCCGGCCACCTGGGCCAGGAAACCGTCACCACCCTGAACCTCACGGTCTGGAAGGTCGACGTCGAGCGCGGCCTGATCCTGATCAAGGGCGCCGTTCCGGGCGCCGAAGGCTCCTATGTGAAGGTCCGCGACGCGATCAAGAAGGCGGCTCCGGCCGACCTGCCGCGCCCGGGCGCCTTCCGCAAGGCCGGCGAGACGCCGGCGGCCGCCGCGGCTGAAGAGCCGGCGGTCGAGGACGCCCCGGCCGCGGACGCTCCGGCTCCCGAAGCCACGCAAGAGGGCGAAGCGTAATGAAACTCGACGTCATCAAGCTTGACGGCGGCAAGGCCGGCTCGGTCGACCTCGACGACGCCATCTTCGGCATCGACGAGATCCGCGGCGACATCCTGCAGCGCGTCGTCACCTGGCAGCTGGCCAAGCGCCGCTCCGGGAACCACAAGATCCAGGTCCGCAACGAGGTCTCTCGTACGGGCAAGAAGATGTACAAGCAGAAGGGCACCGGCGGCGCCCGTCACGGCTCGCGCCGTGCGGCCCAGTTCGTCGGCGGCGCCAAGGCCCACGGGCCGGTGGTCCGCAGCCACGCCTTCGACCTGCCCAAGAAGGTCCGCGCCCTGGCCCTGCGCCACGCGCTGTCCTCCAAGGCCAAGTCGGGCGCGCTCGTCGTCCTCGACGCCGCGGAACTGGCTGAACCGAAGACGGCCGCCCTGCGCGCCAACTTCGACAAGATCGGTCTGAAGAACGCCCTGATCATCGCCGGGCCGGAAGTGGACGCCAACTTCAAGCTGGCCGCCCGCAACATTCCGAACGTCGATGTGCTGCCGAACGCCGGCCTGAACGTCTACGACGTGCTGCGCCGCGGGACCCTGGTCCTGACGAAGTCGGCGGTCGAGGGCATCTCGGCCCGCTTCGCTGAGAAGGAAGCCGCGTAATGACCGCCACCGCTCGCCATTACGACACCATCCTGGCCCCGGTGATCACCGAAAAGGCCACGATCCTGTCGGAGCAGAACAAGGTCGTCTTCCGGGTCGCCGAGGACGCCACCAAGGACGAGATCGCCGCCGCGGTCGAGGCGCTGTTCAAGGTCAACGTGACGAAGGTCAACACCCTGAACGTCAAGGGCAAGACCAAGCGTTTCCGTGGCCGGGCCGGTCGTCGCTCGGACGTCAAGAAAGCGATCGTGACGCTGGCTGAAGGCCAGTCGATCGACATCACCACGGGGCTCTGATCCAGATGGCTCTGAAGCAATTCAATCCGACCTCGCCGGGCCGTCGCGGCCTCGTGCTGGTCGACCGCAGCGAGCTTCACAAGGGCAAGCCCGAGAAGAAGCTCGTCGAGGGCCTGACCAAGTCGGGCGGTCGCGGCGGCAACGGCCGCATCGCGGTCCGCTTCCGCGGCGGCGGCGCCAAGCGCCTGTACCGCATGGTCGACTTCAAGCGTCGCAAGTGGAACGTGCCGGCGACGGTCGAGCGTCTCGAGTACGACCCGAACCGCACCGCCTTCATCGCGCTGATCAAGTACGAGGACGGCGAGCTGGCCTACATCCTGGCTCCGCAGCGCCTGAAGGCCGGCGACGTCGTCGTCGCCTCGGACAAGGTCGACGTGAAGCCCGGCAACGCGGCGCCGCTCAGCGGCCTGCCGATCGGCACCATCGTGCACAACGTCGAGCTGAAGCCCATGAAGGGCGGCCAGATCGCCCGTTCGGCCGGCGCCTACGCCCAGCTGGTCGGTCGTGACGGCGGCTACGCCCAGATCCGCCTCGGCTCGGGCGAGCTGCGCATGGTGCTGGACAGCTGCATGGCCACCGTCGGCGCCGTCTCGAACCCGGATCACATGAACCAGGTTCTGGGCAAGGCCGGCCGCAAGCGGCACATGGGCTTCCGCCCGCACGTCCGCGGCGTCGCCATGAACCCGATCGACCACCCGCACGGCGGCGGCGAAGGCCGCACCTCGGGCGGCCGCACCCCGGTCACGCCGTGGGGCAAGGACACCAAGGGGTCGAAGACCCGCACCAACAAGGCGACGGACAAGTTCATCATCCGCTCTCGCCACAAAGCGAAGAAGGGCCGCTAAGCCATGACCCGCTCAGTCTGGAAGGGTCCGTTCGTCGACGGCTACCTGCTGAAGAAGGCGGACGCCGCGCAAAGCAGCGGCCGCAAGGACGTGATCAAGACCTGGTCCCGTCGCTCGACGATCATGCCGCAGTTCGTGGGTCTCACGTTCGGCGTCCACAACGGCCAGAAGCATGTGCCGGTCTCCGTGTCGGAAGACATGGTCGGCCACAAGCTCGGCGAGTTCGCTCCGACCCGGAACTTCCCGGGCCACGCGGCGGACAAGAAGGCCAAGAGGAAGTAGGTCATGAGCAAGCCCAAGACCGAACGCCGCCTCTCCGGCGCCGAAGCCCAGGCCAAGGTGCGCACCCTGCGCACCTCGGCCCGCAAGCTGAACCTCGTGGCCCAGTCGATCCGCGGCCTGAAGGTGCAGCGTGCGCTGAACGAACTCGAGTTCAGCCACAAGCGCATCGCCAAGGACGTCCGGAAGGCGCTCTACAGCGCCATCTCGAACGCCGAGAACAACCACAACCTCGACATCGACTCGCTGGTCGTCGCCGAGGCCTATGTGGGCAAGAACCTGATTATGAAGCGCTTCGCCAGCCGCGCCCGCGGCCGGTCCTCGCGCATCGAGAAGCCGTTCTCCGAGATCACCATCGTGGTCCGCGAACTGGGTGAGGCCGCCTGATGGGTCAGAAAGTCAATCCGGTCGGGCTCCGGCTCGGCGTCAACCGCACCTGGGACAGCCGCTGGTTCGCCGACGGCAAGGACTACGGTCGCCTGCTGCACGAGGACATCAAGGTCCGCCGCGAGCTGAAGAAGCGCCTCGGCGCCGCCGGCATCTCGCGCATCGTGATCGAGCGTCCGCACAAGAAGTGCCGGGTGACCATCTACGCCGCCCGTCCCGGCGTGATCATCGGCAAGAAGGGCGCCGACATCGACAAGCTCCGCAAGGACCTGTCGGCGATGACCGAGGGCGAGGTTCACCTGAACATCGTCGAGGTCCGCAAGCCCGAGACCGACGCCCAGCTGGTGGCCGAGAACATCGCCCAGCAGCTCGAGCGCCGCGTCGCCTTCCGTCGCGCCATGAAGCGCACCATGCAGTCGACCATGCGTCTGGGCGCCAAGGGCGTCCGGATCAACGTGTCGGGCCGCCTGGGCGGCGCGGAAATCGCGCGGATGGAATGGTACCGCGAGGGCCGCGTGCCGCTGCACACCCTGCGCGCCGACATCGACTACGGCTTCGCTGAAGCCAAGACCACCTACGGCATCATCGGCGTGAAGACCTGGATCTTCAAGGGCGAGGTGCTGGAGCACGACCCGATGGCGCTGGACAAGCGTCTGGCCACCGAGTCCGGCCCGGCCGGCGAAGGCGGCGGTCGTGACCGTGACGATCGTGGACCCCGCGGCCCGCGCCGCGACCGCGGTCGTGGAGCTGAGGCGTAACGAACATGCTGTCTCCGAAGAAAACCAAGTACCGCAAGGCCTTCAAGGGCCGTATTCACGGCACCGCCAAGGGCGGCACGCTGCTGAACTTCGGCTCCTACGGTCTGAAGTCGGTGGAGCCCGAGCGCATCACGGCGCGTCAGATCGAGGCGGCCCGCCGCGCGATCACCCGCCACATGAAGCGCCAGGGCCGCGTCTGGATCCGGATCTTCCCGGACCTGCCGGTCACCGACAAGCCGGCCGAAGTCCGGATGGGTAAGGGCAAGGGCGCCGTCGACTACTGGGCGGCGCGTGTTCACCCCGGCCGGATCATGTTCGAGATCGACGGCGTCGCCGACGACATCGCGCGTGAAGCCCTGAAGCTCGGCGCCGCCAAGCTTCCGGTGAAGACGCGCATCGTCACCCGCATCGACGCGGGCGTGGCCGCGGAGCACTGAGATGAAGATCGCTGACGTCCGGGCCATGACGCCCGACCAACTGGCCGAAGCCCTGCTGAACCTGAAGAAGGAGCAGTTCAACCTGCGCTTCCAGGCGGCGACGGGCCAGGTCGAGAAGACCCACCGCGTGAACGAGATCCGCAAGGACATCGCGCGGATCAAGACCGTGCTGCGCGCCAAGAAGGCCGCGTAGGAGGAGATCGATATGCCGAAACGTATTCTCGAAGGCGTGGTCGTCTCCGACAAGGGCGACAAGACGGTGGTCGTGAAGGTCGAACGCACCTTCCTGCACCCGCTTCTGAAGAAGACCGTCCGTCGCACGAAGAAGTACCACGCTCACGACGAGACCAACGCCTACAAGGCGGGTGAGGTCGCCAAGATCGTCGAGTGCGCGCCGAAGTCCAAGCTGAAGACCTGGGAAGTCCTTCCCAAGGCCTCGGCCTGATCAGAGTCTGGAAGGTTTAAGCCATGATCCAGATGCAAACTAACCTGGACGTCGCCGACAATTCGGGCGCCCGCCGGGTCATGTGCATCAAGGTGCTTGGCGGCGCCAAGCGCCGCTACGCCCACGTCGGCGACAAGATCGTTGTCTCCGTGAAGGAAGCCATCCCGCGGGGTCGCGTGAAGAAGGGCGATGTGCTGCAGGCCATCGTCGTTCGCACCTCGCAGGCCATCAAGCGCAAGGACGGCTCGGTCATCCGCTTCGACAAGAACGCGGCCGTGATCGTCAACAAGTCGAGCGAGCCGATCGGCACGCGGATCTTCGGCCCGGTTCCCCGCGAACTGCGCGCCAAGAACCACATGAAGATCATCTCGCTCGCGCCGGAGGTGCTGTAATGGCCGCCAAGATCAAGAAGGGCGACCGCGTCGTCGTCCTGACGGGCAAGGACAAGGGCAAGACCGGCGATGTCACCCGCGTGCTTCCGAAGGAAGACCGCGTCGTCGTCTCGGGCCTGAACATGGTCCAGCGCCACACCAAGCCGACCCAGATGGATCCCCAGGGCGGCATCAAACACAAGGAAGCCCCGATCCACGTCTCGAACGTGGCCCTGGTGGACTCCAAGGGCAAACCGACCCGCGTCGGCTTCCGCATGGAAGGCGAGAAGAAGGTCCGTTTCGCCAAGACCACCGGCGAGGTGATCAATGGCTGACAAGTACGAACCCCGGCTGAAGACCGTCTATCGTGAGCGCATTCGCGCCGCGATGAAGGAGAAGTTCGGCTACACGAACGAGATGCAGGTGCCCAAGCTGGACAAGATCGTCCTGAACATGGGCATCGGCGAGGCCGTGGCCGACTCCAAGAAGGCCGCCGCCGCGATGAAAGACCTGGCTGCGATCGCCGGCCAGAAGCCCGTCGCCACCAAGGCCCGTCAGTCCATCGCGCAGTTCAAGATCCGCGAAGGCATGACGATCGGCGCCAAGGTGACCCTGCGCTCGGATCGCATGTACGAGTTCCTGGACCGCCTGATCACGATCGCGCTGCCGCGCGTGAAGGATTTCCGCGGCCTGAACGGCAAGAGCTTCGACGGCCGCGGCAACTACGCCATGGGCCTGAAGGAACACATCGTGTTCCCGGAGATCAACTATGACCAGATCGACCAGATCTGGGGCATGGACATCGTGGTCGCCACCACTGCGAAGACCGACGAGGAAGCGCGCGCGCTCCTCAAGGAATTCCAGTTCCCGTTCAACAACGTCTAAGAGCGGGAAGAGGACACAGACATGGCCAAGAAGAGCGCCGTCAACCGCAACGAAAGCGTCAAGAAGCTCGTCAAGCAACTGGCCGCCAAGCGCGCCGCGCTGAAGGCGATCGCCAACGACGAGTCGCTGCCGCTCGAAGAACGTTTTGAAGCCCGGCTGAAGCTCGCGAAGCTGCCGCGCAACTCCGCCGCCACCCGCATCCGGAACCGGTGCGAAGTGACGGGCCGGCCGCGCGCCTACTATCGCAAGCTGAAGATGAGCCGGATCGCGCTCCGGGAGCTCGGCTCCCAGGGCCTGATCCCCGGCCTCGTCAAGTCGAGCTGGTAAGGGAGGGTCACAATGGTCAACGACCCCATCGGCGACATGATCGCCCGCATCAAGAACGCCGCCCAGCGCAAGCGCGCCAAGGTGTCGACCCCGGCTTCGAAGATGCGCGCGCGCGTCCTCGACGTGCTCGCCTCCGAAGGCTACATCCGCGGCTACTCGCTGGTCGAGAAGCCGGGCGCCTTCCCGGAGTTCGAGATCGAGCTGAAGTACTTCGACAACGAGCCGGTGATCGTCGAGATCCGCCGCGTGTCGAAGCCGGGCCGCCGCGTCTACTCGTCCATCAAGGACCTGAAGCCGGTGAAGAACGGCCTGGGCATCTCGATCCTGTCGACGCCCCAAGGCGTGATGTCGGACACGGCCGCCCGCGACGCCAACGTCGGCGGCGAAGTCCTCTGCCGGGTGTACTGATATGAGCCGTATCGGAAAGAAAGCCGTGACGATCCCCGCCGGGGCGACCGTCACCCTCGACGGCCAGACGGTCACGGTGAAGGGCCCCAAGGGGCAACTCTCCTGGACGGTCTCCGAAGAGATCGAAGTGAAGCAGGAAGGCGGCGAGCTGACGCTGACGCCGCGCAACGACACCACCCGCGCCCGCGGCATGTGGGGTCTGTCGCGCACCCTGGTGAACAACATGGTCGTCGGCGTGACCCAGGGCTACGAGGAAACCCTCGAGCTGGTCGGCGTCGGCTACCGCGCCGCGCTGAAGGGTTCGGCCCTGTCGATGCAGCTCGGCTTCAGCCACGAAGTGGATTTCCCGGCGCCGTCGGGCATCACCTTCGCCGTGCCGAAGCAGACCGAGATCAAGATCGCCGGGATCGACAAGCAGCTCGTCGGTGAAACCGCGGCCAAGATCCGCCGTATCCGTCCGCCGGAGCCCTACAAGGGCAAGGGCGTGCGGTACCAGGGCGAAAACGTCCGCCGCAAGGAAGGCAAGAAGAAGTAATGGCGCTCTCTCCTCGCGAATCGCACGCGCGTCGCGCCCAGCGCAACCGCACGCGCCTCAAGGCGCTGTCGAACGGCCGTCCGCGTCTGTCGGTCTTCCGCTCGAGCAAGAACATCTACGCCCAGGTCATCGACGACGTGAACGGCGTGACCCTGGCCGCCGCCTCTTCGCTGGAAGGCGAGGGCAAGGCCAAGGGCGCGGACAAGGACGCGGCTGCCCGGGTCGGCAAGCTCGTCGCCGAGCGCGCCATCGAGAAGGGCGTCAAGGACGTCGTCTTCGATCGGGGCGGCTACATCTATCATGGTCGGGTGAAGGCGCTGGCGGATGCCGCGCGTGAAGCCGGCCTGAACTTCTAAGGAGCGCCCAGATGGCTCGTGAACCCCGGGGTGGCGGCGACGGTCAACGTCGCGACCGCCGTGACCGCAACGCTCCCGCCGAAGAACGCGCTGACAGCGAGATCGTCGAGAAGCTGGTCCACATCAACCGCGTCGCCGCCACCGTGAAGGGCGGCCGTCGCTTCAGCTTCGCCGCCCTGATGGTCGTCGGCGACCAGAAGGGCCGCGTCGGCTTCGGTCATGGCAAGGCGCGTGAAGTGCCGGAAGCCATCCGCAAGGCGACCGAGGAAGCCAAGAAGTCGATGATCCGCGTTCCGCTGCGCGAATCCCGCACGCTGCACCACGACGGCAACGGCCGTTGGGGCGCCGGCAAGGTGATGGTCCGCGCGGCGCCTCCGGGCACCGGCGTCATCGCCGGCGGTCCGATGCGCGCGGTGCTGGAAACCCTCGGCGTCCAGGACGTCGTCGGCAAGTCCAGCGGCTCGTCGAACCCCTACAACATGGTCCGCGCGACGTTTGAAGCGCTGAAGGCCCAGAGCTCGCCCCGCCAGATCGCCGCCAAGCGCGGCAAGAAGGTCGGCGACATCCTGGGCCGCCGGGCCGACGGCGCGTCGTCGCCGGAAGCGATCGAGGGCTAATCCATGGCCGAGAAGAAGACCGTCACCGTCCGCCAGACGGCGAGCCCGATCCGCCGCAAGGCCGATCAGCGCGCCACCCTGCAGGGCCTGGGCCTCAACCGTGTCGGCCGCGTCCGCACGCTTGAGGACACCCCCTCCGTCCGCGGGATGATCGCCAAGGTCGCCCACATGGTGGAAGTGGTCGAGTAGACCGACTATACCGCTCATCCCGGCTCCGCCGGGCTCCGGATCCAGCCTGAGCGATCAGGCTGGATTTTGAGCATTCCAGATCCCGGTTCGCCGGGAGCCAACAGCCGAGTCGGGGGCAGGGGCCTCCGGCGCCAGATCTCCAAGGAGAGGCATCCTATGACGAAGCTCAACGAACTCGCTCCCCGCGAAGGCTCCACCAAGGGCCGCATGCGCGTCGGCCGCGGCCCGGGCTCGGGCAAGGGCAAGACCAGCGGCCGCGGCGTGAAGGGCCAGAAGTCCCGCACCGGCGTCTCGATCGGCGGCTTCGAAGGCGGCCAGATGCCGCTGCACATGCGCATGCCCAAGCGCGGCTTCA
>CALKHU010000273.1 GCA_937991555.1 uncultured Caulobacter sp.
AAGCCGCAGCAGAACGGCTTCGTCGAGAGCTTCAACGGCAAGCTGCGCGACGAATGCCTGAACGAGGAGGTTTTCAGCACCCTGGCCGAGGCCCGCGCCGTCATCGAGCGCTGGCGGATCGACTACAACCACGTGCGACCACACTCGGCCCATGGCGGCCTCACCCCCGAGGCAGTGAGGCTGAACCCCGCGGCCGGCCGGCTGCGCAACATCGAAGGCTGCGCCGGCCGACCGCTACCGCCGACGCCACAGATCAACTATCAACCCTCAGGGCTCTCACAATGATCGAGGGACCAGAGGGGGGCAGGTCAGGCGCCAGCACCGGTCACCCATGCCGCGAGAGCGGCTTAGTCCTCTGGCGCAGAGCTGACGCTACCCTCCCGACCACCACTCGGGCGGCTTCTTGCCCAACTCTTGGAAGCGCCGCTCGAACTTCAGCCGGTGCAGTGTCATGTTCCGCTTGCGCCATTCGCGGATATCGAAGCCAGAACGTCGCCGGGTCGCCTTGTCGGGGAAGAAGCCCTCGAGGAATGAGGCCTCCTCTTCGGCGCGGAGAAGATACGCTTCCAACTGTTCCCAGTTGGGCGGATCGCCGTCGAGCTCCTGCTCGAGCCTGGCAGTCTCAGCCTTGGCAGCCGCCAGCTGCACGGCGGCTGCATCCCACTTTGCCTTCTCGATCTCGTCTACGGGTCCGTTGAAGATGATCTCGCGGGTGCTCATGTCCATCTCGATCTCATCGGGATGGGGGAGAGGCTCCCGGCGCTTCTTCCCGAGCGCGTCGTAGCGTTCGAACTCCGCTCGCCAGTTCTTCTTGTAGTCGAGCCAGAGCGCGACGGCCTCCGAGATGTTCGCCTCGCGCCTGGCTTCGATGGTCTGCACGTGAGTCAGGAACATCTTCTGGGCCTTGAAGTCGCCCTTGGCAGCATTGACGGCCAGGCTGCGTAACGCAGCCTGGACCATGTTGAGCTTCTGCCGCCGGCCATTCTCCGTGACCTCCACGGTGCGGTAGGCCTCACTGAGGATCAGGTTCTCGATATCGTCCGGCGCGAGTGTAGTCTTCGCGCCCTTCGGTCGCCCCGACGGGTTGCCGGACCTACCCTTCTGGAACCGCGTCCGCTTCGGCGGCTTGCCATAGCCGACCTCATAGTCTTCCCTTCCCGACATCAGGCCGCCTCCCCATGCGGGGAGCCCGCCGCTTTGGCCCTGGCCTCGAAGTCCTCGCCGGAGGCAGCGTTGGTCGCCCGGCCACCGGTCATGGCGATCCACCGCCGTACCGCGACGTCCACGTAAGTGGGATCCAGATCCATCCCGCAGAACCGCCTCCCGGTGCGCTCGCACGCGATCAGCGTGGTGCCCGAGCCCAGGAAGGTATCTATCACCAGATCGCCCCTGCGGGTCACATCGCGGATGGCATCGGCCACCATGGCCGCAGGCTTGACCGTCGGATGCAGGTCCAGGTCGTGGCGGCGACTGCCGCGCCTGCTGTTGACCGAGGCGTAGTCCCAGACATTAGTCCGGTTGCGACCATTCTTGCCGAGCTCGACGGCGTTGTAGTGCGCCGCCTCGCCGACCCTGAACACCGCCACCATCTCGTGCTTGGACCGGTAGAGGGATCCCATGCCGGCGTTGGACTTGTTCCAGACGCAGATGTTGAGCCGGGCGCCGTAGACCTCCCGGCCGGCGGCCAGCAGCTCCTCCATGTGCCGGTGGTCCATGCAGACGAAGTGGACCGCGCCGTCACGCGAGACGCGAGCAATGGCGGCGCACCAGGTCTTCAGAAGCTGGGCGAATTCCTCGTCCGCCAGCTCCCCGGAGGCCATCAGGAACTCCTTGTGGCGGCCCTTGCTGACCGCGTTGCCGGAGATCCTGATGTTGTAGGGCGGATCGACGAAGGCGGCGTCCGCACGGCAGCCAGCCATCACGGAGTCTACGAACGCCGCGTCGCTGCAATCGCCACAGCCAACCCGGTGATCTCCCAGAATCCAGATGTCGCCGGGCTTGCTGACCGTGGCGTCCATGTGTGCTGGCAGCTCATCGTCAGCAGGATCGACGGCGTCGCCTTCTGACAAGATCCGGTCGATTTCCGGGGCCGAAAAGCCGGTCAGGGTCAGATCAAAGCTGAGGTCGAGACCGGAGATGGTGTCGAGCTCGATCCTCAGCAGATCGAAGTCCCAGCCCGCCCCTTGGGCGATGCGGTTGTCTGCGATGCGAAGGGTCCGCTTCTGCAGCTCGGTCAGGCCGCTCAGCCGGATGAATGGGATTTGGTCAAGATCGAGGGTCTTGGCGGCCAGCAGACGGCCATGGCCCGCGATCAGGATATCAGCCTCGTCCACGAGGACGGGATTAACGAAGCCGTTGGCGCGGATGCTGTCCGCGATCTGTTTGATCTGCGCCTTTGGGTGAACGCGGGCGTTGCCTGGATCAGGCTTGAGACTGGACGGGGGGCAGTACTCGACGGCGAGGGTCATGGAGGGCTCTTTCGATCAGTGACGATGGTCTGGTCATTCGGGTCCCTCCGCATGAGTTAGGAACGTAACATGAACTCATTACTGGTGATTCTTCCGCGTCGCAATCGGTCTGATGGGCCGCTGTTGCACTGGACTTCCCGTCCGCATGGAGCGTTGGTGGGGCGTCCTCGCCTGGCCCTGCCGGGCTCGTCCCGGTAGGGGGCGCGACTGTCGCGCCCCGTCACACCGATGAGGACGACATGACCCGCAAGACCACGACCAAGGCCCCGAAGGCCGCGCCGCAGGCTGAGATCGCTCAGCCCGCCGCCCCCGAGACCAAGACCAGCAAGATCGATCAGGTCGTCGAGCTGCTGCGCCGGCCGCAGGGCGCGACCATCGAGGCGATGATCGCCGCAACGGGCTGGCAGGCCCACACGGTGCGCGGCGCGATGTCCGGGGCGCTTAAGAAGAAGGCCGGGCTGACCGTCACCTCCGACAAGGTCGACGGTGTGCGAACCTACCGCATCGCCGGGGAGGCCGCCGCGTGAGCCTCGAGGCGCGCATCACCGAGGAGGTCCGGGCCTTGGAAAGCCTGGGCCTCGAGGCCCTTCGGGAAGCGTGGCGGGGGCGGGGCTACGGCGCCCCGCCCCGACTGCGCTCGGCGCCGCTGTTGGGCCTGATGCTGGCCGCTCGCATCCAGTCGCAGGCCCTCGGCGGACTGGACACCGACCTGGCCCGCCGGCTGCGGCGGGGCGTGGGCCTCAAGACCGCCGCCATCGCCCTGCCGGGCGGCGCGCGGCTCTCCCGCGAGTGGAGGGGCGAGGTCCATGAGGTGGAGGTTACCAGCGAGGGGTTCGTCTACAGGGAGCAGACCTATGCCAGTCTTTCGCGGATCGCGCGGGAGATCACCGGCGTACGGTGGAACGGCCGCCGCTTCTTCGGCCTGGCCAGGGACGGCGCCGGATGAAGCCGCCGATGGTCCGCTGCGCGATCTACACCCGCAAGTCCTCGGAGGAAGGCCTCGACCAGGCCTTCAATAGCCTCGACGCCCAGCGTGAGGCCTGCGAAGCCTATGTTCTCAGCCAGACGGGGGAGGGCTGGTCCGCGCTCAGGGACCGCTACGACGATGGCGGCATCTCCGGCGGGACGATGGAGCGGCCGGCCCTCAAGCGCCTGCTGGCGGACATCGCCGCCGGCAAGGTCGACACTGTGGTGGTCTACAAGATCGA
>CALKHU010000274.1 GCA_937991555.1 uncultured Caulobacter sp.
GGATCTTGCAGCGGTACGGCTTGTTGCTGCCGTCGCTGACCAGATAGACGCCGAACTCGCCCTTCGGCGCCTCGACGCAGGCGTAGACCTCGCCCGGCGGGGTGCGGAAGCCCTCGGTGTAGAGCTTGAAGTGGTGGATGAGCGACTCCATCGAGCGCTTCATCTCGGCGCGCCGCGGCGGCGTGACCTTGTTGTCGGTGGTCATCACCGGGCCGCGCGTCTTGCGCAGCATGTCGCAGGCCTGGCGGATGATCTTCGTCGACTCGCGCATCTCCTGCATACGGCACAGGTAGCGATCGTAGCAGTCGCCGTTCACGCCCAGCGGAATGTCGAACTCGAAGTCGTTGTAGTTCTCGTACGGCTGGTTGCGGCGCAGGTCCCAGGCGATGCCCGAGCCGCGCACCATGACGCCCGAGAAGCTCCAGCGGATCGCGTCCTCGCGGCTGACCACGCCGATGTCGACGTTGCGCTGCTTGAAGATGCGGTTGCCGGTGATCAGCGTCTCGATGTCGTCGCAGATCTTCGGGAAGGCCCTGGCCCAGTCGTCGATATCCTCGACGAGGGCGTCGGGCAGGTCCTGGTGGACGCCGCCGGGGCGGAAGTAGTTGGAGTGCAGCCGCGCGCCGCAGGCCCGCTCGTAGAACACCATCAGCTTCTCGCGCTCCTCGAAGCCCCAGAGCGGCGGCGTCAGGGCGCCGACGTCCATGGCCTGGGTCGTCACGTTCAGCAGGTGGTTCAGGATGCGGCCGATCTCGCTGTAGAGCACGCGGATGATCTGGCCGCGGATCGGGACCTCGACGCCGAGCAGCTTCTCGATGGCCAGGCAGAAGGCGTGCTCCTGGTTCATCGGCGCCACATAGTCGAGGCGGTCGAAGTAGGGCACGTTCTGGAGGTAGGTGCGGGCCTCCATCAGCTTCTCGGTGCCGCGGTGCAGCAGGCCGATGTGCGGGTCGACGCGCTCGACGATCTCGCCGTCGAGCTCGAGCACCAGGCGCAGCACGCCGTGCGCGGCCGGGTGCTGGGGGCCGAAGTTGATGTTGAACTTGCGGACCGGGGTCTCGGGGACCGCCGGGGCGAGCGGAAGGTTCACGGGAGCGTCAGTCATTGGGCTCCTCCCCCTGCAGCGACATGCGCCAGGAGACGAACAGGCCGGCCGCCAGCAGCGCCAGACCGAGTACGAACACGAAGGTGAAGACGCCCGTCAGCGTCGAGGCGTGCGCCGCGCCGGACAGGCTGATCGCCAGCAGCACCGAGGCCGCGCCCAGCAGCGCGCTGCGGAACTCCATCAGCGACATGCGCCGCAGTGCGAAGCCCAGCGCCATGACCACCACCGCGACCATGATCGAGATGCCGGCCGTCTGGGTTTCCACGACCTTCGGCGCGTCGGTGAACCAGTTGGTCAGCCGGGCGCCGACCGTCATCAGGAAGGCGGTGGAGAACGTCACCAGGAAGAACGCCGCGCCTCCCTGGATGGACCCCTTGCGCGAGCTCATGGATCATCCCCCGGCCTTCTCGTCGCCGGGCAGCGCGTACTTGGCGCCTTCCCAGGGCGACAGGAAATCGAACTGACGGAACTCGGCGATCTTCACCGGCTCGTAGACGACCCGCTTCAGCTCGTCGTCGTAGCGGACCTCGACGTAGCCGGTCATCGGGAAGTCCTTCCGCAGCGGGTGGCCGTGGAAGCCGTAGTCGGTGAGCAGCCGACGCAGGTCCGGATGCCCCTCGAAGAAGATGCCGTACATGTCGAACGCCTCGCGCTCGAACCAGTTGGCGGCCGGGAAGACGTCGGCGACCGACGGGACGGCGGTGTCCTCGTCGGTCTCGACCTTCAGCCGGATGCGGTGGTTCTTCACCATCGACAGCAGGTGGTAGACGACCTCGAAGCGCAGGGCGCGTTCCGGATAGTCGGCGCCGCAGAGATCGACCAGCTGGTGGAAGCGGAAGTCCGGATGGTCGCGCAGATAGGCCAGCGCCGCCGCCACGCGGTGGGCCGGGCCCCGCACGGTCAGCTCGCCGAAGGCGATTTCGTAGCCGGTGATGGCGCCGCCGCTGTTGGCGACGATCGTCGTGCCGAGAGTCTCGAGGTCGCTCATCGCTCGATGGTCCCCGTGCGGCGGATCTTCTTCTGCAGCTGCAGCACGCCATAGACCAGGGCCTCTGCGGTCGGCGGGCAGCCGGGCACGTAGATGTCGACGGGCACCACGCGGTCGCAGCCGCGCACGACGCTGTAGCTGTAGTAGTAGTAGCCGCCGCCGTTGGCGCAGCTGCCCATCGAGATGACGTACCGCGGCTCCGGCATCTGGTCGTAGACCTTGCGCAGGGCGGGGGCCATCTTGTTGGTCAGGGTGCCGGCGACGATCATCACGTCGCTCTGGCGCGGGCTGGCGCGGGGCGCGAAGCCGTAGCGCTCAAGGTCGTAGCGCGGCATCGAGGCCTGCATCATCTCGACCGCGCAGCAGGCGAGACCGAAGGTCATCCACATCAGCGAGCCCGTGCGGGCCCAGGTGATGAGGTCGTCGGCGGCGGCCGTGACGAAGCCCTTGTCGGCCAGCGCCTGCGAGACGCCGTCGAAATAGGGATCGTGGAGCTTCGGGTCGTAGCCTTCGACGGTCGCGCGACCGGCCGAACCCGCGGGAACGATCACTCCCATTCCAGGGCTCCCTTCTTCCACTCGTAGATGAAGCCCACCGTCAGAACGCCCAGGAAGGTCATCATCGACCAGAAGGCGAAGACCATCTGGTCGGTCGGCAGCTTCATCAGGCTGACCGCCCAGGGGAACAGGAACGCGACCTCGAGGTCGAAGATGATGAACAGGATCGACACCAGGTAGAACCGGACGTCGAACTTCATCCGCGCGTCGTCGAAGGCGTTGAAGCCGCACTCGTAGGCGGACAGCTTTTCAGGGTCCGGCGCCTTGGGCGCGAGCGTCGCCGACAAGACGATGAACAGCACGCCGAGGGCCGCCGCGATTCCGAGCAGAATCACGATCGGCAGGTACTGGAGGAGAAACGCGTTCATGGGTGTCCCGGGAAGGAGTCGGGCGCCTTGTAGCCCATGCCTTTGAGGGGTTCAAACGGCGGGCAAATGTTGAGAATCGTTATCAGGACGAGGGCGACGGCTTGCCCCCCGGCGAACACCGTGCAGTCATCGCGCCCGTGAGCAAACGCCCTGTCGCCCTTCGAGTCCTCGACGCCGTCGAACGCCTGGGCGACCGGCTTCCCGACCCCGTGTTCATCTTCCTGTGGCTGATCGGCGCCCTGGTCGTCGCCAGCCTGGTCTGTGCAGGCCTCGGGCTGACCGCCGTCAACCCGGTGACCGGCGAGACGCTGGTCGCCAAGAGTCTGCTGGCGCCGGAGAACGTCCGCACCCTGCTGACGGAGATGGCCAAGACCTTCACCGGCTTCGCGCCGCTGGGCCTTGTGCTGCTGGTGATGCTGGGGGCCGGCGTGGCCGAGCGGGTCGGGCTGCTGGCCGACGCCATCCGCGGCCTTGTGGCGGCCAGTCCGCGCCGGCTGCTGACGCCGATGGTGCTGATCATCGGCCTGCTGTCCAACCACGCCGCCGACTCGGGAATCGTGGTGCTGCCGCCGCTCGCGGCCGCCGTGTTCGCCGCCGCCGGACGCCATCCGCTGGCGGGCCTCGCCTGCGCCTACGCCGCGGCCATCGCCTCGTTCGCCGGCAATCCCCTGCCCGGCCAGTTCGACGCGCTGATTCTCGGGTTCACCGAGCCCGCCGCCCGCCTGCTCGACCCGACCTGGACCGCGAATCTGGCCGGCAACTGGTTCTTCACCGCCACCGGCGCCGCGGTCTTCACCCTCGTCGGATGGTGGGTCACCGACCGGATCGTCGAACCCCGCCTCGGCCCGTGGACCGGGACGCCGGTCGACACCGGCGCACCCGAGGACGAGCGCCCGGCGCCGCCGCGGGGCGCGCTCGCCCTGGCCGGGCTGGCCGCCCTGGCGGTCATCGCCCTCTGGGCGGCCCTGACGCTGCTGCCCGGCGCGCCGCTGCGCGACGACACGGCGACCGGCCCCGCGCAATGGACGCCGTTCTTCCGGTCGCTGATCTCGGGGTTCTTCCTGCTGTTCATGGCCGCCGGCTGCGTTTACGGCCTGCGCACCGGCGTGATCCGCAAGGACAGCGACGTCGTCCGGCTGTCGGCCGACTCGATCGCCGCCATGGCGCCCTACATCGTGCTGGCCTTCGCCGCCGCCCACTTCATCGCCATGTTCAACTGGTCGAATCTCGGCGCCATCACCGCCATCAAGGGCGCCGACGCCCTGCGGCAGTCCGGCCTGCCGCTGCCGCTGATCCTGGCGGGCGTGACGATTCTCGCCGCCCTGCTCGACATGTTCATCTCCTCCGCCTCGGCCAAATGGGCGGCCCTCGGTCCGGTGATGGTGCCGATGCTGATGCTGCTCGGCGTGAGCCCGGAGATGACCACCGCCGCCTATCGCATGGGCGATTCCAGCCTGGTGATCGGCTCGCCGATGAGCGCCTACTTCGTTCTGCTGCTGGGTTTCGCACGGCGGTGGGCGCCCGGACTCGGAGTCGGCGGCCTGCTCTCGATCCTGCTGCCCTACGCCGTCGCCTTCTTCTGCGCGGGAATGCTCGTGACCGGCCTCTGGGCGCTGATGGCCGTGGCCACCGGCCCCGTGGCGCCTTTTCACTACGTCGTCCCGCAGTAGCTGTTGACACGCCGTAGGGCGGGCAATATCAGACGCCCCTCGCCGCGAGGCGAGCACCTACGCGGGTGTAGCTCAGTTGGTTAGAGCGCCGGCCTGTCACGCCGGAGGTCGCGGGTTCGAGCCCCGTCACTCGCGCCACTTTCCCCAGAAAGTTCAGGCCCTTGCACGGCGCTTCGCCGCGCGTGCGCGCGTCAGCGTGCATTTTCGTCCGCCTTCGGATCATTCCCCGCTCGCCTTTGCGCGTTCCGGACCCTATAGGGCGCGCGAAAGCGGCCCCTGGCGGAGACGACCCATGCTGAGCTGGTTCCAGGCGATCATGCCCAAGGAGGACCGCTTCTTCGGCCTCTTCCAGCGACACGCCGCCACCCTGACCGAGGGCGCAGCCGCCCTGCGCGAGCTGCTCGAGGGCGGCGAAGGCATGGCTGCGGCGAGGGACCGCATCTTCCGGCATGAGGACGAGGCCGACGAGATCACCCGTGAAGGCTTCATGCTGGTCCGCAAGACCTTCATCACGCCGTTCGATCGGATCGACATCCAGACGCTGTTCGGCTCGCTGGACGATTCGATCGACCAGATGAAGAAGACGGCCAAGGCCATCGACCAGTTCGAGACGACGACCTTCGAGCCGCACATGCGCGAGATGGCCGACATCATCGTGCGCTGCGCCGGCATGACCCGGGAGATGGTGGACCTGCTGCCGAAGATGGCGCGCAACGCCGGGCAGCTGAACAGCCTGGCCGAGCAGATCGTCAAGCTGGAGGACGAATCGGACCACGTCTGCGACGCGGGGCTGAAGGCGCTCTACCTGAAGCACCGCGACGGCAACGCGATGGGCTACATCGTCGGCGCCGAGATCTACGATCACCTCGAGAAGGTGGTCGACCGCTTCGAGGATGTCGCCAACGGCATCACCGGCATCCTGATCGAGCACCTGTAGGCGCGCCCGGCCATGGACGCCGCCCTTCTCATCCTGGTCTTCCTGATCGGCGTGGCCCTGCTGTTCGACTTCCTGAACGGCCTGCACGACGCCGCCAACTCGATCGCCACCGTCGTCGCCACCCGCGTGCTTCCGCCCGCCGGCGCGGTCGTCTGGGCGGCGTTCTTCAACTTCATCGCCTTCCTGTTCTTCGGGACCCATGTGGCCAAGACCGTGGGCAGCGGCCTGATCTCGCCGGAGCTGATCACCGACGGGCTGATCTTCGGGGCCCTGATGGGCGCCATCGTCTGGAACGTGATCACCTGGTGGCTGGGCATTCCCTCGTCGAGTTCGCACGCCCTGATCGGCGGGCTGGTCGGCGCCGGCATCGCCAAGGCCGGCGTCAGCGCCGTCATCTGGAAGGGCCTGACCAAGACCGTGGTGGCCATCGTGCTGTCGCCGACCCTGGGTTTCGTCCTCGCGCTGGTGCTGGTGCTGATCGTGTCCTGGCTGTTCGTGCGGGCGAATCCGGCCTGGTCGGACCGCTTCTTCCGTGGCGCCCAGCTGGTCTCCTCGGCGCTCTACTCGCTGGGCCACGGCGGCAACGACGCGCAGAAGACGATGGGCGTGATCGCCGCCCTGCTCGCCTCGCGCGGGCTGACCGGCGGGGGAAGCGAACTGGTCATCCCGTTCTGGGTCGTCATCGCCTGCTACAGCGCGATGGGCCTGGGCACGCTGATGGGCGGCTGGAAGATCGTCCACACCATGGGCAGCAAGATCACCCGCCTGTCGCCGATGCAGGGGTTCTGCGCCGAGACCGGCGGGGCCATCACCCTGTTCCTCGCCACCAACTTCGGCGTGCCGGTCTCGACCACCCAGACCATCACCGGCGCGATCGTCGGCGTCGGCGCGGCCCGACGGGTGTCGGCCGTCCGCTGGGGCGTGGCGCGGCAGATTCTCTGGGCCTGGGTGATCACCCTGCCGGCCGCCGGGGTCATGGGCGCCATCTTCTACGGCCTGGCAAGCCTGTTCGGCTGACGCGCAAGCGCTCGGCCGTCGGGGATCGGCCGGCGGTCGGGTTCGTTTACGCGTGCGGTCGACG
>CALKHU010000275.1 GCA_937991555.1 uncultured Caulobacter sp.
GCTGGATTCCGACGAGGCGGAGGCGCGCCGCTGGCGCGGGCCTCAGCTTCTGGCCGTGGCGCTCGCCCTCGTCTCGGGAATCGCCTGGGGCGGCTACGAGGCCGACGCCTGGCTGCGCGACCAGCCACCGGGCCTGTCGCTGACCGGCGGCGGCATCGCGCCCTCCGACCTGCTGGAAGGCCGCGGATGAAGGCCGCCTCGCGCAACCTGGCGATCACCGTGGTGCTGGTGGTCATCGCCGCCGCCGCCGGCGCGGCCCTCTGCGCCCGCTTCGTCGTCAACCATCACGCCCGGAGCCCCTCCCTGCACGAGGTGGTTCACAGGAAGCTCGATCTGACGGCCGAGCAAACGCGCCGGCTCGACGCCATCGAGGCGCGCTACGCGGCCGACCGCCGGCGGCTCGAGGACGAGGTCCGCGCCGCCAACCGCGAGCTGGCGCTGGCCATCCGCAACGGCCACAGGGACTCGCCCGAGGTCGAGGCCGCGATCGACCATCTGCACCACGCGATGGGCGCCCTGCAGAAGGCGACCATCGCCCATGTGTTCGAGATGCGCGCGGTGCTGACGCCCGACCAGGTGCGGGTGTTCGACGCCGAGGTCGTCGCGGCGCTCACCGAAGACGGGCGGTGACCCCGAACCTCGAGCCGACGGACGCCGAGCTCGTCGCGGGCGCGCTCGCCGGCGACGGGCGCGCCTTCACCCGCCTGATGCAGCGCCACAAGGACGGCCTGTACCGCTTCATCCGCCGCTACACGGGCGACACGGACGAGGCCCGCGACCTTGTGCAGGAGAGTTTCACCGCCGCGTGGCGCGCGCTGAAGCGCTACGACTCCGCCCGGGCCTTCCCGACCTGGCTGCGGAGCATCGCGCTGAACAAGTGTCGCGACTGGTCGCGGCGCCGCGCCGTGCGCCGGTGGCTCACCCGCAACGAGGGGCTCAACAGCCCGGTCGGGCAGGCGTTGCCCGACGGCGCGGCCGGCCCTGAAGCGGCGATGGCCGGACAGGACGACATCGACCGGCTGGAGCGCGCCATCGCCGCGCTGCCGGACGGCCTGAAGGCGCCGCTGATCCTCACCGCGATCGAGGGGCTGTCCCAGGCCGAGGCCGGCCGCGTGCTCGGCCTCAGCGCCAAGGCCGTCGAGGTCAGGGTCTACCGCGCGCGCAAGGCTCTGGCCGGGCGGCTCGGGCTGGAGGCCTGACGTCGCGGGCGCGGGGCCCTAGAACCAGACCCTCAGGCCGGCGACGAGGCGGGTCTCGCGGTCGTCCTCGCCGGCGGCTTTCGCCATGTCCGCCGTGGCGCCGAAGCGCCGTTCGTGGGCGACGCCGATGTAGGGTGCGAACTCCCGCCTGATCTCGTAGCGGAGCCGAAGATCGAGCCCCAGGTCGGTCAGGCCCGAGCCGAGGCCGAGCTCGGGCGCGGCCTGCCCCGCAAGGCCGACCTCGGCGGCCGGCTGCAGGATCAGCCGCTGGGTCAGGCGCAGGTCGTAGCTGGCCTCGAGTCGCGCGAAGGCCTCGCCGCGGTCCGACAGGAACAGCGCGCCCTCGGTCTCGATCCAGTAGGGGGCCAGCCCCTCGAACCCGACCGTGGCGAAGGTGCGGTCCGGCCCCTCGCCGAAATCGTGGCGGAGCCCGGCCTGCAGGTCGAAGTAGGGCGAGACGGCCCGGGAGTAGAGCAGCTGGGCCTCGGCCTCCCCGAGATCGCCTCCGGACGCCGCGCCCTCGGTCTTGAGCACGACGCGATGCCGGTCGCCGCCGTACCAGGCCTCGGCCTTCCAGCCGAAGCTCCCGTCGCCGTCGCGCCCGCGCCATTCGGCCTGGTCGATGGTCACCTTCCAGGCGGGCATGCCGCCATGCTCGCGTGCGAGGATGCGGCGTGACGGGCGCATCGCCGCTTCGCCGAAGACGGCGTCCGCCGCGTGGTCGGCGGGCAGGGGCGGCGGCGGTTCGTCGCCGACCGCGCCGCCGTCGCCGTGCTCCCTGTGGGTGCCATGGTCCCCATGAGCCCCGTGCGCGCCGTGATCCATGCCCGACATGTCGCCGGCGGCGGCCGCGTCGTCATCGGCCGGCAGTTCCGTCGGCCAGTCCATGGCCGGCATCGCGTCCTCTTCGGGCGGCGGCGCGTCGGCCGCGGGGGCGGGCGTGGCCGCCGGCGCCGGATGATGGTCGCCATGGCTCTGGGCGAGGGCCGGGCCGGCAAGGACGGCCAGCAGGCCGGCGAGTGGAAGGGCGCGCCTCACCGTCCGCCCTCCGCCATCGGCCGCACGCTGATGACGCGGAACATGCCGGCGTGCATGTGATAGATCATGTGGCAGTGGAACGCCCAGTCGCCCGGTGCGTCGGCGGTCAGGTCGAAGGTCACCTTGCCGCCCGGGGCCACATTGACGGTGTGCTTGCGCGGATGCCGGCCCTTCGGCCCGACCAGCACCTCGAAGAAGTGGCCGTGCAGGTGGATCGGGTGCGACATCATCGAGTCGTTGACCAGCGTCACCCGCACCCGCTCGTTGAGTCGGAACGGTATCGGTTCGGTGACCTCGGAGAAGGTCTCGCCGTCGAACGACCACATGAACCGTTCCATGTTGCCGGTCAGGTGCAGTTCCAGCGCCCGCGAGGGCGTGCGCGTATCGGGATTGGCCTCCAGGGCCTCGAGGTCGGCGTAGACCAGCACCCGGTGGCCGACGTCCTCCAGCCCCTGGCCCGGCTCGCCGGTGCGGTCCATGGGCATCGGCGAGATGCTCTGCACGCCGGGGCCCATCTTCACCTGCGGCGCGTTGTCGGGATTGAGCATCGACATGTCCATGTCGTGGTCCATCCCGCCATGGGCGCCCATGTCCATGCCCATGTCCTTCATCGTCGCCACCGGCCGTCGGCGAAGCGGCGGCACGGGGGCGGTCATGCCCGGACGCGGCGCCAGGGTGGCGCGGGCCATGCCCGAACGGTCGACCGCCTCGGCGACGAGGGTGAAGGCCCGGTCCTCCGTCGGCTGCACGATGACGTCGTAGGTCTCGGCGTTGGTGATCTGGAACTCGTCGACGGTGACCGGCTTCACGTTCAGTCCGTCGGCCTGCACCACCGTCAGCGGGAGGCCCGGGATGCGGACGTTGAAGATGGTCATCGAGGCTGCGTTGATGACGCGCAGCCGCACCCGTTCGCCCGGCCGGAACAGCGCCGTCCAGTTGTCGGCCGGCCCGTGGCCGTTGACGAGATAGGTGAACACCGAGCCGGTCACATCCGACACATCGGTCGGGTCCATGCGCATCTTCGCCCATTCCATGCGCTCGCCGAGCGGCTGGTCCTCGCCGGCGAGCAGGCCGGCGACGGTCTGCTTCTGGAAATTGAACCCGCCCGGCTGGGCCTTCAGCTTCCGGTAGATCTCGTGGGCGTGGAGGAACGAGAAGTCGGACAGCAGGATCACATGCTCGCGGTCCCAGGCGACCGGGTCCGGGTCCTTCGGCTCGATGATCATCGGCGCGTAGTGGCCCTCCGGCTCCTGCAGTCCGGAGTGGCTGTGGTACCAGTAGGTCCCGGACTGCACGACCGGGAACTCGTAGACGAAGGTCTCGCCGGGCCGGATCCCGGGGAAGCTCACCCCCGGGACGCCATCCATGTGGAACGGCAGGATCAGCCCGTGCCAGTGGATCGAGGTGTCCTCGTGCAGGTCGTTGGTCACCGCGATCCGCGCCGTCTGACCTTCCTTGAGCCGGATCAGCGGGCCGGGCACCGTGCCGTTGATGGTCACAGCGTGGCCTTCGCGGCCGTCGACCGTCCAGCGCGAGTGGCCGATGCGCAGCCGGATGTCTGGCCCGGACAGGGTCTGCAGCTCCCGCTGCGCCGGCGTGGCCGCGCTGCGGGCCCAGGCCGGCAGGAGGCCGCCCGCGGCCAGGCCGGTTCCGAGCAGGGCGGCGTTGCGCAGCAGCGAGCGACGGACAAGGTCAGCCATCGATGATCCCCGGATCTTCTGCCTCTCGGCAGCCTCACATGACGTGAATCTGCGTGACCACCGGCTTGCCGCCGATGTTCCGGAGCACGAAGTGGACCGTCTTGCCGGCGGCGACGCCCTCCAGCACCGCGGCGCTTTCGACCGTGAACTTCATGGTCATCGCCGGCCATTTGAGGGCCGGAATGGGATCGTGGGCGATGGTCACCGTGCCGGCGGCGGCGTCGACCGCCTTGACCACGCCCATGCCCTCGGCCGTCTGCGGAACGGGCGCCTTGCCCTCGGCGGCGACGGCGGCGACGGGCAGGGCGGACAGCGACGCCGCGCCGGCCAGCGCGACAACCGCGGCGGCGGCGGCCGCGTTGAACTTCAGGATCATGGGGAACACTCCGGTCAGCGGCGCGCGGGGCGGCGCGCCTTTCCTCTCCATACGCACGCCGGCCGCCGCCCCCTCAACCCTGCGACCTTGCGGCGCGTTCGACCGGGCCGGCTGGAATTCGCGCGGACGGTCGGCGCTTTCCGACGTCCTTGCCCGCTCGCCGCTGGACATCGACAGGCCCGCGAACGAAGGATCGGGCATGTCCAGGCCTCTGCTCTTTCTCGATCCGGACAGCGACCTCGGTCTGCAGGACCAGGTGCGACGCAAGCTGGTCGAGGCCGCCTGCGCCGGCGCCTTTCCGCCGGGCAAGCGTCTGCCCTCGTCGAGGGCCCTCGCCGCCCAGCTGGGCGTGGCGCGCAACACCGTCACCCTGGCCTATCAGAAGCTGATCGACGAGGGCCTGTTCGTCAGCCGCGAACGCAGCGGGATCTATGTCGACCATGACATGCTGCGCGGTCTGACCGCCGTGCAGTCGGTCGCCGGCGGGCGCGAGCCGGCGCCGACGTCCCGCTGGCGCGACCGTTTCCGGTCCGGCGACAACGGCGAGCCGTTCGCCCGGCGGACCCCCAACTGGCGACAGTACCCCTATCCCTTCATCGACGGCCTGTTCGACGCTTCCCTGTTCCCGGTCGCCGAGTGGCGCGAGGCCAGCCGGCAGGCGCTGGCGGTCGGCGACATCGCCCAGTGGTCCACCGACAGCGGCGACGCCGACGATCCGATGCTGATCGAGGAGATTCGCACCAAGGTCCTGCCGCGCCGGGGAATCCAGGCGCGTCCGGACGAGATACTGATCACCATCGGCGCCCAGCAGGCCCTGTCGATCATCGGTCAGATGCTGGTCGACGCTTCGTCGACCGTGGCTGTGGAGGATCCCGGATATCCCGACATGCGCCGCCTCGTCGGCGACCGCGGCGCGCGCCTCGTCCACCAGCCGGTCGACGACGAGGGTCTCGTCGTCGACCGTCGGCTCGACGACTGCGACCTCGTCTATGTCACACCCAGTCACCAGTTTCCGACCGGCGTGATGATGACGCAGGCCCGGCGCGAGGCCCTGCTGAAGAAGGCGGCGTCCCGCGACATGGTGATCGTCGAGGACGATTTCGCCTGCGAGACCAACTATCTGGACGAAGCCTGCCCGGCCCTGCGGAGCCTCGACCGGGACGGCCGGGTCATCTACGTCGCGGGCCTGTCCAAGGTCCTCGGACCAGGGCTCCGGATCGGCTTCATGGTCGCCGCGCCCGAGGTGATCGCCGAGGCTCGCCGCCTGCGCCACCTCTGCATCCGCCACCCGCCGCTGAACAATCAGCGGGCCGCCGCCCATTTCCTGGCCATGGGCCACTACGACGCCACCATGATGCGGCTGGGCCGGCTGTTCCGGGAGCGTCGCACCGCGCTGCGCGATGCGCTCAACCACTACCTCCAGCAGTCCGTCGCCATCGCGCCCCTGCGTGGCGGAGCCACCTACTGGGTGAGAGGGCCGGAACATCTCGACGTTCGGGACTTCGCCGCAGAGGCGGAGCGCCGCGGCGTGCTGATCGAGCCGGTCGGGACCTACTACGCGGACGGCAAGGGCCCCGCCAACGTGTTCCGGCTCGGCGTGACCAGCCTGCCGCTCGACCAGATCCGCCAGGGCGTGGCGGTGCTGGCGGACATGATGCGCGGCATGCCGGACACCGCCAGGGGCTTCCCCGGCTCGGTCGCGGACCGGCTCGAGGGCGAGGCCCTGCGCGAGGCGATGTCGGGCGCGGTGCTGTTGTGCAAGACCGTCTACGGCGATCCCTGCACCATCGAGCTGCTGCCAGACGGGCAGATGGTCGGGCGCGCCGGCTACGCCAACGAGGATTGCGACGCGGGACGCTGGTGGGTCGAGGGCGACGTCTGGCGCCGCCAGTGGGATCGCTGGTCCTATGGCGAGATTTCCAGCCTGCGCACCGTGATCGTCGACGACCGCATCGGCTGGTTCGACGCCGAGGGGCGGCTGGTCGACCAGGCCGTCATCCGCAAGACCGACGCGGTCTGATGCTGGCGCCAGTTCTCGCCTGATAGGCGCTCTGGGCGGAAATCTGGCGCCATCATTCGGCCGGCACTGGCGCTATGTGGCGACGGCCGCCTTCGTCACTCTTCCGTCACAGGGTCGCGTGACCCGGATTGGGAGACGACATGCGGCCCTTCGGTATCGCCGGCCTACAGCTTCAACTGGCCAAGGGAGACAACAGCGAGCGGGTCCTCGGCGAGATCGCCGCGGTGAAGGCGCGACTGCCCTGGGTCGAGATGGTCGTGCTCGGCGAACTCTCACTGTTCGGTCCGTCAACGGCCCATGCCCAGCCGATGCCGGGCGAGGCCGAAGCGATGCTGTGCGAGGCGGCGCGGACGGCGGGCGTGTGGCTCGTGCCCGGCAGTCTGTTCGAGCAGGTCGGCGACCGCGTCTACAACACGGCCCCGGTCATCAATCCGCAGGGCGAGGTCGTTGACCGCTACCGCAAGATCTACCCCTTCACGCCGTACGAGCAGGGCGTGACGCCCGGCGACCGGTTCGTGGTCTTCGACGTGCCCGGCGTCGGGCGGTTCGGCCTGTCGATCTGCTACGACATGTGGTTCCCGGAGACCATCCGCACCCTGACCTGGATGGGCGCCGAGGTGATCCTGCACCCCGGCCTGACGAACACCATCGACCGGCAGGCCGAGCTCGCGATC
>CALKHU010000276.1 GCA_937991555.1 uncultured Caulobacter sp.
GGAGCGGGCGGGCGCCTTCCGCGGCCGCTACCACGTGCTCGGCGGCCTGCTGTCGGCGCTGGACGGCGTCGGGCCGGAGAAGCTGCGCGTCGGCGAGCTGACCGCCCGGGCTTCCGACGGCGCCGTGCGCGAGGTGATCCTCGCCCTGCCCGCCACGGTCGACGGTCAGACCACGGCCCACTATCTCGCCGAGCGGCTGGCGCCCTCGGGGGTGCAGGTCACCATGCTGGCCCGCGGCGTCCCGGTCGGCGGCGAGCTCGACTGGCTCGACGACGGCACCATCGCCCAGGCCCTGCGGGCGCGGCGGCCGGCGTAGGGTCCGGGACGGCATTGCGCAGCGTCGCTGTCCCTCAACGCCGGTCGAAGGCGGTCGAGGGACTGGAAGCGCGTCCCTGCGGGCCGCTTCATCCAGTCCCGGACGAGCCTAGGCCGCCGCCACGACTTCGCGCTTGAGGCGGATAAGCGCCGCGCCCACGGCCGAGGACGCCTCGCTGTAGGGCGTTCCGGAGGCGAGCATCGCATCGGCCTCGTCATAGCGCCTGCCGTTGATCGCCATGGCGACGCGGCCGGCCTCGCGGTGGAAGGCGGCGTGCAGGGTGAGGCACTCGGCGAACACCGGCGACCGCCCCAGCCTGGCGCGGCCCTCGCCATGCATCCAGCGGCCCAGTTCGCAGCAGTTGTCGGCGGAGATCGTCGCCGCGTCGACCGTCTCGCAGCGTGAAATGGCCGAGCGGAGCTTCATCTTCCACTGGGCGTGCGCCTGGATGGCGGTGTCGAGGTTCATTCGGAACTTCCCTTCAATCGGACGGCAGATCATGAAGCAAACGCGTTTCCGCGTTGCTTGCCCGTTTCGGGGAGGCGAGACTCCGGAGACATATAGTCCGGAGACAAGGCGGGACATTCGACCCCAATTCGCCCCTTCCGACCGGCGGCCGCGCGAAGATCCGTCCCCGCCCCTGCGATGCGGGCGATAATGGACGGATGAAGATCTCGCCGCGCCCCTCCCCCCTTGTCCGTAGCGTCTTCGCCCCCTCCGCCGGGCGCGTCGGGGCCCGCCCGGCGACCGCTTCAAGCCTGCACCGTCCCCCCATCGCTCACGCCCTGGCGGCGGATTCAAAGCGGATGAAGACACTGGCCCCTACCGGGCTTCCCGGATTCCCGCTAAGGAACGGAGCATGAACAGCCTCGACCCCTCCGTCCTGATCGCCGCCGTCGCCGGCGCCCTCGCGCTCGCCTTCCTCGGCTGGGCTCTGGCCGAGCGCCGCCGCGCCGCCGCCGCCGAGCAGCGCGCCTGGGACCTGCGCGACCGCTACGCCGAGACCGAGGCGCGGATGAAGGTGTTCGAGGACCAGGCGGCGACGCAGAACGAGCTGCTGCGCGCCCAGGCCGCCCAGTCGGCCAGCGCGGTGGCCGAGGAACTGCTCAAGCGCACCGACGAGACCTTCCGCAACCGCGAACTGCTCGCCCAGCAGAAGCTGGAGGCCCAGCTGAAACCGGTCGCCGAGAGCCTCGCCAAGTTCGAGGCCCATGTCACCGCCGCCGAGAAGGCGCGCGCCGAAGAGACCGGCGGGCTGAAGCAGCAGATCGCGGCGCTGATGGAGGCCTCGACCGCCACCCAGGCCGAGGCCCGCAAGCTGTCGGCCGCCCTTCGCCGGGGCGCCGGCGTGCAGGGTCGCTGGGGCGAGCAGACGCTGCGCAATGTGCTCGACGCCGCCGGCCTGACCGCCCACTACGACTTCTCCGAACAGTTCACCCTCGACACCGAGGAGGGCCGCCGGCGGCCCGACGTGAAGGTCAAGATGCCGGCCGGCGCGGTGTTCGCGATCGACGCCAAATGCTCGCTGAACGCCTTCCTCGAGGCGCAGGACGCGGTCGACGACGCGGCGCGGGAGGCGGCGCTGACCCGCCACGCCCAGAGCGTGCGCGCCCACATGCAGGGGCTCTCGGCCAAGGCCTACTGGGACCAGTTCGCCTCGGAGCGCTCGCCGGACTTCGTGGCCATGTTCGTGCCCGGCGACGGCTTCCTGGCCGCCGCGCTGGACCGCATGCCCGACCTGATGACCGAGGCCATGGACCGCCGGGTGCTGCTGGTCACCCCGACCACGCTGTTCGCCCTCTGCAAGGCCGTCGCCTACGGCTGGCGGGTCGAGGAACAGGCGGCCAACGCCGACAAGATCGCGAACCTCGGCCGCGAGCTCTACAAGCGCCTGTCGGTGATGGGCGGCCACGCCGCGAGCGTCGGCAAGGCGCTGGAGGCGGCGGTCAGCCGCTACAACCAGTTCGTCGGCTCGCTGGAGACCCAGGTCCTGACCCAGGCCCGCCGCTTCGAGGACCTCAAGGTCGACCACGAGGGCAAGGAGATCCCGCAGATCGAGCCGGTCGAGACCGCGCCCCGCGCGCTGACCAAGCTCTCGACCGATGAGACGCCGCCCCTCCGGGCCGTCGAGGGCGGCGGCTGAGCGCGACCTTCCCCCGCCTTGACGCTCGGGTTAGGCGCCCCTACCTCCTGACCCGATGACCGTCCGCCGTATCCTCACCGTCGACAACCCGGCCGACATGGCCGTGCTCAAGCGCGTCTCCACCCCCGTCGAGGGCGGCGTGACCGACGAGCTGCGCGCGCTGATGGACGACATGCTGGAGACGATGTACGCCGCGCCCGGCATCGGCCTGGCCGCCGTGCAGATCGGCGTCGACAAGCGGATCATCGTCATGGACCTGGGCGACCGCGACGTTGCGCCGGTCGCCGTCCCCGAGGGCGAGGACGGCGAGACCGCCCGCCGCAACCCGCGCTACTTCGTGAACCCCGAGATCACCTGGAAGTCCGAGGAGCTCTTCACCTACGAGGAGGGCTGCCTGTCGGTGCCGGAGATCTACGACGAGGTCGAGCGACCGGCCCGCGTGAAGCTCCGCTACCTGAACTACCAGGGCGAGACCGTCGAGGAGGAAGCGACCGGCATGTACGCCGTCTGCATCCAGCACGAGATGGACCACCTCGAGGGCGTCCTGTTCATCGACCACCTGTCCCGCCTGAAGCGGGAGCGGGCGATCACCAAGGTCAAGAAGGCCGCGCGCGCGGCCTGATGCCGCTAGCGCGTGGTCGTCGTGTCGCCGGCCGCGGCGCGGGCCTCGGCGGCCTCCCGCTCGGCGTCGGCCGAAGCGTCCGCGACGCCCTCCTGGACCTCGCCGGCCGCATCCTTGACGGCTCCGGCCGCTTCCTCGCCCGCGTTGGCGACGGCGGCCCCGGCTTCCTTGACGTCCGGGTTGTCGGCGATGTCGCTCGCCGCTTCCTTCACTTCAGACCCCGCGGCCGCGGCGCCCTCCTTGATCTCCTGCCGGTCGTCCCTGCTGCAGGCGGCGAGCGAAAGGCCGAGCGCGGCCGCGAGGGTGACGGGAACGATCAGGTTGCGCATGGGTTCAGCCCCTTCCGGTGGTTTCCGGCCGATCAACGGCTTGTGAGCGTCGCGGGTTCCCGTGGCATCCGTAGCCCTGTAAAGGGCGCCTCATGCGCCTGGCCTTCCTGGGAACCCCCGATTTCGCGGTCCATAGCCTCGCGGCCCTGCTCGAGGCGGGCCACGAGATCGTCTGCGTCTATTCCCAGCCGCCCGCCCCGCGGGGCCGTGGCCAGACGCTGCAGCCCTCGCCCGTCCACGCCTTCGCCGAGCGCCACGGCCTGCCTGTGCGCACGCCCGTCTCGATGAAGGCGGAGGAGGAGATCGCCGCGTTCGAGGCGCTTTCGCTCGACGCCGCCGTGGTGGTCGCCTTCGGGCAGATCCTCGTCCAGCGCGTGCTCGACGCGCCCCGTCTCGGCTGCTTCAACCTGCACGCCTCGCTGCTGCCCCGCTGGCGCGGCGCGGCCCCGATCCAGCGCGCGATCATGGCCGGCGACAGCGTCACCGGCGTGCAGGTCATGAAGATGAGCCTCGGCCTCGACGAGGGCGACATCGTCGCCGCCGAGACCGTCCGCATCGGACCGCTCGATACGGCCGCGACCCTGTCGGAACGTCTGGCCGAGGCGGGCGCCCGACTGCTGCCGCCGACGCTGGCCGCGATCGCGGCCGGAACCGCCGTGGCCACGCCGCAGGCGGCCGAAGGCGTCACCTACGCGAAGAAGATCAGGACCGCCGAGGCCCGCATCGACTGGTCCCGCCCGGCGCGCGACCTCGACTGCCACATCCGCGGCCTGTCGCCCTTCCCCGGCGCCTGGTTCGAGGCGCCGTCGCCCAAGGGTCCCGTGCGCGTGAAGGCGCTGTTGTCGCAGGTCGAGGACGCCAGGGGCGCGCCCGGCGAAGTCCTGGACGACGACCTGCTGATCGCCTGCGGCGACGGCGCGCTCCGCCTGCTCCGCGCGCAGCGCGAGGGCCGCAGCGCCCAGGACGCCGGGGAGTTCGTCCGCGGCTTCCCCCTCCCCGCCGGGACGGTGCTGGCCTGATGCCGCGCTACCGTCTGACTGTCGAGTACGACGGCGGTCCGTATCGCGGCTTCCAGGCCCAGGGCGCGCTGCCGAGCATCCAGGGCTCCCTCGAACGGGCGATCTTCCGGTTCACCGGCGAGACGCTCCGCATCCATGCCGCCGGCCGCACCGACACCGGCGTTCACGCCACCGGCCAGGTCATCCACGTCGACCTGCAGAAGGACTGGAAGCCCGAGGTGGTGGTCAACGCCATGAACGCCCACCTGGTCCCCGAGCCCATCGCGGTGCTGGACGCCCGCCTCGTCGGCGACGACTGGCACGCGCGCTTCTCGGCCAGGGCGCGCCGCTACGAGTACCGGGTGCTCAACCGGCTCGCTCCGCCCGCCATCGACCAGGGGAAGGTCTGGCACGTGAAGAAGCCGCTGGACGCAGAGGCCATGCACGAGGCCGCCCAGGTGCTGGTCGGTCACCACGACTTCACCACCTTCCGCGACATGCAGTGCCAGGCGAAGTCGCCGATGAAGACCCTCGACGTGGCCGCGGTCCGCCGGGAGGGCGACAAGGTCCTGCTGGCGTTCGCCTCGCGCAGCTTCCTCCATCGTCAGGTGCGCTCGATGGCGGGATCCCTGGTCGAGGTCGGCGTCGGCCGCTGGACGAAGGACGACCTCGCCGCCGCCCTCGCCGCCCGCGACCGCCGCGCGTGCGGCCCCGTCGCCCCGGCCGACGGCCTCTACTTCACCGGCGTGAGCTACGATGACTGACGGCGCGCGGCGCACGGCGATCGGCGGGGCGGTCGCCCTGGGCGCCGGCGCCGTACTCGCCCTGCTGGGCCCGTTCGGCACCTATCCGGACCTGACCCCGGCGGCGCGCTGGGCCTACTGGATGATCCTCACGCCGCTGCTGTGGCTTCAGGTGGTCGCCGCCCTCGCGGCGCTGCGCCGCTGGGAGCAGTTCGCGGCCCTGCCGGTCTGGTCCCAGGCGGTCGCCGCATCTCTTCTGGGCGCGATCCCGGCGACCTTCGAGGTGGCCTGGGCCGAGTCCCTGCTCCGGGTCGGCCGGCCGCTGTCGCCAGCGTCGATGCTGGAGACCTGGTGGGGCGTGGCGCTGATCGCCTTGGTCGTCTGCGTCCCGCCCGAGTGGCTCGCCGGCCGTTCCGCGCCGGCCCCCCGGCCGGTCCGGCCCGCGCCGCGCTTCCTGGACCGGATCCCGGCCAGGCTCGGCGACCGGCTGCTCGCCCTGTCGAGTGAAGACCACTACCTGCGCGTCCATACCGAGCGCGGCGACGACCTCATCCTGCTGCCGCTGGCCCAGGCGATCGAGGAGCTCGGGCCGGAGGCGGGCGTCCGCACGCACCGGTCATGGTGGGTGGCGCGGGACGCGGTCGAGGCCGCCGAGCGCGATGGCGACCGCACCAGCCTGGTTCTCCGGGGCGGCCTGCGCGTGCCGGTCAGCCGCACCTACCGCCTGGCCGTCCGGGACGCGGGGCTTCTTCGCGACTGACGCTCGCGAAGCCGGTTCGCCGTTCACGCATCGGCGCTGGGCGGCCGGGGGGTCCGGCGGGCATGCCTCCGAGGCCGGCGCGTGGCCGGCGCCACGGAGCCTTCTGATGCCCATGAAAGTCATCGCCCTGACCGCCGCCCTGTTCGCGACGCCGCTGCCGGTCCTCGCCGTACAGCCGTCGTCAGCCGACGCCGAGGCCCTCGCCGCGCTCGCGGCGGAGGCCGACCTGGCCTGGAACCGCAGGGACGCCCCGGCGATGACCGGCGTCTACACGCCCGGCGCCAGCCTCATCGTCGGCCAGATGCCCGCGCCCCGCGAGGGCCAGGCGCAGATCGGCGACTACATCGTTCGCGCCTTCGCCGGCCGGGACGGCGAGTTCCGGCACGTCACGCGCCTGCGCCGGATGGAGATGGTCGGGCCCGACCTGGCGGTGACAGACGCCGTCGTCGATGTCGACCGACGTCAGCCCGACGGGTCCTGGGCGACGGTCCGCCGCTTCGACAATGTCAGCGTCGTCGAACGAACCGCCGCCGGCTGGCGTCTGCGGACCGTACGCGCCTTCCCACGACCCTGAAGCCGGTCGCGGCCGGGCGGGATCCGTCAGGCCGCGCTCCCCGCCGCCGCACCGGAACCGTGCACAAGGACGGCGCGGCGGGGCTGCGCCATATGGCGGAATTGCCTTGCGCGGCGCAGGCGCTAGATCACCGTTATGGATACCGACGATCTCAACGTCACCCGATTCGTGAACCGGCTGGGGCTGGACCTCTTCATCCGCACCGCGGTGGCGCTCGCGGACCTGTTCGAAGGCGACGCGCTGCGGGGTCTGGTCTTCGTGGCCACGGCGCACCTGAACGTCTCGCACCTCAACCGGCCGCGCGTGCTGAACCCGCTGGCCACCGAGGGCCTGTTTCCCGATTCCCTGCGCCGGCCGACGTCGGCCTACGCCGTCGCCAAGTTCCTGGGCCTGCCCCGGGAGACCGTGCGACGCCATATCCTGGCGCTGGTCCAGGCCGACTACTGCACGCGCGCGAGCGACAACGGCTACGTGGTGATGAGCGACACCCTGCGCCGACCGGAGATCATCCGCCTGGCGCGCTTCGTCCAGAAACAGACCATGAGCGTGGTCGAGGACCTGGCGGCCTCCGGCATCGGGCCGTCGACGAGCGGCCGTCCGGCCCCGGACGTTCCCCCCGCGCCGTGACGGCGCCTGTGCGCCGCGTCCCGGCCTAGGACGTTGTCCGGCCGAAGCGGGCGAAGTAGCGCTCGATGATGATCTGGTAGGTCGACGCCAGGTCGCGCAGCTGGGCGACCGGCACCTGTTCGTCGACGGCGTGCATGGTCTGGCCGACGAGGCCGAACTCGAGCACCGGGCACATCGCGCGGATGAAGCGGGCGTCGGACGTGCCGCCGGTCGTCGACAGGTCGGGCTCCTCGCCGGTGGTGTCGCGGATGGCGCCGGCCACCAGGTCGGTGAATTCGCCCTTCTGGGTGAGGAAGGCTTCACCGCTGATCAGCGACGTCACCTCGACGCGGCCGGGGAAATCCGCGCCGGCCTCGGCCGCCACGCCCTCGATCCAGCGCTGGAGCTCGGCGCCGGTGTGGGCGGGATTGAAGCGGATGTTGATCCGCGCCCGGGCCTCGGCCGGAATGATGTTGGTGGCGGTGTTGCCGACGTCGACCGTGGTGACCTCGAGGTTCGAGGGCTGGAAGGCCTCGTAGCCCTCGTCCAGGCGGCGCGACTGCAGCCGGCCGAGGATGTCCACCAGCACGGGGATCGGATTGGCCGCCCGCTGCGGATAGGCGACGTGTCCCTGCTTGCCGGCGACCGTGATCCAGCTGTTGATGCTGCCCCGCCGGCCGATCTTGATCATGTCGCCGAGCCGCTCGGCGCTCGACGGCTCGCCGACGATGCAGTGGTCGATGACTTCGCCCTCGGCCTGCAGCGCCTCGACCACCTTGCGGGTGCCGTCGAGCGCGACGCCCTCCTCGTCGCCGGTGATCAGGAAGCTGATCGATCCGGCCGTCTCGTCCAGGCGCGACACCGCCGCCACGAAGGCCGCGATCGAGCCCTTCATGTCGACGGCCCCGCGGCCGATCAGGACGTCGTCGCTGACCTCGGCCGCGAACGGCCCGCGCGTCCAGGCCGCTGCGTCGCCGACGGGCACGACGTCGGTATGGCCCGCGAAGCACAGGTTCGGCCGCGCCGTTCCGCGCCGGGCGTAGAGGTTCTCGATCTCCCCGAACCGCATCCGGCGGCAGGTGAAGCCGAGGCCCTCGAGCGCGCGCTGGAGGATGTCCATCGCCCCCGCGTCGGCGGGGGTGACGGATGGGCGGCGGATCAGTTCGCGGGCGAGATCGAGGACGTCGAGGGGCTGCATGACCGGATGCCTTTAGAGCCCGCCGACCGCCCGCGCAAACCACCTCGCCCGGCGCCGCGCGCCGCGCCCGGATTTCAAGCCCCGCGGCGCCCGGAACGGGCCGCCCGGACTGGACCCCCGATTCGTTGAGGCGGACCGCCCGGCGCCGCCTGATCGGCCGGCCAGGACGGAGACCCGCCATGCCCCTTCTCGACCATCACCTGCCCCCACCCGCGCTGTTCACCCTCTTCCGGGACGGCTTCGGCGCCGCGTCGACGCCGCGCGCTGACCGTCGTCCCCGCGTCCGCTGCGCCGGCCGCTACTTCCTGCACGTCCGCGCCGTCGCCGCCGACGGCTTTGCCAACCTGTTCCAGTTCGCCCTCGCCGACGACTCCGGCGGCGTGGCGGTGAGCGTTTTCGTCCGCGGGCGCGATCCGGGCTCCAACCTGCCTGAAGACGAAGCCGACACCGGAGCCGCGCCGCCCGTGCCGGTCCTCACCTGGACCGCTCTCGACGATGCGCTCGCCCCGTGCCGGGGGGCCTGGATCATCGCCTTCGGCCGCATGCTGCACGGCAGCTTCCTGCCCGCCGCCACGCGCGAGGGCGCCGCCGGCCTCGACTGCGCACGGGCGCGGTTCCTGAAGGTCGCCCGCCGGCGCGGACTGGCCATCGGCCCCGGGGACGTCGGCGATCTGAACGACGCCCGGCGCCTGGTCGGCCTGCCGCCGGTCCGCTCCGCCGACGCCGCCCAGCGCGCCCTCGGCCTGCGCGAACTCTGGCGCTGGATGGACGGCGTCTGACCCTTCAGGGTTTCACGCCGTCCCAGAACAAAGGACTGAGCGCGTAGAAGAACTGGTCGATGTCGGTCTCCGGGCCGCAGTAGAAGAGCCCGTCCTCGCCCCGCTCGACCAGTCCCCGTTCGGCCAGGACCGTGAGCTTGCGACGCACGGTCTCTCGGGGGATCCGGGTGATCTCCGACAGGCTGAGCAGGTTCAGGCCCTTCCGGCGGACCACGACGGTCCGCGCGCCCTTCGCCCTGGCCTCCGCGGCGTGATTGGCCGAGGCCAGGTCCGTCAGCACGAACAGCAGGTGGAGCAGGAACTGGTCGAGGTCGCCGTCGTAGCGGGCGCGCAGCCGGACCATCACGGACGAGAGCGAGCCGCCCCAGCGGTAGAAGAACCGCGCGACGTCCCGCCCGAGATAGTCGTCCACCCAGCGGTCCGCGGAAGGCGGAGGGACGGATCGCTCCGTCGCCTTGAACGACCGCAATTCCGGAGATGCGGCACAGAAGCTGTTAAGATTAACCCCGCCGAAGATCGAGCTCGCCTGCGGGATCCGCGTATAGTCGATGGCGAGAGTCTGATCGCCGTTCATTGTATTCCATTCCCGTCGCTCGGCTTGCTCCCGCCCGGCCTGGACTCGACAGAAAAACGATGCGGCGACGCGCCGCAACTTTAAAGCGTCGCCAGACAGTTCTTTTCTGTGGACGGGCCGGTGGAGCTCGCTGGACGCGGAGCCTAGCCGCCCTGGTCGCAGCCGGCCGTGAACACGAGGGTCGGGGAGCGGCGCTCGCCCGCCGGCGGGGCGACCTGCACCACGTAGCCGCCGGCGCCTTCCCACTGGATCCGGCACCAGGTCGCGCCCCGCTCGGTCACGCATTCGCGGACGGCGGCGCAGGTCCCCTTGGGCGCCGTCCCGACGACGGCGCCGTCGAAGGACGGCCGGTCGCGGATATTGGCCAGGGTCAGGAGGCGCAGCTGCGGCGGCGCCTGTTCGCGACGGGTCGCGCAGCGGTCGCTGTCGCCGTAGCGGACGCAGTCGCGATCGCCGCTCCAGCCGCCGCCCCGGGGCGCGGCGACGGCGCCGCCGGAGGGAAGTCGCGGCGGCGCGCCGGCGCGGGACAGGGTCAGGGGCTTGCCGTCGGCGTCCATGCCGGTCAGCACCCCGCCGCGCATGCGCAGACGTCCGGCCTCGCGGTCGCCCATGCCGAGCAGGACCAGCTCCGACCCCTCGATCCTGTACTTCCCGAGGCCGAACAGGCGTCCCGAGCAGCCGAAGCTGCTGGCCTGCCAGCCGCCGAACCATTCACGCTCGGTCAGGGTGACCTTGCAGGTCCCCATGCCGGTCTCGCCCTGGGCGGTCCAGTCGCCGGCCACCTCCCAGCCGCCGCGCTGGGCAGACGCTGACGCCGCCGCGCCGAGCATGGCGAAGGCCCCCGCGAGAGCCACGAAGGATCGAACACGCATCACGAACAACTCCCCACTCTGTCGCGGAGGACTCACCCCGCGCGCGGGAAGTCTAGTCGCGCAACAGGTCGTTGATCGAGGTCTTGCTGCGCGTCTGGGCGTCGACGGTCTTGACGATCACGGCGCAGTAGAGCCCCGGGCCGCCGTGCGGATCGGGCAAGCTGCCCGGCACCACGACGCTGTAGGGCGGCACCCGGCCGACGTGGACCTGGCCGGTCTTGCGGTCGACGATCTTGGTCGAGGCGGAGATGAACACGCCCATCGACAGGACCGAGCCCTCGCCGACGATGACCCCCTCGACGACCTCCGAGCGGGCGCCGATGAAGCAGTCGTCCTCGATGATCGTCGGGTTGGCCTGCAGCGGCTCCAGCACGCCGCCGATGCCGACGCCGCCGCTGAGGTGGACCCGCTTGCCGATCTGCGCGCAGCTGCCCACCGTAACCCAGGTGTCGACCATCGTGCCTTCGTCGACATAGCCGCCGATGTTCACGAAGGACGGCATCAGGATCGCGTTCCTGGCGACATAGGCGCCGCGCCGGACGATGGCGCCCGGAACGGCGCGGAAGCCCGCCTCCTCGAACTGCGGCGCCTCCCAGCCGTCGAACTTGTTGGCGACCTTGTCCCACCAGGGGCCAACGGCCCCGCCCAAGGCGCCGGCGCGCATGACCGTGTTCGGGTTCAGGCGGAACGACAGCAGCACTGCCTTCTTGGCCCACTGGCGCACCACCCAGTCGCCGTCGACCTTCTCGGCCACGCGCACCCTGCCGCTGTCGAGCAGGGCCAGGGTCTCCTCGACCGCCGTGCGCACAGGGCCCTGGGTGTCCGGCGAGACGCCGTCCCGCGCATCCCAGGCGGCTTCGATCTCGAGTTCGAGGTCGGCGAGGCTGACGGTGCTCATGCGGCGTTCCCCTTCACCCGGGCGCCGGTCAGGAAGGCGGCCAGGTCGTTGGTGCGGTGATGGACGAAGTCGGCGGTCGAGCCCGCGGCGTGCGGCCCGACCAGGACGGTGGTCATGCCCAGCGCGGCGGCGGGCGCGAGGTTCTTCTCGCTGTCCTCGAAGAAGGCCGACCCGGCGGCGGCGACGCCGTGACGCGCCATCATCTTCTCGAAGGTCTCGGGCGAGGGCTTGGGGATGTAGTCGGCGGCGCTGATGTGGAACACGTCCTCGAACACATGGGCGATCTGCAGCCGCTCCAGCACCCGCTCGGCATGCGCCGCCGAGCCGTTGGTAAACACCAGCCGCCGCCCCGGCAGCGTCTCGAGTGCGGCCTTCAGCGCCGCGTCGGGCGTCAGCCGGTCGAGCGAGACGTCGTGGACCTCGGTCAGGAAGTCCTCGGGGTCGATGTCGTGGTTGGCTATCAGGCCGGCCAGGGTGGTGCCGTGGGCGTGGTAGTATTTCTTCTGGATCGCCCGGGCCTCGTCGCGCGGCAGTCCGGTGACCTTCTCCATGAAGTCGGTCATCCGCCCCTCGATGAGGGTCATGAACTCGGTCTCGACCGGGTAGAGGGTGTTGTCGAGATCGAACAGCCAGACGTCGATGTGGGCGAGGTCGGTCACTTGCGGATCAGGGTCCCCGCGCCGTGTTCGCTGAACAGCTCGACGAGCATGGCGTGCGGGCGACGGCCGTCGAGGATGACCACGGCCTCGACGCCGGAATCGATGGCCTGGATCGCCGTCTCGAGCTTGGGGATCATGCCGCCGCTGGCCACGCCGGTGCGGATCAGCTCGAAGGCGTCGGCGACGCTCATCTGGCGGATCAGCTCGCCGTCGGCCCCCTTGACCCCGGCCACGTCGGTCAGCAGCAGCATGCGCTTGGCCTTCAGCGCGCCCGCCAGGGCGCCGGCCACGGTGTCGGCGTTGATGTTGTAGGTCTGTCCGCTCTCCGAAACCCCGATCGGCGCCACCACCGGGATGTAGTCCTGCTCGGCGTGGATCAGGGCCTTCAGCAGGGCCGGGTCGATCCGGTGCGGCTCGCCGACGAAGCCCAGGTCGACGACCTGCTCGATGTTGCTGTCGGGATCACGCTTGGTGCGGCGCGCCTTGGTCACGGTGATCAGCCGCGCGTCCTTGCCGGACAGGCCGACGCCCCGCACGTCCGCCTCGCGGCCGGCCAGGGTGATCCAGTTGGCGATCTCCTTGTTGATGGCGCCCGACAGAACCATCTCGGCGACCTCCATGGTCGCCTCGTCCGTGACGCGAAGCCCGTCGACGAAGGTCGACTTCACCCCGGCCCGGTCGAGCATCCGCGAGATCTGCGGCCCGCCGCCATGGACCACCACCGGATGCACGCCCATCAGCTTCAGCAGCACGGCATCGGCGGCGAACAGCTTGGCCACCTCATCCTCGCCCATGGCGTGGCCGCCGTACTTGATGACCACCGTCTCGCGGTCATAGATCTGGATGTACGGCAGCGCCTCCGCGAGCGTCTTCGCGGTGGCCCAGCCGGCTTCCTCGGTCTTGTCGGTCAAGGCGTAGCGCTCCGTCGTCTCGGCGCGCACGCGATAGCGGATGGGGGACGGCCCGTCCACCGGCGGGGACGCGGACGCTAACGGTCTTCGCAGCCGTGAAAGACGCGAAGGATCGTCACGCTGGCCGCCTCGACGAGATAGATAACGACGTACCCGTGCCGTCCGAAGGGCACGATCAGGCGACGTACGCCTGGAGGGCCGGTCATCGCACCGCGCTCGGCAAGGCGATCCAACTTGCGAATTGCTGTCCAGATCGACGCTTTCGCGCGATCCGAAGCCCTCGGACTCTTCTCGGCGAGAAAGTCGGCCAGCCTCTCGAGGTCGCGCCAGGCGCGCGGTGAAAGCCGGACCGCCCTGATCAAGCCTTCCGCGCTCGGCGCTCAGCGATCAAGCGGTCGAGTTCCGCCTCCGCCTCGTCGACCGAATATGAGACGCCCGTACGCCGATACTCTTCGAGAGCGGCGAAGGTCGCCGCCTGCTCTCCGTCGTCATAGACGGCCGGCGCCTCTTCGACGCCGTGAGCACGGTCCGGTCGAGGTATCGTGGGCTTCGACATGGACCGACCCTACGCCTCTGCCGCCGCCCCGTCCAGCTCTACCGGAACGGCGGCTCGTCGAAGGCGCGCAACTTCCGCGAGTGCAGGTTCGGGCCCTCCGCCCGCAGCAGGTCCACCGTGGCGATGCCGATCTGGAGGTGCTGGCTGATGGCGCGCTCGTAGAAGGCGTTGGCCTGTCCCGGCAGCTTGATCTCGCCGTGCAGCGGCTTGTCGGAGACGCAGAGCAGCGTGCCGTAGGGCACCCGGAAGCGGTAGCCCTGGGCGGCGATGGTGGCGCTCTCCATGTCGATGGCGACGGCCCGGCTCTGGTTGAAGCGGATGGCGCTGGACGTGTAGCGCAGCTCCCAGTTCCGGTCGTCGGTGGTCACCACCGTGCCGGTGCGCAGGCGGCGTTTGAGGCTCTCGCCGCTCTCGCCGCTGACCAGCTTGGCCGCGTCGTAGAGCGCCCGCTGCATCTCGGCGATCGACGGGATCGGGATGTCGGGCGGCAGGACCTCGTCCAGCACGTGGTCGTCGCGGAGGTAGGCGTGGGCCAGCACATAGTCGCCGATGGTCTGGCTGCCGCGCAGGCCGCCGCAGTGGCCGATCATGATCCAGGCCTGGGGCCGCAGCACCGCCAGGTGGTCGGTTATGGTCTTGGCGTTGGAGGGGCCGACGCCGATGTTGACCAGGGTGATGCCCCGGCCGCCGGGGGCCATCAGGTGATAGGCGGGCATCTGGTGTCGCCGCCAGGGGCCGTTGGCGATGGCCAGTTCGGGCTCGGGCGTCTCGGCGGTGACGAGGATGTTCCCCGGCGCTGACAGGCCGGTGTAGGGCGAGCCCGCCTTGCCCAGCTGCTCGCAGCCCCAGCGCACGAACTCGTCGACATAGCGATGGTAGTTGGTGAACAGGATGTACTGCTGCACATGCTCGGCCGGCGCGCCGGTGTAGTGCTTCAGCCGGGCCAGCGAGAAATCGGTGCGCAGGCCGTCGAACAGCGCCAGCGGGCGGCTTTCCTCCAGCGCCGGGTTCCACAGGCCGTCGGCCAGCTCGTCGCCGATGTGGGCCAGCTCGGTGGTCGGGAACCAGCGGGCGATCTCCGCCGCCGAGACATCGGCCAGCTGCAGGTCGCCGCCGTCCAGCACGTACGGGAACGGGATCTCCTGCATCGAGCGGCCGACGTCGGCGGTCGCGCCGAAGTCCTGCATCATCAGCGCCAGCTGCTCGACCAGGAAGTCGCGGAACATGCCCGGGCGGGTGACGGTGGTGGCGTAATGGCCGGGCAGGCCGATGCGGGCGTAGGCGCGGCTGATCCGCGGGTAGCCGCTTTCGCCGCTCCAGTGCAGCCGAAGTTCGGGGTAGGCGTACGTGCCGTCGAGGCGGCGGGCCGGATCGGGGCGTCGCCCCTCCGTCAGGAAGGCCTTCAGGTCGGCCCGCAGGGCCGCGACGGAGCGGTCGTATTGTTCAATGAGCCGCTCGACGATGGCGGCTGCGTCTTTCTCATGAGTCATGGCCGCTTATAGCGACACGGCGTGACCATGGCGAGACAGGCCGCTTGAAGGTCGGCGAACCGTGTCCACATAAGGGCTCATGAACAACTCGCTCCGCACCTTCATGCTGCTGGCCGCCCTGACGGCCATCTTCATCGTCGCCGGCTACCTGATCGGGGGCACGGCGGGCATGCTGATCGCCCTGGTCCTCGCCGGCGCCATGAACCTGGTCAGCTACTGGAACGCCGACAAGATCGTGCTGCGGATGTACGGCGCGGTCGAGGTCGACGAGCGCCACCCGGATGCGCTGATCCGGACCTATGTCGCCGACACCCTCGCGCTGGCGGACGGCGCCGGCCTGCCACGGCCGAAGGTCTACGTCATCGAGACCGACCAGCCGAACGCCTTCGCCACCGGCCGCAACCCGGAGAACGCCGCCGTCGCGGCCACCGTCGGCCTGCTGCGCCTGCTCGACCGCCGCGAGATCCGCGGCGTGATGGCGCACGAACTGGCGCACGTGAAGAACCGCGACACCCTGACCATGACGGTCACCGCCACCATCGCCGGCGCCATCTCCGCCCTGGCCAACATCGCCTTCTTCTTCGGCGGCGACCGCGACCGGCCGGCCGGCATGATCGGAACCATCCTGATCGCCGTCCTGGCGCCGATCGCGGCCGCCTTGGTGCAGATGGCCATCAGCCGCGGCCGCGAGTACGAGGCCGACCGCCACGGCGCGGAGATCAGCGGCGACCCGCAGGCCCTCGCCGACGCCCTGGCCAGGATGGAGGCCTACGCCCATCGCACGGTCAACGAGACGGCCGAGCGCAATCCGGCGACGGGCCAGATGTTCATCATCAACCCGCTCGTCGGCCGCGGCGCCGACAACCTGTTCTCGACCCACCCGGCGACCCACAACCGGATCGAGGCGCTGATGCAGCTCGCCGGCGTCGCGCGCCGCGGTGGGACCGCCGTGCCCCCGACGCCCGGCCGCACCGGCCCCTGGAGCTGAAGCTGGCGCGGGCGGCGGGCGGCCACTAGGCTCGCCGCGATGGCTCGCACGGTGCTCCTCTACGGCCTCGTCCTGGCGCTCGGCGCGGTGGCGCTGCAGTGGATGCAGTATCAGTTCTGGGTCCGCCTGCACGCGGTCGAACTCTGGGTCGGGCTGGTCGCGGCGGCGTTCCTCGGCCTCGGCGTCTGGATCGGCGCCGGGGCGCTGCGGCCCCGGTTCGAGGCCGTGTTCGAGCCCAATGAGGCCGCCGCCGGGCAGCTCGGACTCACACGCCGCGAACGCGAAGTGCTCGCCCTCCTGGCCGCGGGCCGGTCGAACAAGGAGATCGCCCGCCAGCTCGGGCTCTCGCCCAACACCGTGAAGACGCACGTCGCGAGTCTGTACGGGAAGCTGGGCGCCGTGCGTCGCACCGACGCCGTCCTGCGGGCGCGGGAGCTGCGCCTGATTCCCTGATCATTCCGGGCGATCTGGCCGAAATCACCCTTTCGGGCGATTGTTCCCCGGGGTCGTCGCGCCTTGCATGGGGCCTCGATCCGCAAGAGGGGGACCACCATGCTCCGCACTGTCCTGGCCTACGGCGTCATCGCCGGCCTGATCGTCATCGTGCCGATGGGCGTCATGCTCAGCCTGGGCGATTTCGGCGACACCAGCCACTCGCAGCTGACCGGCTACACGATCATGCTGCTGGCCTTCAGCCTGATCTTTTTCGGGGTGAAGCGTCACCGCGACCGCGCCCTGGGAGGCGTGATCCGCTTCCTGCCGGCCCTGCTCGCCGGGCTCGGCATCAGCGCCGTCGCCGGCGCGATCTACGTCGTCGGCTGGGAGATCACCCTCGCCGCCACCGACTACCGGTTCATGGACGAGTACGCCGCCGCCATGCTCGCCCAGGCGCGGGACAAGGGCGCCTCGGCCGCCGAACTGGCGCGGATCACGGCGGACATGGCCTCGATGAAGACCCTCTACGCCAACCCGCTGTTCCGCATGCCGATGACCTTCGTGGAGATCTTCCCGGTCGGGGTTCTGGTCTCGATCATCACGGCGGCCCTGCTGCGCAACAGCCGCTTCCTGCCGATGAAGGTGGAGCGCGCCCTCTAGCGCGGCGGCAGCTCGAAGGGGGCTGCGTAAAGGTCCGCAGCCTCCTTCGTCAGCGACGCCAGCTCCGCGAACAGCACCTCGTCCGCGACCTTGAAGTTGAAGCAGCTCTTGCCCTGCATCCGCTTCCGCAGCGCCGGCGAGATCTTCGCAGCCAGCGCAGGGTGTGTGTAGACCGGCATCAGGTGGTAGCTGACGTAGGCCCTGCCCTCGCGAACCCCGCCGAACCACATCCGCTCGCCCCTTCGGGCCGGGTTGTCCCAGGGCGCGACGAGGGCCCCGCCCTCGCCCGGGACCATACCCGGCGCGGAGTCGGCCATCAGCGCGCGAAGGCGGGCGGCGAGGTCGGTGAATTGTCCGGCCATCCATGACCCTCCGAAGAAACGGAATGGTCCGCTAGTCCGGGGCGGTTCGCAAGCGCATGGACGGCCGACCGTTTCCCGGCCAAACAGGCGCATCGTTCTCTCGTCGGGGAAAGCCGGATGAACCGCATCTTCACCGCCCTCATCGTGGCGTCCATGGTCCTCGGGATCGCCGTGGGCTGGATCTGTCACGTCACGCTGGACGCCGACCAGGCGGCGCAGGCGGGGGCCTGGTTCAAGGTCGTCACCGACGTGTTCCTGCGGCTGATCAAGATGATCATCGCGCCGCTGGTCTTCTCCACCCTGGTCGCGGGCATCGCGCACATGGGCGACGCCGCGAGCGTCGGCCGGGTGGGGGCCAAGACCATGGCCTGGTTCATCACCGCCTCGGTCTTCTCGCTGCTGCTGGGCCTGGTCATGGTCCACCTGCTGCAGCCGGGCGTCGGTCTCGACCTGCCGCCCCCCGACACCGCCGCGGCCGCCGGCGCGGTCGACGCCAGCAAGCTGACGCTGCAGGAGTTCATCACCCACGTCTTCCCGAGCTCGATCTTCGACGCCATGGCGAAGAACGAGATCCTGCAGATCGTGGTCTTCTCGATCTTCGTCGGCGTCGCCGTCGCGGCGCTGGACGACAAGGCTCCGGCGATCCTGACCCTGGTCGAGCAGGTCGCCCAGATCATGCTCAAGGTGACGGGCTATGTGATGAAGCTGGCCCCGCTGGCCATCTTCGCCGCCCTCGCCGGCACGGTGACGAAGTACGGCGTCGACATCCTCGCCGTGTACGCCAAGTTCATCGGGGGCTTCTACCTGTCGCTCGGCGTGCTCTGGGGCCTGCTGGCGCTCGCCGGCCTGCTGATCGTCGGCCCGCGCATCCTGACGCTGCTGGGCATGGTCCGGCAGCCGATCCTGCTGGCCTTCGCCACCGCCAGCTCCGAGGCGGCCTATCCGAAGACGCTCGAACAGCTGGAGCGGTTCGGGGTCGGCAAGAAGGTGGCCTCCTTCGTCCTGCCGCTGGGCTACTCGTTCAATCTCGACGGGTCGATGATGTACTGCACCTTCGCGACCCTGTTCATCGCCCAGATCTTCGGGATCGAGATGACCATCGGCCAGCAGGTCACGATGCTGCTGCTGCTGATGGTCACCTCCAAGGGCATGGCCGGCGTGCCGCGGGCGTCGCTGGTGGTGATCGCCGCCACCCTCGCCTACTTCGACCTGCCGGAGGCCGGCATCGCCCTGATCCTGGCGGTCGACCATCTGCTCGACATGGGCCGCAGCGCGACCAACGTCGTCGGCAACTCGGTCGCCTCGGCGGTCGTGGCCAAGTGGGAGAAGCAGCTTGGCCCGACCGCCCCGGAACGGGAGCCCGAGCCACAGCCGGCGATGTGATGTAGGGAAAGTTTTGAAAAAAGACTTGCCTTCCGTGCGGGGCGCCCGGACATCCTGACGGCCACCCTTCCAGGGAGGCCCGCCATGAGCGTTTCCATCACCCGCGACGGTCCGGTGACCGTCGTCGCCATCGACCGCCCCGAGCGCCGTAACGCCGTCGACGCGGACACGGCCCGCGCCCTCTACGACGCCTTCAGGGCGTTCGACGCCGACGAGGAGGCCAGCGTCGCCGTGCTGACCGGAACCGGCGGCGCCTTCTGCGCCGGAGCGGACCTCAAGGCCGTCGCGACCGGGCAGGGCAACCGCGTCGAGCGCGACGGCGACTTCGGCCCGATGGGCCCGACCCGACTGCGCCTGACCAAGCCGGTGATCGCCGCGATCGAAGGCCATGCGGTGGCAGGCGGCCTGGAACTGGCCGCCTGGTGCGACCTGCGGGTGGCCGCGAGGGGGGCGACCTTCGGCGTCTTCTGCCGCCGGTTCGGCGTGCCGCTGATCGACCTCGGCACCGTGCGCCTGCCGCGCCTGATCGGCGCCTCGCGGGCCCTGGACCTGATCCTGACCGGACGGCCGGTCGGCGCGGAGGAGGCCTTCGCGATCGGCCTCGCCAACCGCCTGGTCGAGGACGGCCAGGCGCTGGAGGCGGCCATCGCCCTCGCCCGCCAGATCGCCGCGTTTCCCCAGACCTGCCTGCGCAACGACCGGCTCTCGGCGATGGAGCAGTGGAGCCTGGACTGGGAGGCGGCGACGGCCTTCGAGACCGCCGTCGGCCTGGAGACCCTGCGCTCGGGCGAGGCGGTCGCCGGTGCGACCCGGTTCAGCGGCGGCGAAGGCCGCGGAGGACAGTTCTGATGACCGTGCAGGATTCGCCCGACTTCGCCCCCGCCTTCACCGAACGCCAGCAGGGCTGCCTGCCCGGCGTCCTCGGCATGGAGTGGGAGACCGTCCAGCGCGGCCTCGTGCGCGGCCGCTTCACGGTCCAGAAGCATCACATGGCGCCGAACGGCTTCCTGCACGCAGCCAGCGTCGTCACCCTGGCCGACAGCGCCTGCGGCTACGGCAGCGTCGTCTCCCTGCCCGAGGGCGCCAGCGGCTTCACGACGATCGAGCTCAAGACCAACTTCCTGGGCACCGCCCGCGAGGGCGTCGTCGCCTGCGAGGCGCGGCTGGTCCACGGCGGCCGCACCACGCAACTGTGGGACGCCGAGGTCCGGCACGTAGACACCGGCAAGGTCATCGCCCTGTTCCGGTGCACACAGGCCGTGCTCTGGCCGAAGGCCTGACGGTCGGCTCCCGCCGTCGGCGGAGGCCCCGAAAACCCGTCAAACAGGCGCTTGCGAAAACGGATCGGCGTCGCTAGGTTCCGCGCCTTCCGCTCAGGGGCCCCGGCCCCGACACCCGGCGTACGGAGAGGTGGCAGAGTGGTTGAATGTACCGCACTCGAAATGCGGCGTGCCTTTACGGGTACCGAGGGTTCGAATCCCTCCCTCTCCGCCACCCACCCTGCTCTTTGGTCTCTGACCGGCAGGG
>CALKHU010000277.1 GCA_937991555.1 uncultured Caulobacter sp.
GGGGCCGGCGGCGGCGGGGGCGGCGGCAGGTCGATGCCCAGATCGCCCAGTTCGCCGACCAGAACCTCGATGTCGTCGCCTTCCATCGTGCGCCAGGCCATCTTCCCGTCCGGTCCGGCCGCGCCGCGGATGATCTTCACGCGCCGCTCGCCGGGGCCGGCCCCATGCATGAACATCGGACCGTGGCGCATGCCGCCGTGCATCAACGGCATGGCGTCGAAGGCCTTCTTCTGCGACGGCGTGAGCTGCCCGTAGAAGGCGCGCACCGCGGCGGCGTGCTTCCGGAACGCTTCCAGGCGCCCGGCCATCATCTCTTCATGGCGGGCGAGGCGCTCGAGCGTGGTCGGCGGGGTCCGCGGCGCGTCGCCGGCGCCGGCGCCATGGGCGCCGCCGCGCGCCATCCCCATCTCGTGAGGTCCGGTCGCGGCGAGGAAGGCCTGCAGCGCGGGCTCCTGGGCCGGCGTCAGCTGGAGCATGTCGCGCAGGTGCTGTGCGCGCCGGGCCGGATCGTGCGCCCGCGGTCCCGGGCCGTCGTCGCCGTGGCGTCCCTCGCCGTGCAGAACGACGACACGCTTTTCCACCCTGGCCTCGGGCGCCGCGGAAGGGGCGGCGGCGGCGGCCGTCGCGAAGGCCAGGGTCATCGCGCCGGCCAGCAGCGCGGATCTACGAAACACAGAAGTCATGGGACGTCCCCTTTTTGTGGTGGAGCGGACGATGAATCCTCTCTGTGGCCGCCGTTTGTCAGAACGTTGCAATCCTGACTTGTTGAACAATTTGTAATGTCAGCGCTTTTCGGCGGCCGGGCGTCAGTCGACCGCGTTCCGGCAGGCGGCGGCCATGGCCAGCGGGGTCAGGGCGACCGCCGCCGCGGTCCAGGCCGCCAGCAGGGTGAGTCCGGCCGTCCACGGCAGTCCGGCGGCGAACTGCCCCAGGGCCCCGCCGCCGAAGATCACCGGCGGCGCGAACAACGGCAGCACGATCACCGCGATCAGCAGGCCGCCGCGGCGGCTGCCCAGGGCGAGCGCGGCGCCGAGGCCGCCGACGAAGGCGAAGGCCAGGCCGCCCAGCGCGGCGCAGGCGGCGACCAGCGGCGCGAGCGCCACCGGCGCGCCGAGGGCGATGGCGGCCAGCGGCGCGGCGACGGCGAGGGGCAGGCCGACGGTCAGCCACTGGGCGAGGCACTTGACCGCGCAGACCGCCTCCAGCGGCGCGGGGCCGAGGGCGAGGAGATCCAGCGTTCCGTCCTCGAAGTCGCGCTCGAACAGCCGCTCGAGAGACAGCAACGAGGCCAGGGCCAGCGCGAGCCAGGCAAAGCCGGGAGCGATCGCCGACAGCCGCGCCGGCTCCGGCCCGATCGCGAACGGCAGCAGGGTGGCGACCCCGGCGTAGAAGGCCAGCGCCGGCAGCGATCCGCCGCCGCGGCTCCAGGCCAGGGACAGTTCGCGCGCCAGCAGGACGACCAGCGGCCTCATGCGCCGATCTCCAGGCCGCGGGCGGGCAGGGGGAGCGGATCGTGCACGGCGGCCAGAATCATGCCGCCGCCGGCGATGTGGGCCGCCATCAGCTCGCCCATCCGCGCGCGCCAGGTCGCGTCCAGCGGGGCCAGCGGCTCGTCCAGAAGCCACAGCGACCGGGGCGCGGCGAGAAGTCGCGCCAGGGCGAGGCGGCGGCGCTGGCCAGCCGACAGGCGCCGGACCTCCAGCGGCAGCAGCCGCCGCAGTTCGAGCGTCTCGGCGGCCTCCCGGGCCGAGGCCTCCGTGCCGCCGCACCAGAGCGCCGCGAAGCGCAACTCCTCCCAGGCCGTGCGGCCGCTCTTGAGGCCGTCGAGGTGGCCGAGCAGGTGCAGGCGGCCGGCGGCCTCGGCCGGCTCGGCGCCGTCGAAGCTAACCCGCCCCGAGAGCGGGCGCAGCAGGCCGGCCACGGCCCGGAGCAGGCTGGTCTTGCCGGCGCCGTTGCGCCCGGTCAGGGCGACCGCCTCGCCGGCGGCGATGCTGAACGAAAGGGACTCGAACAGCAGGCGATCGCCGCGGCGGATGGCGAGGTTCTCGACGTCCAGGCGGGAAATCACGGCGCCACCTGCGAGGTGTTCGCAAAGCCCCTGACGACGACATGGACGTTTGGCGAAACGCGGAGTATGCACCCCGCCATCGGCCCCGCGCGCCCGCGCGCGGACGTCCGCCGCGCCGGCCGGGACGCTGTGTGTCCCGATCGAGCGCGCGATCCCGGAAGTGGTTTTCGGGCGGCCGTGAACAGGAAGGGACTCTCCGACAATGGCTTCAATCGACAGCCTGCAAACCCGCCGCACCCTCTCGGTCGGCGGGACGTCCTACGTCTACTACAGCCTCAGCGCCGCAGAGGAAGGCGGTCTGAAGGGAATTTCGAGACTTCCGGTCTCGATGAAGGTCCTCCTCGAGAACCTGCTGCGCAACGAGAACGGCGTCGACACCACCGAGGCCGACCTGAAGGCCGTGGCCGCCTGGCTCGAGAACAAGGGCTCGACCGAGCACGAGATCAGCTTCCGCCCCGCGCGCGTGCTGATGCAGGACTTCACCGGTGTGCCGGCCGTCGTCGACCTGGCCGCCATGCGCGACGCCATGACCTCGCTGGGCGCCGATCCGACCAAGATCAACCCGCTGATCCCGGTCGACCTGGTCATCGACCACTCGGTGATGGTGGACTACTTCGGCAGCGCCAAGTCCTACGACGCCAACGTCGACAAGGAGTACGAGCGCAACATCGAGCGGTACCGCTTCCTGCGCTGGGGCAGCTCGGCCTTCAACAACTTCCGCGTCGTGCCCCCGGGCACCGGCATCTGCCACCAGGTCAACCTCGAATACCTGGCCCAGACCGTCTGGACCGCCAAGGACGCCGGCCTCGAGCATGACGTCGCCTATCCGGACACCGTGGTCGGCACCGATTCGCACACCACCATGGTCAACGGCCTGTCGGTCCTCGGCTGGGGCGTCGGCGGCATCGAGGCCGAGGCCGCCATGCTCGGCCAGGCCATCCCGATGCTGATCCCCGAAGTGATTGGCTTCCGCCTGACCGGCGCTCTGCCGGAGGGCGCGACCGCCACCGACCTGGTGCTGACCGTCACCCAGATGCTCCGCAAGAAGGGCGTCGTCGGCAAGTTCGTCG
>CALKHU010000278.1 GCA_937991555.1 uncultured Caulobacter sp.
CTCCGGGCTTCGGCGACCGCCGCAAGGCCATGCTGGAAGACATCGCCATCCTGACGGGCGGCCAGGTCATCAGCGAAGACCTCGGCATCAAGCTCGAGAACGTCACCCTCGACATGCTCGGCCGCGCCAAGAAGGTCGCGATCACCAAGGACGACACCACGATCGTGGACGGCGTCGGCGGCAAGGACGAGATCGAGGCCCGCATCGCCCAGATCAAGCGTCAGATCGAGGACACCACCAGCGACTACGACAAGGAAAAGCTGCAGGAACGTCTGGCCAAGCTGGCCGGCGGCGTCGCGGTGATCCGCGTCGGCGGCGCCACCGAAGTCGAGGTGAAGGAGCGCAAGGACCGCGTCGATGACGCGCTGAACGCCACCCGCGCCGCGGTCGAGGAAGGCATCGTCCCGGGCGGCGGCGTCGCCCTCCTGAAGGCTTCGAAGGCCCTCGAGTCGCTGACCGGCGACAACGACGACCAGACGGCCGGCATCGCCATCGTCCGTCGCGCCCTGCAGGCTCCGATCCGCCAGATCTCGGAGAACGCGGGCGTCGAAGGCTCGATCGTCGTCGGCAAGATCCTGGACAACGCCTCGGCGTCGTTCGGCTTCAACGCCCAGACCGAAGAGTACGGCGACCTCGTCCAGATGGGCGTCATCGACCCGGCCAAGGTCGTCCGCACCGCGCTGCAGGACGCCGCCTCGGTCTCGGGCCTGCTGATCACCACGGAAGCGGCGATCGTCGAGGCTCCGAAGAAGAACGCTCCAGCCGCCGGCGGCATGCCGGGCGGCATGGGCGGCATGGGCGACATGGACTTCTAGGGAAGTCCATCAAGTCGCCCATCACCGGAAGGGTTGGATCGGCGCAGGCCGATCCAACGGGCGACATGGACTTCTAAGTCCGGTCACTCACTGGCCAACGAGAAGGGCGGCGTCGCAGGACGCCGCCCTTTTTCTTGTTCCGCTTCCGGAGAAACCCTCCTAGTTCACCCCGCCCTCGGCGGCCGCCTCGCGGGCGGGGTCGGCGATCCAGGCGGGCCACAGGTCGAGCGGCCAGCCGGCGGCGGCGTGCAGGCGGTAGAGCTCGGCCAGGGTCTGGCGGAGGGCGATCGTCGACAGGCCGAGCTCCAGCGACCGGCCCCCGAACCGGAACGTCAGGCCGACGCGGCCCGTCGCCGGGGCCACGGTCACCTCGTGCACCAGCCCGACTGTCGCCTCCGCGCCCGGCGTCACCGGCGGGGTCCCGGCCATGGCCTCGACGGCGGCCGCCTGGGCCCAGGACTGACGGGAGGCGTCCGCCGACTCGCCGGCGACGAGCGGGGTCAGCACCGGCGTCAGCCCCCGGCACAGCCGCTGGGTCAGCCACAGCCGCGTCACCGCGCCGGCGTCGTCCAGCATGTCGAGGGCGACGCGGTCCTCGGCGGGGTCGAACAGCAGGGAGAAGCGGGTGATCTCGGCCATCGCGGAGGCAGGCCTAGCAACCTTCGTCCCGGCGGGGGAGTGAAATCGCCACCGGCCGGTCAGCCGAACGGTGCCAGAACCGCCTCGATCAGCCTCGCCGCATTGACCGGCTTGGTCAGGAAGTCGTCGGCCCCGGCCTCCTCCGACGCACGCCGGTGCTCGGGCAGGGCATTGGCGGTCAGGGTGACGATGCGCACGGGAGGCCTGCCGAGGGCCGCCTCGCGCGCCCGGATCTCGCGGATGGCGGTCAGACCGTCCATGACCGGCATCTGCATGTCCATCAGCACCAGGTCGTAGTCGCCGCGCGCCCAGGCGGCGACGGCCTGTTCGCCGTTCTCGACCATCTCGAGGCTGACCGGCGTCTGGTCGAGGATCAGTTCAATGACCCGCCGGTTGGTCGGGTGGTCTTCGGCGAGGAGCACCCGGGCAGTCCGCGCGTCCGCCGCCGTTGTCGCCGCGGTATCGGGCCCGCACGTCGGCGGCGGTACCGCGCGTTGCAGCGGCAGGTCGACGGTGAAGACCGCGCCCTTGCCCCGCTCGCCGGCGGCGGAGATCGAGCCGCCCATCAGCTCGACCAGGGATCGCGAGATCGCCAGGCCCAGGCCCGTGCCGCCGAAGTTTCGCGTCGTCGAGCCGTCGGCCTGTTCGAAGCGCTCGAACAGCCGCTCGGCCTGGGCCGCGTCGAAGCCGACGCCGGTGTCGCTGACCGACAGCCGGACCGCGCCGCCCGTCCCGGTTTCGCAGGCGGCGACGGACAGCCGGATCTCGCCCTCGCGGGTGAACTTCACGGCGTTGCTCAGCAGGTTCGACAGCACCTGGCGGATACGCAGCGCGTCGCCCGCGAACCAGGCGTCTGCGCCCGGGCCGATCTCGAGCCGCAGATCGACGCCCTTCTCACGCGCGCTGGCGGCGAACAGGGCGTGCACCTCGACCGCGAGGGCGCGCAGGTCGAACGGCTCGCAGCAGACCACCAGCCGGCCGGCGTCGACCTTGGCCAGGTCGAGGATGTCGCCAAGAAGGCTTTCGAGCGCCCGCCCCGACACCTCCATCAGCTGGACCATCTCCTGCTGCGACGGCGACAGCGGCGTCCTCGCCAAGGCCTGGGCGACGCCGAGGATTCCGTTCAGCGGCGTCCGGATCTCGTGGCTCATGTTGGCCAGGAACACCGACTTCGAACGGCTGGCGCGTTCGGCCGCCTCCCAGGCCTCGAGCAGCCGCTGCTCGTTCGCCCTGCGGTCTGAGAGGTCGCGGACGATGGCTGCGTAGAACTGCCCTTCGGCCGTCTCCAGCCGGGCCAGCGAGGCCTCGGCCGGAAAGCTCTCGCCGTTGCGGCGCAGGCCGCGGATCTCCGTCCGGTCGTGCATGCGCAGGCTGGAACGCTCGCCGGCGCCGAAGCCCTCGACATGGCGGCGGTGGGCCTCGCGCGCATCGGGCGGCATAAGCCGCTCGACCCTCGAACCCAGCACCTCGGCCTGGCTGTAGCCGAACACCGCCTCGGCGCCGGCGCTGAAGAAGCGGATCAGCCCCTCGGAATCGGTGACCACGATGGCTTCGGGCGAAATGGCCATCATGCCGGCCAGCATGTCCTCGCTGCGGCGCGAGGCGGCCCGGAGGGCCCTCTGCTCGGTGACGTCCTGCACCGCGCCGAGCATGCGGAGCGGCGCGCCGTCCTCGTCCCGGACCACCTCGCCGTGTTCGCGGACGATGCGCACCTCGCCGTCGGGGCGGATGATACGGTGTTCCAGATGATAGGGCGCGCCGGCGACGGCGGCGTCGACCGCCGCCGACACGGCCTCGCGGTCGGCGGGGTGAACGCAGGCCAGAAAGGCCTGGTAGCTGGGCGCGAACGTCGCCGGATCACGGCCGAAGATGCGGAAGATCTGGTTCGACCAGAGAATCTCCCCCGACGCGATGTCCCATTCCCAGCTGCCGGTGTTCGACAGCGCCTGGGCCCGTTCCAGGTGCGCCAGGACGCGGCGCGAGGCGTCGGGGAACAGGGTCGATCGGCTGGAAGTCGGTGTCGGATCAGTCACCACGGCCCTCCGTCGGGCCGCGTCCGCGACGGTCGATATCGCCGCCCCTGTCTGCTCGAAGCTGATCGTCCGTCGCGAGCAGAGCTTCCATGACGAATCCCCGGAAGACGCGGTCATTGTCCAGATGCGGCGCGTCGTTCAGAGGATTGTTTTCAGCGACCTAAATAACAGTAAATAATGTTTGTGGCGGTGAGGTATTACAAAGCGCGCAAATTATCCTGGTGAGGTCTAGTGTAATCTAATTCTGTCGATTGGATTGAGAATGATATGATAGACCGATGGTTTTGCGTTCACATAGTCCGTAAGTACTATCCATGTGTGTCGGGGAAAAGCCATATCTCCATTATGGGTATTGTGCGGTCGGGCGTCGCGACCTAGATACCGCCCGGGCGGCGACTTGCCGGGGGGCTATCGGAGACCATTTGTGAGTCGGGACGTCCTCATCGTCGATGACCAGACCCTGTGCGTCGAGCGGCTGACCGGGATGATCCTTCGGCGCGTCCCTGACGCGCGCGTGCGCGTGGCCACCACGCTGGACGCGGCGATCGCCATGCTGGCCGGCGTCGCCGGGCCTCTGGTGATCGTCGAGCTGTCCCTCCCGGGCCTTGGGCGCGAGGCCGGCGTCCGCAGACTGCGCGGTCTCACGGACGGCGATATCCTGGTCATGGACGCGCGCCACGACCCGGCCGCCGCCCGCGCCTGTTCGGCGGCGGGGGCCGACGGCTATGTCACCCGCGACTCGACGTCCGAGCTGGTCGACGCAGCCATGGCCGTGGTCCTGGCCGGCGGGCGATACTTCCCGGAGCCGGAGGGGGCGCCGGCCCCCGGCCGCGGCCAGGCGCTGACCCCGCGCCAGCTGGAGGTCCTGGACGCCCTGGTCCAGGGGCACACCAACCTCGAGATCGCACGGCAGATGGGCATCGCCCTTCCGACCGTGAAGCTGCACGTCCGCGCGATCCTGAAGGCGCTCGGCGCCCGCAACCGCACCGAGGCGGCGATGATGTCGCGCTCTATCGGCTCGTTGCGGCCCTAGTAGCGGGTCAGGACCCGGAACCCGCCCCAGATCATCCGCTTGCCGTCGAACGGCATGTCCTCGGGCCCCTTGAGCCGCGGGTCGGCCATGACCTTGGCGTTGATCGCGTCGCGCTGCTCGCGGCTCTCGTAGGTGATCCAGGAGAAGATGCAGACCTCGTCGTCCGTCGCCTGGACGGCGCGCGGGAACGAGGTCAGCTCGCCGTAGGGCACGTCGTCGCCGACGCACTCGACGTAGGACAGCGCCCCGTACTCCATCCAGATCGTTCCGGCGAGCTCGGTGAGCGCCTTGTAGTCTTCGAGCCGGTCCTTGCGGACGGCGACGATGAAGCCATCGACATACATGCGGGTGTCCTCCTCGCGTTGCTGTCCACAGGACGCCCGACCGCGCACCGATCCGACAAGCCGCTTCGGAAAATCCGTCGAAAGATTATGAGATTGTAACTTGTCGTGAGACTAACATCTCATTATAACGACGCCATCGCATTCGAGACCAGAGGAACCCGAAGATGGCCCTGACCCGAGACCAGATGGACGCCAGCATGGACGAGCACTTCGGCTTCGAGCAGGCCGACGACGTCGCCGGCGTGCTCGCCACGCTCGCCGAGGACGTCGAGCACGACATCGTCGGCTGGCCGGCCGGCCCGGCCCATGGCCGCGAAGAGACGCGCCCGTTCTACGAGAGCCTGTTCGCCGACCTCTCCGACGGTCGCATCGAGACCCTGCGCCGGCTCTACGGCGAGGACTTCATGGTCGACGAGTCGCGCTGGACCGGCCGCGCGGTCGGCCGCCCGTTCGGCCTCGAGGGCGGCGGACGGCCGCTCAGCTTCCGCCTTCTGCACGTCGTCGAGTTCGCCGACAGCGGCCAGATCCGGCGCGAGAACGTGTGGCTCGACCTCGCCGCCATCATCCAACAGCTGCCGCAGGACCCGGCGTGACCGGACGTCCGAACCAGAAGCAGCGTACGCGGAAGGACCTTCTGCAGGCGGCCTCGCGCCTCGTGCGGAAGGGCCTGACGCCCACCCTGGAGGCGGTGGCGGAGGAGGCCCTGGTCTCCCGCGCCACCGCCTACCGCTATTTTCCGAGCGTCGACGCCCTGCTGGCGGAGGCGGCGATGGACGTCGCCACCCCCGAGGCGGAGGCCCTGTTCGGCGGTCCGGACGCGCCGGCCGATCCGGCGGGGCGGCTGCACCGGGTGGATGCGGCGTTCCATGACATGGTCCTCGCCAACGAGCCGGCGATGCGGATCATGCTGGCCCGCTCGGTCGAGCGCGTCGCCCGCGGCGACGACGGCGGCGGCCTGCCGCTGCGCCAGAACCGCCGCCTGCCGCTGATCGAGCAGGCGCTGGAGCCGCTGCGCGACGCCGTGCCGTCGGGGGAGCTCGACCGTCTCGCCAAGGCCCTGTCGCTGATCATCGGCACGGAGGCGATGGTGGCCCTGAAGGATGTCCTGCGGGTCGACGACGCCGAGGCCCGAGCCATCAAGCGCTGGGCGATCGAGGCGCTGCTGCGGGCGGCCGGCCCGCGCTGACCGCCTGCCGTCCGAAGCGCTGGCGGTACTCCCCCGGGGTCACGCCCAGCTGCTTCTGGAAGGCGCGGTGAAGGCCGTCGAGACTGCCGAAGCCGGACCGTTTCGCGACCCGCGCCAACGCCCCGAGCGCATGGCGCGCCTCGGTCTGGAGTACGAGGGACAGGGCTTGTCCCGGTAAGCGGGAGCCCGTCGGCCGTCCGTCGCCAGGCGGGCGCGGTCACGGCGCGGGCTGCACGAACACCCGCACCCGCCGGCCGCCGCAGGCGCCGCACCGCGCCCGGTTGCGGACGTCATAGGGCGGGGCGAAGGCGCCGAAGCGCCGGATCGCGCGCGCGGCCGGCCAGGCGGCGCCGTGGCCGCATCCCGCGCATTCGAACGTCAGCACGGCGCCCGGCGTCAGCACGCCGCCCAGGGTCTCGAACGTCATCCCCCTCTCCACCGCCGCCGGTACTCGGGATCCGGCCAGCAGCCGGGCAGGCAGCACCGCTCGATCACCCGGGGCGGGCGGCCGTACGAGCCCCGGTCCTCGACCAGGATGCCGGCCACCGGTCCGCCGCACCGCTCGCAGGTGATCCAGCCCTCGGCCCAGGCGTCGGCCAGCGGATGCTGCGCGACCACGGCGTCGCAGGCCTCCGCCCCGGCGTAGGTCAGGCGACGGCACGACTCGCAGTTCACCATCACCGTCCACCCCTCGCGGGCGCAGTCGGCGAGGGAGACGGGCGGTTGCGGCGTGAGGGCGGGCCCGTCGTTGCGGGCGTCCTGGTCGAACGACATGTTCCCGAAATGTTCTTATCCGGGCGCGGGAGTCAATCAACCGCCGGCGCCTACCGCTCCCATCCCGGGGCGAACGGAAAGCGCGCGGCCCAGAATGTCGCCAGGCGGGGGTCGGCGTCGACGCGCCTGACCACCGGGGTCATCCCCGGCGCCTCGCGATAGAAGCGGTTGCGGCCCGGCCCCCAGCGGCTGACGACGGCGACGTAGAGATCCAGCACGGAAACGTCGTCGCCGAGAAGGTAGTCGCCGGCCGGGACGATCTGCCGGTCCATCATCCGCCAGCAGTCGGCGATGCGCTCGGCGGTGGCGGCCTTGACCCGCGCCTGGGCTTCCGGGTCGGGGCCGGCCAGACGGCCGGGCTCGTCGCGAACCCAGAACATCGAATAGATCGAGGCCGGAATGTAGGTCATCCAGCGCAGGAACTGGCCGCGCAGCGGGTGGCCGACCGGCGGGCCGAGCCGTGCTTCGGGATGCCGGTCGGCCAGCCAGGTCAGGATGGCCCCGCTTTCGGTCAGGATCTCGCCCGACTCCAGCACCACGGCCGGGATCTGGACCAGCGGATTGACCCGCCGCACCCGCTCGAGGACGGCGGCGTCGTGCTCCCAGGTGGCCCCTTCGACGACCGTGTAGTCGACTCCGGCCAGCGTCATCGCCGCCTCGACCGGCACGCTGCCCGATCCGAGCGCGCCATAGACCGTGATCATCAGCTTCTCCCTGTCGGCCGCCCCTGCCTGTGGCGAGGCAGGGGCGGCGTCAAGAGAACCGCTTCAGGGGTGCGAGGGATAGACCCCCTCGTACGCCACGCACCAGGACACCGCGAGGACGGGGCTCTGGACCGGCAGCGGGTTGGAACCGCCGGTGGCGTGCATCATCGCGTAGTTCATGATCTGCGACAGCGGGGCGGCGGGGGCGGCGTAGATGGTCTGGCCCGACGGGAACATCCCCAGCATCGAGCCGGACGGGCTGTTGGTCGCCGGGCCCGTGTCGTCGCCGTTGAGCACGTGCCGGTGGGCCGGCAGGTTCATCTGCAGCACCGTCACGTTCGCCGTGCCGTCCATGGCGCCGGTGGGAAGGTCGTTTGAGGTCGAAACCGGCATCCGGGTCCGCAGGTCCGGCAGCGCGAAGGTCACCCTGCCGTCGCCGCCGTAGGCGACCCCGTAGAGGCTGTAGAGGGCGGTGTACTGGCTGATAGACAGCAGCCGGCCGTCGGCGGGGAACCAGCCGTCGGGGCACCAGTTCATGCCGAACTGGAACAGCGAGCCGATGTACTGCTCGACCTGCGCCGATGCCGGCGAGGCGGTCGACATGAGGGCCAGGGCGGACGCGGCCGCCGCGGCCAGGGTCTTCAATCTGCGCATCCTGGTCTCCTCAGGGCCGGCTCGGGAACACGCCCTGCATCGACACGCACCAGATCATCGCCAGGACGGGGCTCTGGGTGGGGATCGGCTGGTTGTTGCCGACGGACGAGACGATCGCCGGGTTCATCGGGATGTCGGGCGTCGAGGACGGCGCCGCGTAGATCGGGTTGCTGCCCGGGAAGGTGGCCAGCGACGCGCCGGACGGGCTGTTCACCGTCGGGCCGGCGGACGAGGCCAGCACCACATGGGTGTGGGCCGGCATCTGGGCGATGGTCATCGTCACCTGGGTGTTCCCCCAGGCCGTGCCGACCGGGTAGCTGCTGCTGGCGCTGACCGGCGCGCGGCCCTGCAGGTTGGGCAGGGCGAAGGTCGCCACGCCGTCGCCGCCGTACTGGGTGCCGAACAGCGAGAAGAGGGCGCTGTTCTGGGCGATGCTCATGGTCTGGCCGTTGGCCGGCAGCCAGTTCCTCGGGCACCAGTTCATCCCGAACAGGGTGACCTGGCCGATGAACGGCTCGGCCTGGGCGAAGGCCGGCGCGGCGCCTGCGATGGCGGCGAACGCAGCCGTGGCGGCCAGGGCCGCCCGTAGTGTGGACTTCATCGGTGTCTCCCTCTCTCGATGCCGCGCAGGATGATCCTCCCGCCACCGGCAACCGAAAGTAGAAACCCATATCGAGGAGCTGTCTACCTCTGCGCGAAAAATACACGCAAAGGGCGCGGCCGCCGCCTGGGCGGCCGCCGCCCCCCGTCGGTCAGTTGGGCTGCGGCGGGTAGGATCCGTCGACGGCCACGCACCAGGTGATCGCCAGGGCGGGCGTCTGGGTCCCGATCGGCTGGCCGCCGCCGACGGGATCGACGCCGAGCGGGTTGAGCGTTGTCGCCGGCGTCGCCGACGAGGCGGCGAAGATCGGCTGTCCGGCCGGATAGGTGGCCAGCGCTCCGCCGACGGGGCTCGGCGTCGACGGCGTCGCCGGGGCCGCCTGGAGCGCGTGGCTGTGCGGCGGGAGCTGGGCGTAGCCGAGCGTGGTCACCGTCGCCCCGAACGCAGCGCCCAGCGCATGGGAGGACGAGTATCCGGTGGGGATCCGGTCGCGCAGGTCGGGCAGCTTGAAGGTGGTCACGCCGTCTCCGCCGAAGCGGTTGCTGTAGAGCGAGAACAGCGGGGTGTACTGCGCCACCGTCAACTGCCGGCCGTCGGCCGGCAGCCAGCCGTCGGGGCAGCCCCAGCGGATGCCGAAGGGCGCGATCTGGCCGGTGAGGTAGTCGGACGCCTGCGCCCGGGCGGAGGTCCCGGCGGCCAGTACGGTCAGGGCGCAGGCTGCCGCGGCGAGGACTTTCGGAGTCGTCATGGTCATCCCCCTACGGCCGCTGCGGGTAGTAGCCGTTCGTGGCCACGCACCAGTTGAGGGCGAGCGCCGGGCTCTGGGTCGGCACCGGGGCGCCGCCGCCGGACATGCCGATAGCCCCGCTGTTCATGGCCACGGTGGGAGTGGCGGTGGCGGCGGCGTAGATGTTGGCGCCCGCCGGGAAGGTGGCCAGCGATCCGCCGGCCGGATTGTTGGTCGTCGGCCCGGCGGAGGCCGCGCGCAGGGTGTGGGTGTGCCCCGGCATCTGGGCGACGGTCAGGGTCGTGCTCGCCGCGCCGAACGCCGTCCCGATGGGATGCGCCGCCGAGGCGCCGGTGGGCGCTCGGTCGGTCAGGTTCGGCAGGTTGAAGGTCGTGTTCGGCGAACCGCCGTAGGTCACCCCGTACAGCGAATAGAGCGCCTGGTAGGCGTTCACAGGCAGGTTGGCGCCGTTGGCCTTCTGCCAGCCCTCGGGGCACCAGTCGTAGCCGAACAGCGCGATCTGGCCGACAAGCGGCTCGACCTGCGCGAGAGCGGGCGCGGCGCCGGCGGCGACGGCCCCCGCGGCCAGCGCCGCAGCCAGGGTCCTGGCGATCCTCATGACGATGTCTCTCCCTTTCCCGACGCACGCAGTGCGCGTCCTGAACAACCGGGAGTAGGCGCCGATTCGCGCCCGTTGCACCACCAGTGCGCGAAATATGCGGCCGTCGCTCCACCTGGAGGGGAGTTTCGCGTCGCCGCCGCCGCGTCGACTTATCCCCGTCCGCTCACAACATATTGGGTGGGTGCGTTAACTCGCCGCTAGATGTTGTCGAATTGACTGGTATCGTAAACGCGTCGTCCCGCCCGAATCCGCCAGCCTGAAGGAACCGAAGCCGCCGTGTCCGCCTCGTCCAAGCTGATCCAGCCCGGCCTGCTCACGCCGTCCGCCGCCTACAAGCCGTTCCGGTATCCGTGGGCGTTCGACATGTGGAAGAAGCAGCAGCAGGTCCACTGGATGCCCGAGGAGGTCCCGCTCGGCGAGGACTGCAAGGACTGGGCGGCCAACCTCAATGACGGCGAACGCAACCTGCTGACCCAGATCTTCCGCTTCTTCACCCAGGCGGACATCGAGGTGCAGGACAACTACATGGAGCGCTACGGCCGGGTCTTCAAACCGA
>CALKHU010000279.1 GCA_937991555.1 uncultured Caulobacter sp.
GCGCCGAGCACGGCCTGGGCGCCGCCAAGACCGCCGACGCGCTGCGCTACAAGGCGGACGTCGAGGTCGAGGCCCTGCGCGCCATCCGCGCGGCGCTCGATCCGAAGCGGATCATGAACCCGCGGGTGCTGTTCTAGCTCGTGCAGCGGGGTGGAGGGCTTTCTGATCGCATCTGCCGACCAGCCGAGTCGCGCCTGACCGGAAGCCAGTCCGGCGCCCAGTACACCCCGTCATCCAGCCACTGGACGTAGAACAGCATCTCCACCGGCGTCTTGTGCTGAGACGTCATTGTGGCCCGGACCGTGATCTTGCCTGGAAGACGCGCCCCCTCGAGAACTTCATCGACACGGACCTCAAGATCATAGCGAGCGCCCAGCCAGACCTCGCCGGTCAGATCCGATAGCGAGACACCGTCAATATAGCTCGTCACCGTACCGATCACGAGCTGGTCGTAGCAGACCTCGCCATCCACTCGCTTCGGCGACCCGGCGCTCGCCGGCGCGACGTGGAACATCGCCGCCATCAAGATCAGTGCAGCTGCGCTGCTCATCAAACGTCCTTAGGCTGATCCTCGATGGTGACCGCGGGCGGAGCGGGATGGCTGGGCGTCCCTCCGGGCGCTTCGAACTTCAGATGGAAGCCTGTGATCGTCCAGACCTTGTCCCCGCCCTTGGCCAGCACAGTCTCGGTCAGCACCGTCGCCGACGGGTAAGTGTAGGCGTGGACCAGGCGCGCGGTCGTTCCGCCGGTCCCGGCGTTGAAGCTCCAGCTGCGGTTGGCGACCGCCGTCGGCGCGCCGGGCGGCAGGGAGGCCCTGATCTCCGCCAGCCCGGCCCGCGCTTCCGGCGTCCGGAGCTCGGGCCCGAGGTCCGGATTGGCCGACAGGTCGGCGCCAGTGCGGATCTGGTCGTAGAGCGCCCGGGCCTTGGCGTCGGCCTCCTTGTCCACCGTCGGCAGGCTGCAGGCTGACAGGCTTGCGGCGGCGACGAGAGCAGCGGGGAACAGGGCGCGCATGACGGATCCTCCGGGGTCGGCGCGATCCTGCGCGGGCCGGCAGGCCGCCGCAAGGCAGGCGACGATGGAACGTCTGGCCTTATGGGCCCGGGCGCCCTATCTGCCCCGCCATGCTGATGGTCATCTCGCCCGCCAAGGCGCTCAACTTCGAGCCGCCGTCCCGGACCCTGCCGCTGACCACGCCGCAGATGAAGGACGACATCGCCGAGCTCGACGCGGTGACGCGCAGGCTGCGGGTCTCCGACCTGCGCCGGCTGATGGACCTGTCAGAGCCGCTGGCGACGTTGAATCACGAGCGGTTCCAGGCCTTCGACCCGTCCGTCGAGGACGGACTGCAGGCGGCGCTGGCGTTCAACGGCGACGTTTACGCCGGCCTGGACGCCCGGTCGCTCGACGCCAGGGGCTTCGCCTGGGCGCAGAAGCACCTGCGCATCCTGTCCGGCCTCTATGGCCTGCTGCGCCCCGCGGACGCCATACAGCCCTACCGGCTGGAGATGGGCACGCGCCTGAAGACGAAACGCGGCAAGAGCCTGTACGATTTCTGGGGCGACCGCATCGCCCTGGCCCTGAACGAGGCCGCCGAGGGGCGCCGCGAAAAGACGCTGATCAACTTGGCCAGCCAGGAGTACTTCGGCGCGGTCGACGCGAGGGCGCTGACCCTGCCAGTGATCACCTGCCGGTTCTTCGAGGAGAAAGACGGGGTCGCGCGGCAGATCAGCTTCTTCGCCAAGAAGGCGCGCGGGCTGATGGCGCGGTACGCGATCGACAACCGGATCGAGAAGGCCGCGGACCTCAAGGGCTTCGACGTCGCCGGCTACGCCTTCCGCAAGGACCTGTCTTCGGACGCCGACTGGGTCTTCCACCGGCCGTATCCAGCCGCCGCCCAGTAATTCAGCAGGCAGTGAAAAACGGGCCTCGCGGCCGCTGGTCCCGTGGTTTATGCTGCGCCGCAGCATAACAGGAAGGCAGCGCGCCATGGACTACGGGCTCAAGGGCCAGGTCGCCATCGTCACCGGATCGACCAGCGGGATCGGCCTCGGCCTCGCCGAGGGCCTCGCGCGGCAGGGCGTGAACATCGTGCTCAACGGTCTCGGCGATCCTGACGCCATCGAGGCGACGCGCGCCGGCCTGTCCGCTCGTAACGGGGTCGAGGTGCTCTACCACGACGCCGACATGACCCAGCCGCACCGGATCGCCGACCTGGTCAGCTCGACCCGCAACGCGTTCGGACGCCTGGACATCCTGGTCAACAACGCCGGCGTCCAGCATGTCGCGCCGGTGGACGAGTTTCCGACCGAGCAGTGGGACCGGATCATCGCGATCAACCTGAACTCGGTGTTTCACGCCACCCGCGCCGCCGTGCCGCCGATGCGCGCCGCCGGCCGCGGCCGCATCGTCAACATCGCCTCGGCCCACGGCCTCGTCGCCTCGCCGTTCAAGAGCGCCTACGTGGCCGCCAAACACGGCGTGCTCGGCTTCACCAAGAGCGTTGCGCTCGAGGTCGCCCGGCAGGGCGTCACCTGCAACGCGATCTGCCCCGGCTACGTGAAGACTCCCCTGGTCGAAGCCCAGATCGCCGACCAGGCCAGGGCCCGCGGCATCAGCGAGGAGGCGGTGATGCAGGACGTCATCCTCGCCGCCCAGCCGACCAAGCAGTTCGTCACCGTCGAGCAGCTGTCAGGCCTGCTGCTGTATCTGGTCAGCGACGCCGGGGCCTCGGTCAATGGCGCCGCCTATACCGTGGACGGCGGCTGGACGGCGGCGTAGAGCAGCCTCCGCCGGCCCAGGAGCCGACCCCTCGAGCCGAGTCGCCGTGTCCGTCGCCCCCGCCCTCCAGCGTCCCGTTCCCACCGTCGGCGTGGTCTGCCTGAAGGGCGACCGCGTGCTGCTGATCAAGCGCGGCACGCCGCCGCGCCTGGGGCAGTGGAGCCTGCCCGGCGGACGCATCGAATGGGGGGAGGCCGTGGACCAGGCGGCCCTGCGCGAACTGAAGGAAGAGACCGGCGTCGAAGCCGAGCTGACCGGCCTGCTGGATGTGGTCGACGGCGTCTTCACCTCCCGCGAGTCGGGCGAGGTCACGCGGCACTATGTGATGATCGACTACGCCGCCCGCTGGACCGGCGGCGAGCCGGTGGCCGGCGACGACGCGGCCGAGGCCGCCTTCTTCACCCGCGACGAGGCGATGGCCGCCGTCGAATGGGAGGAGACCCGCCGCGTGATCGCCGAGGCGTTCGACCGCTTCGACGCTTGACGGACCCGGCGTCAGCCGCCTTCCTGCGTCTCAAACATCTGTTTCAAGACGGGAGCGACGCACCATGGCCTACAAGCCCTTCGACCTGACCGGAAAGGTCTCGCTGATCACCGGCGGCAATCGCGGCATCGGCCTGGGCATGGCGGAAGCCCTGGCGGCGTCCGGCTCGGACGTGGTGATCTGGGGGTCGAACGCCGAACGCAACGCCGAGGCGGAAGGCAAGCTGATGGCCCACGGCGTCCGGGTGAAGGCCCAGGTCGTCGACGTCGCCGACGAACAGGCCGTCGTCGAGGGCATGCGGGAAGCGGTCGCCGCCATGGGCCGGATCGACACCGTCATCGCCAACGCCGGGATCGGCCGCGGGTCGCCGTCGTTCGTCGAGATGACCACCGAGACCTACCGCAAGGTGCTGTCGGTGAACCAGGACGGCGTCTTCTGGACCTTCCGCGAAGCGTGCCGGCACATGGTGGAGCGGGCCAACGCCGGCGATCCCGGCGGCTCGATCGTCGGCATCGCCTCGCTGGCCGCCATCGAGGGCGCCGGCCGCAACGAGGCCTACGCCGCCACCAAGGGAGCGGTGATCTCGATGATGAAGTCGGTCGCGGTCGAGCACGCCCGCTATGGCATCCGCGCCAACGCCATCCTGCCGGGCTGGATCGCCACCGATATGACCGCCGGCGCCCAGGGCAACGACACCTTCACCACCAAGGTCATCAGCCGAGTCCCTGCCCGCCGTTGGGGTGAGCCGGCCGACTTCGGGGGCGTCGCCGTGTACCTCGCCTCGGACGCCAGCAGCTACCATTCCGGCGACACCTTCGTGATCGACGGGGGCTACGCGATCTTCTAGCGGAACGACGGGTGAGCTTGCTCGCCCCGAGTTCTCGTCATGGCCCGACTCGTTCGGGCCATGACGGTGAAGGAAGGAAAGTGACCCGGCGTCACCATTGAGCCGCGCCACGGCATGGCGGATGATGGTTTCAAACGAGACCAAGGGGATACGCCGCCATGTCACTTCGCACGCCGCTCTGCGACCTGCTCGGGATCGAGCATCCGATACTCCTCGCCGGCATGGGCGGGGTGTCCTACGCCGAACTGGCGGCGGCGGTGAGCAACGCGGGGGGCTACGGCGTGCTGGGCATGGCGGGCACGCAGCCGGACTTCATCCGCGAGCAGATGCGCAAGGTCCGCGCCCTGACCGACCGGCCGTTCGGGGTCGACCTGCTGGCCGCCAGCCCCGAGAGCCTGACCGCCAGCGTTGACGTCATCATCGAGGAGGGGGCGTCGTCCTTCGTCGCCGGCCTCGGCGTGCCGATGCCGATCATGGAGAAGCTGAAGAAGGCCGGCCTCAAGGTCATGGTCGTCTGCGGCGCCGTGAAGCACGCCGTGAAGGCCGAGCAGGCCGGCTGCGACGCCGTCATCTGCCAGGGCGGCGAGGGCGGCGGCCACACCGGGCTCGTCGGCTCCCTGCCCCTGATCGCCCAGGCGGTCGAGGCGGTGAAGATCCCCGTGGTCGGCGCCGGCGGCCTGTACGACGGTCGCGGCCTCGCCGCCTGCCTGGCGCTCGGCGCCCAGGGCGTGTGGATGGGGACCCGCTTCATCGCCAGCGAGGAGGCCCACGCCGGCGATCTGTACCGCCAGACCATCGTCGAGGCGGCCGACGAGGACACCGTCCGGACCCGCTGCTACAGCGGCAAGCCGATGCGGGTGAAGAAGAACGCCTACGTCGAGGACTGGGAGAGCCGGCCGCAGGACATCCAGCCGTTCCCGATCCAGGCCGGCATCAGCGTCCGCAACAACGCCCTGGGCGGTATCGGCGGCCAGGTCGAAGGGCTCGACCCCGACAAATCCTGTTTCGCGATGGGCCAGAGCGCCGGCGGCGTCCATGACGTGCTGCCCGCCGGCGAGATCGTCCGACGGCTGATGGCCGAGGCGCACGCGGCCATCGGGCGGCTGTCCGCCCTCGACGCGGCGAGCCCCGCCGGCGCGAAGGTGGCGGCGGCGTGACCGTCTACGCCCTGGCGCAGATCAGCGTCCACGACCGCGACGCCTACGGACGATACCAGGCCCGCTTCATGGAGGTGTTCCAGCGCTTCCGCGGCCGGCTGCTGGCCGCGGACGAGGCGCCGGTCGTCCTCGAGGGCGAATGGCCGCACCAGAAGGTGATCCTGATGGCCTTTCCCGACGAGGCCGCACTCCGCGACTGGGCCGACAGCGAGGCCTATCGCGAGATCAGCAGGGACCGTGAGGCCGGGACGACCGGCGTGGCGTTGATGGTGAAGGGGCTGGGCTAGACTCCGCCCGGCCCGCTACACGCCCTCGACGATGATGGTGCGGTACTCGGCGCCGGCGAGCCGGTGCTTCAGGGCCGCCTGGTAGGCGGGGCTGTCGTACCAGGCCCGGGCCTCAGCCACCGTGGGAAACTGCAGGATCACCACGCCCTCCGGGTCCGGCCCTTCCAGCGTCTGGTGCGGGCCGTAGAAGGCCAGGGGCGTGATCTTGTGGTCGCCGCGCGCCTCCCTCGCCTTCTGGCCGTAGGTTGCGAATTCGGCGGGATCGATCATGCGGTCGCGGATCATGACGACATAGGCGGGCATCGCGGGTCTCCATCGTGTGCGCCCATCGGTCTAGCGACCGCCGCGCGCGCTGGCGAGACGCGTGTTGATCCACGTCAGGACGCAGCCGGCGCGACCGTCCTAGGCTCGCCGCGTCACCCTTGGAGAGCCCGATGATCGACGTTGAAGCCCCGCCCGCTCCGGCCCTGATCGAACGGCGCGCCGATGCGACCGCCATCACCCTGATCCGGCGCCTCGACCACAGCGCGGCGACCGTCTGGTCGATGCTGACCGATCCGGCGAAGCTGCCGCTGTGGCTGGCCCCGGGCGAGATCGAGTTGCGGGAAGGCGGCCGGGCGCGGCTCGACTTCGCCGACTCCGGCACGGTCATCGACAGCGCCGTGACCGCCTGCGAGCCGCAGGAGACGCTCGAGTACAGCTGGAGCGGACCGGGCGAGCCGGTCCGGCCTGTGCGCTGGCGGCTGGACGTCGAGGGCCCCGCCGCCTGCCGCCTTATGCTGACCCTGACCACCCCCGCCGGGGAAGACGCCGGGCGCGGCGCCG